>CBFCYS010000090.1:0-10622 GCA_965602215.1 uncultured bacterium
CGAGCGTCCCCTCCTTGACGGAGCCGGCGTCGTAGACGACGATTCCGCCGGCGGCCCGGCACTCGTCGGCGAAGCAGACGGCCGCGTCCATATCGTAGCCGTCGACGTGCAGGATCTTCCCCTTCCGCGACAGCTCGTGGCGGAGGCGGTCGCACACGGCCTCGGCGAGCTCGCCCCGGCCCGAGACGACGGTACGCTTCCCGCTCGCTCGGTGGACCAGCACCAGCGATATCTGCGACTGCGTATGGGGGTGGACGACCTCGCCGCGGAGGTCGACGCCCTCGCGCGTAAACTCGTCGATTATAAATTGCCCGGCGAAGTCGTCGCCCACCTGGCCGGCGAACGCGGCCGCCAGGCCCATGCGCGCGACGACGGTGAGCGCCGTCCCGACCGGGCCGCCGCCCTGGCGGTCCATCGTAAGCGCGTGCATTTTTTCGTCGAGCGCCGGCAGCCGCTCCACGACGGCGACGATATCCATCGCGGCACAGCCCATACCTACGACGTCGAATTCTTTGTCGCGGGGCGGCGTCCACGGAAGCCTCATCCAAACACCTCTCCGATTTTCCCGCATTATAATAGAACGGAGGGCAAGGCACAAGGCCGGAGTAAGCGGTAAATAGCCTTTGACACGTTCGCGCCCCGGTGGTAAAATGTTATGTACCAAAAAAAGCGAATATCGAGAAAGGCGGCATACGATGTTAAGTATAAAGAAATCCCTGGCGTATTTAACGGCGATTTCCGTGGCGGTCGGCGGCCTCGTCGTCGCGGGGGCGCCCGCGGCGTCGGCCTCGACCGGCCCGGTGGACCCGGGCGAAGAATCCTCGGGCGGCATAGGCTTCCCCGTCTTCGGCATAATCGCCATCGCCGGCATAGCGACGGTCGCCATATGGCAAGGCATCAACGACTCCAAAAAGAAGGAAGAAGCTCAAATCGAGGAAGAAAAAGAGCTGCAAGAGCAAGAAGAGTTCGAGGAATACTTCGACTTCGGGACGCCGGAACCCGACGCCGGAGAATCGGCGAACCCCGATAGTGCCGCGGCCCCCGTAGAAACGGCGGCCGCTACCGGCGAATGAAAAAGGTCGCCCGCAGTTTCGTCCTCGCCTGTGCCGCGGCGCTCGCGTCGGCGCCGTTGGCCGGTTGCGGGCGGGGCCCCAGCGAACCCGAGATTCCAAAAAGGGTTTCGTACTTCGACGTCGTCCAAAGCTACAAGACGCCGGGTAAAGGGTTGGCGGACATGACGTACGCCAAACAGCACATCTGGCTCGCCGACGAGGAAGGCGCCGGCCTGATATACAAAATCGACCCGAGCACGGGCTCAGTTCTCTCTTCCGTAACGCCGAGTTACGGGCCGCCCTCGGCCCTATGCTCGGACGGCACGTACCTCTACGTAGCCCACGGCGCCACCGGCGACGTCTACCGGCACGCCCTCGAGCCCCGGCTGAGAGAGCTAACCCGCTTCCCCACCGGCCTCGCCGACATCCGCGCCATGTACTTCCACGCCGGCGAATTCTACGTCTTCGACGCCGCGACGCGGGGCGTTTACGAGTTCGACGAGGACTGGCAGGCCGGCGGCTCGTGGCGCGCCGGCGGCGGGGACGAGACCATAAGGGGAATGACGAGGGCCGACGGCCGCGTCTGGTCCGCGGACTGGCGCAACGGTTGGCTCAACCGCCATCGCGACGAAGGTTTCGACGTCGACCGCAAATTCTGCACGCCCGGGTGGCACCCGGCGGGGCTCGCCTGGGACGGCGGTTACCTCTTCGCAGGAGATACGGGCGCGCGGCGGATTTACAAACTGGAATTGAAAGTCCGGGAGTGACCCGCCGATAATCGCGCCGGCAACTCCGTCGCGGAGTACGCATACCCAACGCCGACCCGGTGAGCCGGATATCGGTTGACATGAACCGGGTTCGTGATAGAATATCTCGATGACGAAACTCGCCGCAACGGCTTTAAAATAAGGAGAAGACCGATGAAGAGATTAGCGATTATAGGACTGACTGTATCGGTATTTCTCGCCGGGCCCGCTTCGAGTGATTGGCTCTACAAAGGCCAGTTCGGAACCCGCGGTTCGGGGGCGGGCGAGTTCCAAATCCCCTTCGGCGTCTCGAGCTCGAGCTTGGGGAACGTGTACGTAACCGATTCCTCGAACAATCGCATCCAGTACTTCTCCGATACGGGTACCTATCGAGGAGGATGGGGTAAACCCGGGTCCGGCAGCGGCGAGTTCAACGAGCCGGTAGGCGTTACGGTGGCGCCCACCAGCGACGTCTACGTGACGGACCGCCGCAACCACCGCGTGCAATACTTCACGCCTACCGGTTCGTACAAGGGCCGTTGGGGTTCGTCGGGTACCGGGAACGGCTACTTTAGCTACCCGGGGGGGATCGACGCCGTGGCTGACGGTAAAATATACGTTGCCGATACCAACAACCACCGCATCCAGTACTTCACCTCCACCGGCTCTTACCTCGGCCAATGGGGTAAATGGGGAACCGGCTCGAGCGAATTCGCCAACCCCGCCGGCGTAGCGGTCGCTCCCAATAACAACATCTACGTAGCCGATACCTTCAACGACCGCATTCAATACTTCAACCGGAACGGCGACTACATGGGTAAATGGGGACGGAAAGGGACGGGAAATGGAGAATTCGATAGGCCCGTCAGCGTAACGGTCGCGCCCAACGGCAACGTCTTCGTGGTCGACAGCGGCAATCACCGCATTCAATACTTCAACGCCGCCGGCTCTTACCTCGGTAAATGGGGCGAGTTCGGGAACGGGAACGGCGAGTTTAATAGCCCGGGCGATATCGATATAGTAGGCGAGCGCGGGTTCGTCTCGGACAGGAATAACGACCGGGTGCAATATTTCGACGATACCGAATACGCCGTCTACCCCGCCTCGCTGGGACGGGTCAAAGCCTTATTTAAGTAAAGGGCCACCTATAACGAAAAGAAAGCGGCCGCAAAGGCCGCTTTTTCTAACCTATTCTACCTACGTATGCCTACCGGTTGAACGACGGCTGTTTTTCCCATTCGGGCACGTCATAGCTTTCCAGCTCGTATTTCACGCTCCGCCAATCTAATAGTTCATACGTAACCAAGTCGTACTTCTTATAACTATTCTCGTACCGGACAAGGCCATAGTACAGGGCGTAGTTTTCACGCCAGTATTCGGGTTCGACCTCGTTCTCATTATCGTAGTAGAGTTCTACGCAAATATCGTCTTTTCCGAACTTACCCGCCGGCACGTCAACCTGCACGTTACGGCGATATTCCAGCGGAAGGTCGTTGACGAGGCCGGTCTGGGTCCAACCGCCTATCTCTATCGTGTTTGCTATCAGGTAAGACCACATCTGCCGCTCGACATAGCATGTAACGTCATCGGGGGCGACGATAACGTCGTACGGCGGCGAACCTTGGCCGGTAACGGTAATTACGTACGCCGTCGGGAACCCCTCGTAATTCTGTTTCGTCGACGTTATCTCATAGGTTAACTTATACTCCTCACGGGGGCCGAACTTACTCTCTTCGACTACCTGGTATACCCACTTATTGCCCTGGTCGTTAACGAAATCCGTCGGCAGGTAATTGCAATAGTGCACGGCTTCAGGAATAGGTGGTGGGTCGTCGTCGCAACTCAGCGCGGTTATCATCAATACGCCGAACGCGAGAAACAATATCACTTTTTTATAACCCATATTTCGGACCTCCATTATTAACTGCCGATATTCTAAATAAACACTTTTAACTTGTCAATATCTATTTTCGGGTAAAGCGCCGCGGCACCGACGCCGTCGCGCCGTCCAGTACGCCGTGGGCCCGACGTTCGACTTCCCGGCGCGTACGCATCCACGCTCCCTTTTTCGTTGACAAACGCCGTTTTTTTATTAGAATATAGAATACTGTCGCAGGCGCCGGCTCGAGCGTCAAACAGGAGGCAATACTATGAGATGTCGCGCGTTTCTGATAATCGCGGTTTTTACGTTAGCCACTACGGCGGCCTTCGCCGATTATTACTGGGGCTATAAAAACAATTGGGGTTCGTTCGGGATGAGCGACGGCGATTTCATATATCCGTCGGGCATAGCCGTCGCGCCCGAGGCCGAGGGCACCGTCTACGTAGCCGATACCAACAACCACCGCATCCAGTACTTCACCTGGACGGGTTCGACCGGCTCCTTCAAAGGTAAATGGGGGAAGCGCGGGAGCGGCGACGGCGATTTCTATTACCCGGTGGGCGTGGACGTCGTGCGGAATTACGTATACGTGGCCGACAGGTCCAACCACCGCATCCAATACTTCACCGCGGACGGCACCTTCCTCGGGAAGTGGGGTGAATGGGGGGACTTCAACGGCCAATTCAAAAACCCCTGGGACGTCGACGTCGCGCCGAACGGCAACGTCTACGTGGCCGACGCCACTAACAACCGCATTCAAGTCTTCACGTCGACCGGCTCCTTCCTCCGTAAATGGGGCAAGTGGGGTTCGGGCGACGGCGAATTCATTGAGCCCCGGGGCCTGGCCGTAACGCCCGACGGCCGCGTCTACGTGGCCGACCTGGGCAACAATCGCATTCAATACTTCGACTGGAAAGGGTACTTCCTCGGCAAATGGGGCTCTCGGGGCTCCGGCGAAGGCGCATTCGAATCCCCGAGAGGAGTCGCCGTCTGGCCGTTTGAAAATACCGTCTTCGTCGCCGATTCCGGGAACGACCGCGTCCAGTACTTCGACCCGAACGGCTCCTTCCTCGGTTCGTTTACCGGGGCTGAATTGAGTAACCCGCTGGACGTCGCGATACCACGGAACGGCATCTGGGACCGGATACTTGCCTTTGTCGCCGATACCAATAATAATTCCGTTCGTTGCTACGGCAGGTGCAGCACCGAAGACGCCGTCGAACCCTCATCCGTCGGCCGCGTTAAAGCGCTGTTCCGCTAACGCCATTCGCGCGAACGCCGGCCGCCCTCGCGGGCGGCTTTTTAACCGGCTTTCGCGCGCCGGGATAAACGGCGGAAGGCTCGGAAAAAGATATTGATAATGGCCTATATTTATGGTAGCTTCGCTAACGTGAAGTTGGGCAAACTTCCCTTGTTGTTCTCGCTCCTACTCGCCGGAACGTGCTGCCTCGTCGGCGGCGCCGCCGCCGGCGATTACGATTTAGACCTTCATGTGTACCCGAACCCGTTCTTCGCCGGCTACCGCTATGAAGAGCTATCCGATGAATACGCTAATGTCGCGTTTGAAGTCCCCTCGGAGGGGACGGCCTCTATTTATATATACGACTTCGAAGGGAACCGCGTACGCACGTTATTCGAAGGCAGTAGATATTCGCCCGGAGAGCAAGAGATAGAATGGGACGGCCGCGACGACAGGGGCGACTTAGTCGCGCCCGAGCCGTACGTTGTCGTCCTCGAGCTCACTATCCAAGGCGAGTTGTACCGCGACACCTTCGTCGCCGTCGCCCATAGATAAAAGGCCCGCCGTTCCCTAAAACGCACGCCCCATGCCCCTGAACGTAAAAAACCTCCGGATAGCTTTGACGTTGGCCTGCTGTGCCGCGGCCGCGGCCGGCGCCGCCAACCGCCTGGCCTTCGCCGACGCTCGAGCCGAGGCGCTGGCCAAGGGGCCGGCGCTCGCGGCGGGCTTCTACTCCCTGGGGCTTAACCCCGCCGGCCTCGCCGACCTCCCGTCGATGCAATTCGGCTTTACCCACAAGGCCCTGGCCGCGCCCCACAGCACGTCCGAAATAGTGGGCGGCGGCATTCCGCTGGGTAAATACGGTACGTTTGCGGGCGGTTTCGGGACCATTTTGGTAAATGAAGTCGAATCGTACGACCGATATAATAACCCCCTCGGCAATTACTTATACCACGACGACCGCCTGTCGCTGGGCTACGCCGTCCGCGCCGTCCGTTGGCTGGCGGTGGGCGCCGCCCTTAACTATGACCGCCACAAAGCCGACCCTCTGGGCGAACGCGACTACCAGACGCTCGGCGGCGACGTCGGCACGTACGTCCGGACGCCCGAGGTCGCCGGCGGTCCTTTAACGCTGGGCGTCTCGGCCGAAAACCTGCTCGCCGCGTCGAGGGCAACCTCCACCGGCGATTACCGCGAGCCGTTGCGCGTAAACCTGGGCGCCGCGTGGGCTCGCTACTTCGGCGACCACCGCCTGACGCTCGCCGTCTCGGGGCCGGCCGAAGAGCCGGTCGACATAGGCGTCGGCATCGAGGTTTTAATTTCGTCGATGTTCGCCGCGCGGGGAGGCGTCCTGGGCTCGCGCCCCGAACGGGGCTCCACCACCGTTCGCCCCAACGGCGGCGTCGGCTTCTGCACGGACTTGTTCTCCTTCGACTATTGCTACCTCAACCGCGAACTGGGCGGCTACCACTACCTTTCGGTCTCGGTGAACCCCGGCCGGGAATCCCGCACGGCGGAGGAAAGACGGCGCCAGCTCGAGGAATGGCTCGCCGAAGGTTTGGCCTACTTCGACGCCGGCAACTACGAACGGGCCGCCGGACGCTTCGCCTCGGTATTGAATTGGGACCCGAACGACGAAGTAGCGCGCGAATACAACGTCAAGGCCGAGTACTACGTAAACCTTGCCGAGGGCGACGAGTTTCTCAAAGCCCAGGATTGGAAACAAGCTCGGCACGCCTTCGACAACGCCTTAGTTCTGGTGCCCGACGACTTCCTGGCCACCGAATACCTCGAGCGGGTAAACGAACTCGAGGCCGAAGAGGCGACCCGCATAGCGGAAGAAAAACGCGTCGCCGAAAAGGTTTCCGAGGCCGAGGCGGCGAACGACCGCGGCGCCTACCTCGAAGCGATAAAATTATGTGAAGAAATTTTGGCGGCCTACCCGGACAACGAGGAAGCCGCCGAACTCCTCGGCGAGGCCCGACGTCTTTTGGCCGTAAGAATAGCCAAGCTCCCCCCCGAGGAACAACCCGAGATCGAGACCGAGGTCAAGACTTCCGTAATCCCGACCGAAGCGGTTAAGCGGTATCGCCAGGGGAACGCGCTGCTCTCGCGGGGAGCTCTGGGTCAGGCGATTACGGTACTCGCCGACGTCGTAAACGAATACCCGACGTACGGGGCGGCGCGCGCCAAATTGGTCGAGGCGTACCTCTACCAGGGCCTCGACCTCTACTCGAAGGGGTCCTCGCTGGCGGCGCTCAAAACCTGGAAACGCGCCCTCGCCATCGACCCCACCAACGCGAAAGCCAAACGGTACATCGCCAAAGTGGAAGCCGAAACTAAATAGGCGGCGTAATTAGGTTAGCCGCCTACGCGAACCTACGTACGATTCTACTTTGATGGGAAGTAATTAACCCGGGCCGACGGCCCGGGTTTTATTACTTACGGCTCTTTTTTCGAAACCTTCCCGCCGAGGCACGATGGATAGGGGCCCCGCGGCGCGCGGGTCGAACGTTACTTGAAGTATTGCACCCGGTTATTGACGGAATCCACAACGTAAAACAGGCCGCTGCTTGACGACGCCGTCCCCCTCGCCCGGTTGAACTCGCCGTCGCCCGACCCCTGGGTACCCCACTTGCCCCGGAAAGCGCCGCCCTCCGAAAAATACTGCACCCGGGAACTCTCGGCGACGTATACGGAACCGTCCGGCGTTATGGTAACGCTGCGGGGGTACTCGAACTGGCGGTCGCGTTCGCCCTCCGTACCCCACTTACCCCGGAAGAAACGCATGTCGTTCGAGAAATACTGGATGCGGTGGTTGTAACAATCGGCGACGTACACGGTGCCGCTTGGCGCGACCGCCACGTCGGTGGGCGAGTCGAAGAAACCGTCGTCATTGCCCGGGTTGGGAAAACCCCGGCCGCCCATGTAATCGCCCGTCGGCGAGAAGAACTGGATCCGGTGATTGCCGGTGTCCGCCACGTAAACGTTGCCGTCGCTGCTAACGGCGACGCCGTCGGGGAATTTAAATTCGCCCTCTAACTCGCCTAAAGAACCCCACTTGCCGAGGAAGCTCCCGCTCGAGGTGAAATACTGCACCCGGAAGAGAGACGAATCGGCCACGTAAACCGTACCGCCCGGCCCGACGGCGATGCCGCTCGGCTCGGCGAACTTGCCGTTCCCGCTGCCGCTGCCGCCCCACTTGCCCAGAAACGAGCCGGAGGACGTGAAGTACTGAACGCGATTGTTGCCGATGTCCGTAACGTACACCGTACCGTCGGCCGCCACCGCGACGTCGTGAGGTTCGTCGAATTCGCCGTTGCCGGAACCTTCAGTTCCCCACTTGCCGACGAACTGCGGCCCCTCGGGTTCGGGCTCGGTGGGGGTATCCTCGCAGGCCGCAACAATCAACGCGGCCACAGCTATAACCAGGGCGCCGGAAATACGCCACACGTATTTTTTTCTCATCTTCCTCACTCCTTTTCTATGCGCGTCGGAGTTTAACACGCCGGGAGCGCCGGGGCAATTATTTCCGACCCGGATCGAGGCCTTCGCTTACACGCTCGCGCCGGCGTTAGCGATAATACGCGACGCGGTCGTTGCCGCGGTCCACGACGTAGACGGTCCCGTCGCGAGCCGCCGCGATCCCGCCCGGGCCGTAGAACTGGCGGTCGTTCCTCCCCCGGCTGCCCCACTTGCCCAGGAATTCCCCTTTGGCCGAGAATACTTGCACCCGGTCGTTGGCGGTGTCGGTAACGTAGACGCGGCCTCCGGGCTCAACGGCGACGCCGGTGGGCCGCCGGAACTCGCCCGCGCCCGACCCTTCCACGCCCCATCTGCCGAGCGGCACGCCGGCGGCCGTGAAGATTTGGATGCGGTCGTTGCCGGCGTCGGCGACGTACAGGGCGTTGCCGCCCGGCGCGAAAGTTAAATATGTCGCGCCCACGAGCCGGCCGTCGCCGTTCCCCCGACCGGTCCATTTATTCAGGAAGCTCCCGGCGGCCGTGAAGTATTGGACCCGGCCCGTATCGCCCGCCTCGACGACGTACACGTTGCCGTTCGGCGCGGCCGCGATCCCGGTGGGGGTGTCGAACTCGCCGTCGCCGCCGCCGGCCTTACCCCATTTGCCGAGGAAACTTCCGTCCGCCGTAAAATATTGCACGCGGTGGTTGTGGCTGTCCGCCACGTAGACCATGCCGTCTCTCGCCACGGCCAAACCCCACGGGTGCTGAAACTCGCCGTCGTCGTCGCCGTATTCGCCCCAACGGCCCAGGAAACTCCCCGCCGCGGTGAAATACTGGACGTCGTGGCGCGAGAAATCTGCGACGTATACGGTCCCGTCCGACGCTACCGCGGCGCCGGTCGGCGCCAGGAACTCGCCGTCGCCGGTACCTTCGGTACCCCATAGGCCGAGGAACTGGAGCGGCTCCCACGCCGGCTCCTCCGTCGGCGTTTCCTCGCACGCGCATAGGACGAACGCAACCGCGGCGCCCGATGCCGCGCACGCGACAAACCACCTGGCCGTCTTCATTTTTTACCTCCCGGGGGACGACGCGCAAACGCTACGGTACGAACCTCGCCCCCGCTTCACCCCGTAGCGCGGCCGTTGGCGGTATCGGTAGCGTAGACACGGCCTCCCGGCTCAACGGGGACGCCGCTTACTATCCGGTAGGTATCCGGAAGTCCGGCGATGGTATCCGGCAACCGCGTCACCGAGTATTCGATATCCGAACGTTCCTCTAGCGGTAGTACACGATCCGGTTGTTTTCCGAGTCGGCGACGTAGACCGTGCCGTCGCGCGTAATCGCTATGCCATTGGGTATATCAAATTGGCGTTCGCCGGAACCATGGCCGCCCCAAGTACCCAGGCAGCCGCCGGCCGTGGTGAAGACCTGGACGCGGTCGTTCCCCACCTTACCGACGATACCGGCGTCCGTGACGTATATCGGGCCGCGGCTCGACGCCGCCACGCCGGCCGCGTAGTTGAATTCGCCCTCGCCGTAGCCGTAGGTGCCCCACGCGCCGAGGAAAGAGCCGGCCGCGGTGAAGTATTGTATCCGCGAGTTGTTGTGGTCCGTAACGTAGACGCTGCCGTCGGGGCAGGCCGCGACGTCGTAAGGGCCGCGGAAATCGCCGTCGCCCGAGCCGTAGGAGCCCCACGCGCCGACGAACGAACCGGCGGCGTTGAAGCGCTGGACGCGGTTGTTGCGGTTATCGGCGACGTAGACGGTGCCGTCGGCCGCAACGTCGACCCCCATCGGGCCATCGAATTGGCTTTCGCCCGCGCCGGGGACTCCCCATCGGGAGATGAAACTCCCGCTCGAGGTGAAGCGTTGGACGTTATTGTTGGAGTGGTCGGAGACGTACACGGCCCCGTCGGCTGCCACCGCTATGCCCCGGGGGCGCTGGCGTAAGATCTCCGACGTTTCCTTCAAACGCCACTTACCCAAAAACGAACCCGTAGCCGTAAAGTATTGTACGCGTTCGTTCAGGCAGTCGGCGACGTAGACGTTCCCGTTCGGGGCTACGGCTACGTCCGTGGGCCAGTCGAACTGCCCGTCGCCGGTACCCTTGGAACCCCACCGCCCCGCGTACGCCGGCGCCTCCCAACGGGGCTCCGGCTCCGTCGGCGTTTCCTCGCACGCACATAGGACGAACGCGGCCGCGGCGCCGAACGCCGCGCACGCGACAAACCACCTGGC
>CBFCYS010000091.1:0-10518 GCA_965602215.1 uncultured bacterium
GGGTCGTCGTGGAGCCGGTCGCCGTACGCGCCGTGGCCGAGCTCCTCCCGCAGATTCACCGCCTCGCCCGTAGCATGACGTAGCGCTGCCCGACGCCCCCGCTCCTCGTTATAAATCTTGCCGCCCCGAGCCGTTACGGTAATAACTAAAACGATGGGCATATGGCGAAAAACTCCGACAGCGTCAAACCGTCGATAACGGTAATATTCCCCACGTTTAACGAGGAAGCCAACGTCGCGGCTTCGGTGGAGGGGGTACGGGAGGTGCTGGCCGCGCGGCACGACGATTTCGAGATCGTCGTCGTGGACGACGGCTCGACGGACCGGACGCCGGCGCTGGCCGACGAGCTCGCGGCTAAATACGCGGAGGTGAAAACGGTACACCACGACCGCAACTACAAGCTGGGCCGAACGCTGCGCACCGGCGTCGCCGCGGCCACCAAAGACCTTGTCTTCTACACCGACGCCGACTTGCCCATAGACTTCCGCGATATCCACCGCGGCGTCGAGCTCCTGCTCCGCGACGGCGCCGACGTCGTAACCGGCTACCGGCTGGAGGGCGGCGACGGCTGGTGGCGCGCCGTATGTTCCGTCGTATATAACCGGCTGGTAAACGCGCTGTTCGGCCTGGGCGTCAAAGACGTTAACTTCTCGTATAAGTTGTTCACCAAAGAGTCCCTGCGGAAACTCCCGCTGACGTCGGAGGGGTCGTTCATCGACGCCGAGATGCTCGCCCGGGCTAAGCTGGCGGGGCTACGCGTCACCCGGCTCGGCGTCCACTACTTCCCGCGGCGCGCCGGCCGCTCGACGCTCGCGTCGCCGGCCGTAATCGCGAAAATATTAGCCGAGATGAACCGTTTCTGGTGGCGGGTGTGGCGAACGCGGAGCCGACGCCCGGAAGAACCGCAGCGGTAAAAAACCCTCACCGGCGCCCGTAAATCGTTATTTCAGAACGACAAAGGTTTGTTGACCAAAAAACTGCCGTGTGATAGAATGTAGGCGATAGGTGAAAAAGAAACGCGGACGTAACGCGGGATGGTGACGATGGGATTTCGGCTGTTCGACATATTGTTCGCGGTAGTGCTCGTGTTGGCGGCGGTCGCCGTAGCCGCCGCGTTTTACCTCGTTTCGCCCTACCCGGCGGTGATAGTCGCGGCCTTCGCCGCCGGCGCCACGGCATTCCTGTACTTGACGGTGCGCGCCAAACTGGGCGGCATCCTGGAGAAGGTGGAGCGGCGGCTCGCGACGCAGGAGAGCAACGCCGCGGAACACCGCGCGGCGCTCGACAAATCGTTCGCCGACATCGAACGCTTGACGCGTACGATACGCGAACAGGTCGAAGCGGCGAACGAGAAGAGCGCTCAGGACAACGAGGCGTTGCGAAATAACGTGAACGACGTGCTCGCCCAATTCGCGGCGCAAATAGAAAAATCGAGCTCGACAGTAAACGAAACCAAACAGGTTTTAGACAAGAAAGCGGCGGTTCTTCACGAACGGGTGAGGGAACTGGAACACTTCCGGGACGCCACGGCGAAGATGCTGGCCGGCTTCCGAGAGGAATTCGACGCCTTTACCACCGAAGAACAGCACTTCCGCGAAGTTATAGAAGCCAGCCTGGCCGAGAGGGTTTCGTACCTGGAAGATTTCATCCGCGAAAAACGTAAGAGCCTGCAGATCTAAAATGCGTACGGATCAGGAAGAGAATAACAACGAAATACGGGCCACGGTTCTATTCGTGGACATCATCAACTCGACCGGAATCTCGGGCGTGCAGGACGCGGCCAGCTACAATAAAATGCTGACGGAGTTCCAGTCGCTGCTGTTCGACGTCATCGCGGACCATATCCTGCGCTACCGCTACGTGCCCCGCGAGAACATGTCCGGCCGCGGCGTAGACATTCGGACCGGCGAAGACTACGAGTGGGACATCGAGGGCGACGAGGCACGCGTATTCCTCTACTCGGGGAACAACGAATACGACGTACGCTCCGCGCTGCAGCTGGGTTTGAAAATGAAACTGGCCTGGCTCACGTCCGACTTCAACTTCGGCGCTTTCGAGGACAAGGGGTTAGTGTTCGACGTCGGCATAGGCGTTCACACCGGGAAAGTAATACGAGAAACGAAAGGTTGGCGAATGCGGAGCCGCGACGCGGTACCGCGCATCGACGGCTTCACCATAAACATCGGGAAAAAGGTGGAGGGGTTCTCCCGTTCGGGCCAGGCCTACAAATTCTTCGTAAGCGGAAACGTGCGCTCCATACTGGAGCAAGGTAAGAATTTCGCCGTGAAATTCGCCTCCGACCGGCAACAGAAGCTCAAGGACTCCGCCATCACCATCGCCATCTTCGAAGTGGTCTCCTTCCTCGACCACGAGGTGCTCGCGTTCCTCCCGGAGGCGCTCAAGAAACGCACGTTGGACCGCGTGCTGACGTTGGTCCAGACCGCCCACCTGCGCCGCGACCTCTTCTGGTTGTATTTGTTGGTCATGAGGTTCTGGCTGATGGACGTTACCGGCAAGGAAGAATCGCGGGAGGCCGCGGACCGTATAATCCGCCTGGGCTCGGCGGTGATGAACTTCGCCTCGCAGCTCAGCAAACCGGAACAGACTTACCTCCGCGACTACCTCTCCTCGGTTAACAATATGATCGCTCTCGCCTACACCGCCCGCGCGATGGAGTCGGACCAGATTTTCGCGCGGAAGATCTTCAATACCACGCTGGCTAAAATCGACCGTCAAAACATACCGGCGCGCCTCCACCTCGCCCGGTATCTCCTGGAGGCGGGCGACTTCAAGGCGGCCACGAAGCATTGCGCGGACATACTGATGCTCGACCCCGGCAATCCGACGGCCAAGGCCATCATAGGGAGAGCGGCGGGCGAAGCGGCCCGCACGGGCGCCGAAGCGACGCCGTAATTATTATGGGGAAAAAACTTTACGCGTTTATAATACTCTCGACGCTCGCCGCGTTCGTCGGCCTTGCGGGCGGCGAGGCCGGGCCCCTGCCCAAAGGCGTTATAAAAGCCAAAAAGGTCGGGACCGTCCCCACCGCGGTCTGGCTCGCCGAGTGCCGGAAGGTCTTCGAGGATTTTCTGGAAACGCGGAGGGAGCTGGACGAGTTGGTAGAGGCGGGCGGCTTCGCCGACGACCCCGGCCGGTTGGAACAAGCCATTATCAATCAGACGGTGCCGACGGCCAAGGTCGCGGTCGACTTCTGCGCCGCGTACGTCCCCGACACGAAATGGGGCGAGCAACTCCGCCTGGAGATCATCGACGCCACGGTGAGTTCGCTGGCGGCGGACGCCCACGTCGTCGACGTATTGCAGGGCAGATCCGAATCCAAAGTCCCCGCCGCCGAAATGCTTATGGAGCAGCGGCAGTTCAGCAGCGACCTCATCGCCGAGGTTCACCATCGAATTTTAAACGCGCCCAAGAAGTACCGCCCCAAGCCGGAGGAGTTGGCGCCGTCGCGGGAATACTACTTCCAGAACTTCCACTATCGCGCCCGGCCTTAGACGCCCCGAACTAAATGTGTTCGGACTTCCCCGGCCCGTCGCGGAGAGGACGTTAAATGGGGTCTCTTCAGAAAGCCTCCGATTACGTAATCTCAGCCGGTAAGGCTCATCACCACCTCGAGCTCAGGCTCGCGGGCGTCGACGTACCGCGCGCCAAGGCCGAGCTCGTCGCCGAAATAACCGGCTCCCAAAACGACGACGGCTCCTTCGCGGGCTCGCGCCCGAAGGGGGAACCGGGGGGCGTCCCCGCCACCTCGCGGAGGGTCGAACTGCTCGCGCGCGCCGGCGAGGGTGAGGCCGCGCAAAAGGGGGCGGCCTGGCTCGCCTCCATGCAGCGCGAGGAAGGCGGGTTCAGCGAGAACGCCGCGTTGGCCGGGACGTTAAAGCCGGAATGGGATTGGTACTCGGCCGAGAACCCGGTTACGTGGATAACGGGCGACGCGATGGTGGCGCTCGCGGCCGCGGGCGATTTCGATAAAAATATTATACTTGCCCGAAATTTCCTGTTGCGGGCGCGCAATAAGGACGGCGGGTGGCCGGGGCAAGTCGCCGAAAGCTATCCCGACCGGACGGACCTGTGGACGATACCGGGCGTCGTACAAGGCCTGCTCGCCGCGGGCGTAGCCGCCAACCACGACGTCTTCGCGGGCCTGGCCGGCGCGCTAGGCCGGCAGAAAGAAGGCTGGCGCAACCCCATCGAGAACCCGCTGCCGGCGTTCCTGGGGCTGGGCCGGCGCGCCGCCGACGGCGACGTCCAGGAATGTTTGAAGCTTCTGGCCGAGACGCAGAACGACGACGGCGGCTGGCCCTACTTCGCGGGCGACGAGTCGCACGCCGACCCGACGGCCGCGGCGGTGACGTTGCTCAGGAAATATCGGCTGGACTTGCCTACGTAGCCCCGAGGGGTTTTACGCCGAACGCAACCCTTTCCATAACTACCCGTCCGCCGAGGGAAGACGCGGGGTCGGGGGGCCTTCGTGCCGCCTCCGGGAATCGCCCGCCCGACGGCGTACCCACCTCCGAAAATACTTTAATCCCCGGCCGGAATATATTATAATCCCGGCCTTCGAATAAATCATCGATGCGCTCATTGCCTTTAAAACAAGGAAGGTATGTAATGACGAAAGCGGATAAAAAAGCTGACCTCGCGGGCCCCGGCATCGGCAGTTACGACGAGCTGGAGAAGGTCCTCCCCAACGACTACGAGCCGTTGCTCAACGCCAAGGACCGGATGAAGGCCCTCTTCGCGGTGAAGGATTATATCGAGAAGAATCTGTGCGAGGAGCTCAACCTGTTCATGGTCCAGGTCCCGCTTATCGTGGACGTGCTGAGCGGCGTGAACGACAACCTCGACCGCGACGGCTCGCGCACGCCCATCGAATTCCACATCTCGAACGACTACGACAAGAACCCCATCGACGCCCAGGTCGTCCAGGCGGCGACGAAGTGGAAGCGCCCGGCGCTCAAGGAGTTCGGCTGCGAAGTGGGCGAGGGCATCTGCACCGACATGAAGGCCGTCCGCAAGGACTACTTCCTGGACCACGACCACAGCTGCTACGTCGACCAGTGGGATTGGGAGAAAGTAATCACCGCGGAACAGCGCAACCTGGACTACCTCACCGACACCGTGAAGAAAATATGGAAAGTCATCCACGGCGCCGGCGAATTCGCCAAAGAGCAATTTCCCCAGCTGAAGACGGACAAGTACCCCGACATCCCCAAGGAACTCACGTTCATCCACGCCGAGGACATCCTCACCAAGTACCCGGACCTGCCGCGCAAGCAGCGCGAGACGGCCATCCTACAAGAGTACCCCGCCGTCTTCATATACGGCATCGGCTGGACCCTGGAGGACGGCTACCCGCACGAGATGCGCGCCGCCGACTACGACGACTGGGTCACGGAGGCGACCTCGAAGGACGGCCGGCCCGTGCACGGCCTGAACGGCGACATCCTCGTCTGGAACCCGATAACGAAGCGGCGCCACGAGCTTACCTCCATGGGGATACGCGTCACCAAGGACACGCTCGTAAAGCAGCTCGAGATAACGGGCCAGATGGACTTCCTGAACCTGCCGTACCACAAGGGCATCATGAACGACGAGATCCCGCTCAGCATCGGCGGCGGCATAGGCCAGTCGCGCACCTATATGTACCTGCTGCGCACGGCGCACCTGGGCGAGGTCAGCGTGACGGTGTGGCCCGACATCCTCAAGGAGATGTGCGCAGAGCGGAATATCCACTGTTTGGAATAGAATCCCCCCGCGCACGAATAAAACGAAAGCCGGCCCGCGGGCCGGCTTTTAACGTATCTTCGGGCCGCCGCAACGCGCAACGCGCGCCGATATTTTATACTTGAAAAATTATATAGTTTATAATATAAATTCAATAGGAATAAGCGAACCCGGACAATCGAGGAGGGCTCGAAATGGCGGGGAAAACTAACGCCGTAACGGCCTTGGCAATCGTGTGGGGCGCGGCCAGCGCCTTTGCCGGTTGGTACGTCGTCCCGGCGCCGTGCGGCGGCGTCTTAAACGACGTGGATTTCAAAACTACGGACAACGGATGGATATGCGGCAACGCCGGCTTGCTCCTCCACTACTCGGAAGACGGTTGGGAACGGTACGAACATAACCTGACGACGGCCGACCTTCACGCCGTCGGGCTCATCGAAAGTTATCAAAACTTCGGTTGGGCAGGTGGCGACAATGGAACGATGCTGGGTTTCCGCCGGCATCCAACGTCGCCGTCGGCCGAAGGTTCCTGGGACAAGGTAGCCACGCCTAACGCGACCGACATTCAGACTATCCATTACCTGTGGGCGGACGGCTTCTGGGCGGCCGGGAAGAACGCCAGCGGCCAAATTTGGTCCGGCGGTTTCGGAGGCTGGGAAGCCGAGAGGACGACCTTCGACGAGACGGTTTACGGGATCGCGTACGCGGGGTCGCACATGCGAGTCTGGGCCGTCGGCGAGAACGGCCTAATCGCGATCCCGAACTATGGGTATTTCCGGTGGGAAAAGTACCTGTCGCCGACTCGGCAGACATTGCGTGCTGTTGACTTCGACTGGTATTACTTCGGCTATGCCTGCGGCGACGGCGGCACGATAATATGCTACGCCGCCAACGAGTGGGAAATTAAACCCTCGCCGGTCAAATGCGACCTCCACGACGTAGACGTGATATCGACCGAAGACGCTTGGATCGTGGGGGCCGGGAACACCATACTGCATTTTCGCGGCGGGCAATGGTTCCAGGTCCATTCGCCCGCGCCGCCCGGCACGGTCCTTAAAGGCGTGAGTTTCATATCGCCGGAGGAGGGCTGGGCCGTCGGCAATTGCGGTTCCGCGCCCATCATCCTTCACTACGTAGCCGAGCCGTCGGTTTTACCGACGTCGTTGGGTAAAATCAAAGCGCTATTCTCATATTAACCCGAGTTAAGGAAAAAGCCGGCCCGCGGGCCGGCTTTTTTGCATTATAAAATCGGTTCCCTATAACTGGGGTTCGTCAAGGGCGATGACGACGAGCTCGTCGCCCTCGGCCAAGGCGAAGCCGACCTCCGGGTTGACGTGCGCCTTGCCGCCGGAGGTCGCACTCGAAGCCGGGCCGTTCATGGCGGCGCTGGAAGGCCGCGGCCTGACGTTTTCAAAGAAATTACGCTGAACCGCGGCGCGTCAGACGCCCAGGCTTGAGCCGTAGGCGAAGAGGTCGCCGGCCAGGTAAATGTCCATCTGCACCCGGGAAAACGGCCTCGCCGCCGCCGCCTTGCCCCGCGTTCGATTCTCCAGCTCGCCGGTCTTGAAGTTAACTTTTAAAACGTCGCCCGCCGCGAGCTCCAATTCAATCACATCGGGGCATTCCACCAAAGGCCAGCCGGCGTTTATCGCGTTTCGCTTGTAGATGACGCCGAAGGAGATGCCGACGACGCCGGCGACGCCCAGCGCGCGGAAGCAGTCGACGGCGTGCTGCCGGCTCGAGCCCGCGCCGAAGTTCGCGCCCACCGCCAGGATGTCGCCGCGCTTCGCCTTCGCCGGAAAATCCTCCCAGCCCGCGAGGTTGCCGAACGCGTGCCGGCCCATCTCGTCCACGTCCGTGACGGCGAGATGGGCATTGTGGTAGATCTGGTCGGTATCTACGTCGCTTACGTATATCCCGGAGGAGTCGACGACGGGCCAAACGCGGCCTTCTATAACCAGCGGCCCCGCCATAATCACGCCACCTCCCGCGGGTCGGTAATGCTCCCCATCAACGCCGAGGCCGCGGCCGTGGCCGGCGAGCAAATGTACGTCTCCCCCGCGCCCTGCTTGCCGGGGAAGTTGCGGTTGGAGGTCGAGACCTGGACCTCGCCCTTGCCCGTTATGCCGATCTGGCCCTGGGCGCAGCCGCCGCAGCCGGCGTTGGACACGACGAACCCGTCGCCGAAGAGCTCCGCGGCCAGGCCCTCCGCCAGCATCGCGCCGTAAACGCGCCGCGTCGCCGGGACCGCGTACGCCACCACGCCGCGGGCGACGGGCCGACCCGACATCACCCGCGCGACGACGCGGAAGTCCTCCACCCGGCCGTTGGTGCACGAGCCGAAGAAGGCCGAGCCTATTTCCTTGCCGGCGACCTCGCTCGCGGCCTTGACGTTGGCCGGCGACGGCGGGCACGCCACCAGCGGCTCCAGGCCGTCGACGTCAAGCTCGTACGTCGCTTCGTAGGACGCGTCGTCGTCGGCGTAGACGCCCTCTACCTCGACCCCCGCCGCCCCCTCGCACCATTGCAGCACTTCCTCGCTCGGCGGGATGACAATAGCGATAGCTCCCAACTCCGTCGCCATCGACGCGACGGTGCACCGCTCCTCGAGCGACAGGGCGTCCGCGGCGGCCCCGTACAACTCCACCGCTTTGCCCAACAGGCCGCTCGAGCCGAACTCGCGGAGCATCGCGAGCGCGACGTCCTTGGCCGTCGTAGGCCACTTGTACTTACCCGTCAATACTACTTTGACCGAAGGCGGGACCTCCAGCCAGGTGCGGCCGGTGCGGAAGGCGAAGGCCACGTCAGCGTCGCCCATGCCCTGTCCCAGGCAGCCGACGGCGCCGACGATATTCATGTGGCTGTCGGTATTGACCACCGTTCCGCCCGGGCGCGCCAGCCCCTCCTCCGTCAAGACGTGCGAGCCGATGCCGGCGTCGACGTCGTATACTTTAATGCCTTGCCGAGCCGCGAACTCGCGACACAGCTGTTGGTTGTTGGCGTAGGGGATGTTGTTGGCGGGGACGACGCAATCGAAAGTGAAAAACGTCTTCGCCGCGTCGGCTACGGCCTCGCCGGCGTAGTGCCGCTCGAAGTTCTTGACGACGTTGGCGCCGCCGAAGTCGCGCGCGGCGCGCACGTCAAGCTCGAGCCAGACGGTAGCGCCGGGGTAGACGTCGTCGCCGGAATGGGCGGCGATGATTTTTTCGATAACGGTTCGGGACACTTCGCCCCCGAAGGTTAATCGTTTAGAACGAGAAACTGGGGCCGACCATCAGGTACGGCGATCCGGCGTAAAACGTAGATAGTACTTCCGTCGTCCGGGTGTCAACCGCTACGAAATACCAACCTTCTTCGACGGTCCCTGCCTCGACGCCGAAACCCACGTGGGGTGTAATGCCGATACTGCCTTTAGCCCTCAATATCCGGCGGCTTCCGAAAAAAGCGGAGGGGCCCGTGACTTTCGTCCCCTGGTAGCCGTACGAGATATCTACGTACGAACCTTCTCTCCCGGCCACGACGCGCAACCCCAAGTTCCCACCGAGCGAAAAGGCGAAATCGGGATTGCCCCCTATGTAACCGGGAGGCGCGCCAAAGTCGTACGCGAATCGCCAAAACCCCAGGCTCGGCGCGGCGTACACCCTCAAGGGTGCGCCGGTGAAGTATATCGGAAGTCTGTTTTCAAACCCCAACGCGGACGCGTCGGTCTGGACGCCGTTGTAACTCCGGTAATTAAAAGTGACCTCGTAGGCAATCGTACCGCGGGGTAATCGGAAGTCGGCCGTTACATAAGGCCCGCCTCTCGGCGTATAACCGAGGCTGGACCTATAACGTTCCACCGCCCAGGCGCCCATCATAAAATCGAACCCGACGCCCTCGGCGAACGCGCACGCAACCGAAGTCGCGGCCGCGAATAAAAGTACCGCCCAACGCATAGATAATCCCTCCTTAACCGCAGCTTAACCGTCTGATTTACTATTTCCTGGTTAACTTCTCGGTGCCCACCGCCGAGCTGCCCTTCGCGGCCCAGGTTCCATCGAGCGAACCGTCGGCCTTTACCTCGTACACGACGACGCCGTAACCTTGCGGCGCCGCGTAGCCAACTACCAGCGTATTACCCTTCAGGATGCCGGCGCCTTCGTAGGCGGGCTTCCCGTCGAAGTACCACGTCACGCCGTACGCATCTCCCGTGCGGGTAACCGTCACGTCGCACTGGTAAGAGCCGCCGTGGGGGGTCGTGCCGTAGCCGGCATATTCGCCTTCGACGCCGGCGGCGCCGGCTGGTGCCTTCCCGCCCTCGCCGAAGGGCAGCGGCCCGCCCGGGCCCTCTCTTAACTCCTGCAACTTTTTACAGGCGCACAACGAGCACGCCAGGGCCAGTACCGCCGCTACGCGTAAGCACTTCTCCATCGTCTTCCTCCTTTCCCGGGCCTATTTCTTAATCAGCGTCTCCCGGCCCAGGCCTTCGAAGCCGGGCGTGGTCCAGATCCCCTCCAGCGCGCCGCCGTCCTTGACCTCGTACACAACGACGCCGTAACCCTGGCCGGAGGCGTAGCCCACGCAGAAGAGGCCGTCCTTCACGATGCCGACGCCCTCGTAGCCGAGCGAGCCGTCGAAGAACCATTGGACCGCGTACACGTCGCCCGTCCTGGTTATCTTAACGTCGCAGGTGTACGAACCCTGGCCGCCCGGGTTGGTGCCTTCGCCGCGATAATCGCCGACGACGTCGCCGAAGGCCGCCGCGGCGAGGGCGCACGTTAAAACCAGTAATGC
>CBFCYS010000092.1:0-10487 GCA_965602215.1 uncultured bacterium
CCCCAGCGCGCAGCAGGCCGCATATATCTTCGACTGCGGCAGGTAGAGGGGGTTCTCGCGCTCGAGGTCCCAGGCCGAGACGTCGTTGCCGAGCGTGTACGCGACGACGGCGTTCCCGACGCCGACGACGTACGCCAGCTCCGGCTCCGGCGCGGTGAGCGCCGAGTCGCCGCGGATGCCGATCTCCTCGCCCGGGCCGACGCACCGCGCCGCGGTGGCCTTGAAGAACGTCTCGGGCCGGGGGCCCGCGTGCGCCCGGGCGTAGATGTCGCCGCTTCCCGCGTCCTCCTCCCGGTCCGTCGCGCTCGTCTCGTACGTCACGCCGAAGGCCCACACCTCCGGCGGCTCGAGCGGGATGAGGGGCCCCTTGGCGCCGGCCTCCGGGACGGGCCGCTTCGCCGCTTTGTGTACGACGTTCACTAACGTTTCCGCGGAGGCGCCGGCTCGAGCCAGGAGCGCGAACGTCGACGCGACGCCGCCTACGACGAAGCGCTCGCCGTCGTCTTCGGCCACAACGGCCGGCTCGTCTTCTATTAAATATTGATAGAGCTTCATCGGCCTTAGGATATGAAACCCGACGCCGCGGCGCAACGTAAAACTGGACGCCGAGCGGACCGTCTGCTAAAATATTTACGTGGCGCCGCGGATAGACGCGTACGAGTTCGGCCGCGTAACGGTGGACGGCCGCGAGTACCGCGCGGACGTAATCGTCCTGCCGGAGCGCGTCGTCGCGGACTGGTGGCGAGTGGAGGGGCACGGCCTGGTCCCCGAGGACCTGGGGGAAGTCGTCGCCGCCAAACCCAAAGTTCTCGTCGTCGGCACCGGCGGGTACGTCGTGATGTCCGTCCCGGACGACACGATTACGTATCTCGCGGGCCAGGGCGTGAAGGTCGAGGCGTACGACACGGCGACGGCGGTCCGCCGCTACAACGACCTCGCCGCCGCGGGGGAGCGCGTCGCCGCCGGCCTGCATTTGACTTGTTAGGTGTACGTTGAATACTGAAGGCCGTCCACCCGGGCGGCTTTTTGCTTTGGCGTTGACAACGGCCGCCGACCGGCATAATATACGAATAATAGGAGGAACGATGACGGAGCTTAGCTGGGACGCGCGGACCCGCCGCGAGGCCGACCCCGAGATAAGAGAGTTGCAGGAACAGATCAACTACGACTTCGACTTCGAGGCCGTCGTGAACGCGGTGTTCGCGCTGCTCGAGAAGAAGACCCCCTTTCGCGATTACCGGCTTTCGGTGGTAGGCCGGGACCTGAAGAAGCGACCCCTCATCCCTTCCGCGCCCGCGCCCAGGAAGGGTAAGGCGCGCTCCTGCCCGTTGCTCTCGTTCCCGCTGGCGTTGACCAACGACGAGATCCGTTACACGTTGGACGTCTACTCGTTCGAGTCGCCGCAGTTCGGCCGCGCGGAGGCGGGCTTCTTCGACGAGTGCCGCAAGTTGCTCCTCCAGGCCGTTAATAAGGATTACCACGAGCGCGACCACCTGACGGGTCTTTACAACCGCCAGGGCCTGTCGCCCCGCCTCGAGCGCGCGCTCGAGCGGGCGAAAGAGGGGAACGCCCCGCTGGCCGTACTGATGTTCGACCTCGACCACTTCAAAGAGGTTAACGACACGTACGGCCACCCGGTGGGGGACATGGCGTTGTTCGAGTTCGCGGGCTTGTTGTCCGACGTCTTCGTCGGCGGGCCGCTGGTAGGCCGATGGGGCGGCGAGGAGTTCGTCGCCGTCGTGCCGGGCGCCGATGTCGAGGGGGCGCGGGCCAAGGCGGAGGAGGTTCGCGCCAAGACCGAGAAGTTGAAAATCACGGCGGACAAGAGCGCCGGGAAGGTAGTTTCGCTCAAGTGCTCGGCCGGGGTGGCGCTCTTCCCGGACCACGGCGCCGACGGCGAGACGCTCGTCGGCATCGCCGACATGGCGCTGTACGACGCCAAAAAGGGCGGCCGCAACCGCGTCGAGCTGTACCCGCTCGACGCGCCGGACGTGCGCCTTAAAAAATTGAAGGAAACGGTGGATACCGATACGCTCGAGCCGTTGCGCGACCTCGAAAACCTCTGCGAGATACGGTCGCTCAAGGAAAGGGGGCTGGTCCCGGAGCTCCCGCTGGCGCTGGCGCTGGCGGACCCGCGCTTCGTCGTTTTGGACGGCAGCACGAACATGGTGAAGATATACGACGCGAGCGCGCGCAAGTTCACGGTGGAGTTCGGCGGCCGGGGCGAGGCGGTGCACGAGCTCGAGGGGCCGGTGGACGTGGCCGCGGCCAAGGACGGCCGGGTGTTCGTGGTGGACTCCCCCGCCCACGCCGTGAAGGTTTTCGACGGCGCCGGCAAATTGTTGGGGTTCATCGGCGGCCGGGACGCCGACGGCGCCCCCATCTTCGGCTACGTGAAGGGTACCTTCAACGAGCCGGTGGCCGCGTCGCTGGACGGCGAGGGCCGCTTGCTGGTGGTGGAGAGAATGAACCGCCGCGTCCAGCGGTTCACGTCGGCGGGGGAGTTCGACGGCCTGGAGGTACCGCTCGACGCCGCGGACGTCGCGCCGCCGTACCAACCCGACCCCCGCGACGTCGCCGCCGACGGCGCCGGCAATATCTACGTGCTCGACGCCGGCAACAGCGTTATCCTGAAGTTCGACGACGCCGGAGGTTTCCTGAAGGCCATCGGCGGCCCGGGGCCGGCGGGCGACGCGGGCCGGTTCAAAGGCGCCGCCGCGCTCGCGGTCGACCGCTACGGTAAATTGGCCGACAAGCTCAGGGAGGCGGGGGTGCCGGTGCCGGGCGGCGCGCCGGAGGTAGTCGTCACCGCCGAGGCCGGCGACGTCAACCGCCTGCAGTTCTTCAGCGCCGACGGAACGTACCTCGGCCTTTTGGATTTCGCCCGGCTGGTCGACAAGTTGGGCCGGTCCGTCCGGCCCGGCCGCCTGGCGGTCAGCGCCATGGGGGCCATCTTCCTGGTGGACCACGAGAACGCGGACGTGCTCCAGCTCAGCTTCGCCGGGGAAGGGTACTAGGGTAGAACGCCGCCCAGACGAGGCGCAGCGCCAGATAGAAGAACCTTCGGAGGAGAGCGCGCGGCGGCGTCGCGGCGCCGTTTACGACGTTCTCGAGCGCGGAGACGGCGGCGAGGATAGTCCCCGCCAGGCGAGCCCGCGCCGTATCCAGAGGGAGCACCGAGCCGTCGCTTTTTTCCAACGCGCGAACGAGGCCCAGGACGTCCTCGGGCTGTGCCGGCGGGTCTACGCGAGGCGAGGCGTCGCCCTTTGTGACATAGAGGCCGGCCGTTTTGCCGACGACGCGGTGGACGACCGCCCGCGAGCCGGCGACCACGGCGACGACGTCGCCGAAGCGCGGGCCGCGGCGCCCGGGGGGCACGATGACGAACGCGTCGCCCTCCCGCGCCACGGGCGCCATCGAGTTGGAAACGACCGGTGAGCGGTAGGGGCCGCGCGCCAATTCGCGCTTTATAGTCTCGGCTGTCGCCCACAACCGGGCTTCGGCCAGCGGCGTGGCGGCCTTCATCACGAAAACGATTTTAACACAACACTTATCGGCGTGAAACCGTAAGCGAGAGACGATATGGCCGTCGTACAGGTCACAGTAGTACCGCTCGGCACCGCCGGGACGTCGCTCAGCCCGTACGTCAAAGGAGTACTCGGCGTACTTGAACGCCACCCGGAAATAAAGGCGCACGTCGGCCCGAACGGGACCGCGCTCGAGGGCGAACTCGACGAGCTCTGGCCGGTAATCCGCGAGATGCACGAGGCGCCCTTCGCCGCCGGCGTCCAGCGCGTTATGACGCTCCTCAACGTGGACGACCGGCGCGACAAGCCGAGCACCTTGGAGGGAAAGGTTGCCGCCGTCAAACGGTAACGGCTCCGGCGTGAGCGGCGAAGGCGTCTTCACCGGAGAGGCCGCGGCCTATTACGACGCCTGGTTCGAGACGCCCGCCGGTCGGTACGCCCGCGAGTTGGAAGACGAGCTGCTGACGCGGGCCGCGGGCGAGGGCGCCGGACGGCTCGTCCTCGACGTCGGCTGTGGCACGGGGATGCATCTCCCGCTCTTCGGCGCCGGGGGCGGCCGGGGCGTCGGCCTCGAGCCGTCGTGGGATATGCTGGCCCGGGCCCGGGCGAAGTCGCGGGAGCCGGGCGTGTATTTCGTCCAGGGCCGGGCGGAAGCGCTGCCGTTCCGGGCCGGAACGTTCGACCTCGTAACGCTGATAACGTCGCTCGAGTTCGTCGCGGACGCCGGGCGTGCCCTGGCCGAAGCGCGGCGGGTGGGCCGGGGCCGCGTCGTCGTCGCCGCCCTTAACGCGTGGTCGCTCTCGGCATTGGTCCGCCGGGTACGGCGGAACGTACGGCGGACGTTGTTTCGGGCGGTACGTTTCTATAACCCGTACGAGCTCCGGCGGGCCCTGCGGCGCTACCTGGCCCCGCCGATAGGTATGGCCTCGACGCTGCACTTCTTCCCGCTATTCGGCCGGAGCGTCGCCCCGGCGTTGGCCGCCCTGGACCGACGACTAACCCGGCTCGGGTGTCTGCTGGGAGCGTTTCTGGTCGCGGCCGGCGACGTGAAACAGAAAGAGATATGAAATACGGCACGGTACTTTTAATCTTCCTTCCGGCGGCGGCCGTCTCGCTGTACCTCGGCGGGCCGGCGGTGTTCACGTTTTTCGCCGCCGCGGTGGCGCTGGTGTACCTCGCCGCGGCCATGGGATGGGCCACGGAGGTATTAGCGTCCCGCGCCGGCCCCACCGTCGGCGGCCTGCTCAACGCCACGCTCGGCAACGCCGCGGAGTTCATCATAGCGCTGGTCGGCGTCCGCGCCGGCCTGACGGTCGTCGTCAAGGCGTCGCTGACGGGCTCCATCCTGGGGAACTCGCTGTTGGTCCTGGGGGCGGCCTTCGTCGCCGGCGGCCTGCGCCACAAGGAGCAGAAGTTCAACCCGCGGGCGGCGAGCATGGGCGCGACGCTGATGGTGGTGGCGGTGTCCGCGCTCCTTATGCCGTCGCTGCTGCACTTCATCGGCCGGGCGGGAGAGATATCGGAGCACCGCCTGAGCCTGGCGATATCCATAGTCCTGCTGATCGCGTACGGCGCCAGCATCGTCTTTTCGCTCGTAACCCACCGCCACGCGTTCCCCCACCACGCCGACGAGCAGCCGCCTCGCGGCAAGCGGTTCTTCTGGGCGGTGGCCGTGCTCGTTCTTACGACGGCGGGCATCGTCGCCGCCGCCGAAATTTTGGTGAGCGTTATAGAGGCCACGGCGCACGTGCTCGGCTGGGGCGAAGTATTCATCGGCGTCGTGGTGGTCGCGATAGCGGGCAACGCCGCGGAGCACTTCGCGGCGGTACTCGTCGCCTGGCGCAACCGCATGGACCTGGCGCTCACCATAACGCAGGGCTCGTCGATGCAAATCGCGCTGCTGGTGGCGCCGCTCGTCGTCATCATCAGCTACGTGTGGCCCAAACCCCTCGACCTCATCTTCACGCCGCTGGAGGTCGCCGCGGTGGCGCTCTCGATGCTCATCGGGTCGCTCATCACGGCCGACGGCGAGAGCAACTGGTTCGAGGGTTTGCTGCTGTTGGCGCTGTACGCCATCATCGCCGTAACGTTCTTCTTCGCGGGTTAATTCGCGGTGAAAAAAGAAATCAAACTGCGCGACGTAGGCGAGGCCGGGATACTGGCCCGGATATTGCCGCGGCTGCCGGCCCGGGGCGCCGGCATCCTGGTGGGGCCGGGGGACGACGCCGCGGCGCTCGCCGGCAGCGGGGAAGACGCCGTCGTCTTCGCCTCCGACGCGATGGTGGAGAGCGTCCACTTCGACCTCGCGTTCATGACGCCGGAAGACGTGGGATGGCGCCTGACGTGCGCCAACCTGTCGGACCTGGCGGCCGTGGGCGCCGAGCCGTGGGCGGCGGTGACGTCGGTCGCGGCGCCGGCCGCCACCCCCGCGGCGCAGCTGGAGAGCTTCTTTGCCGGCGCGGCGGCGCTAGCCTCGCGCGAGGGGTTGGCGCTGGTGGGCGGCGACGTCGTCGCCAGTCCTTCGCACCTTTTCTTCGCGATGGCGATATTGGGCAAAGCGCCGGGCGGCGCGTTCCTCACCCGGGCGGGCGCGTCGCCGGGGGACTTGCTCTACGTGAGCGGCGAGCTGGGCCTGGCGCAGGCGGGGTTGCACTTGCTGGCCGGGGAGGGGGAGTGCCGGCCGTCGGCGGCGGACGCGGCGACGGCGCGCTACCGGCGGCCTACGCCGCGGCTCGAGCTGGGGCGTTTGCTCCGCCGGCGGGTACCCGGGGCCGCGGTCATAGACACCTCCGACAGCCTCGGCGAATCGGCGGCGCACGTCGCCCGGGCGTCGGCGGCGGGCGTACGGGTGGAGGCGAGCTCGCTGCCGGTGGCGGAGGCGGCGCGGGACGTCGCCGGCTCGAGGGGCGAAGACGCCGTAGCGTACGCCACGGCCGCGGGCGAGGACTTCGAGCTGCTCTTCACTTGTCCGGAAGCCGAAGCCGCGGCGCTAACGCAGGCCGCGGCCGAAAAAGGTATAAAGGTTTCGCGAATCGGCGTTATTACGGAGGAGGCGGAGGGAGTCGTCCTCGTGCGGAACGGCGACGCGGAGCCGATGGCGCCGCGCGGGTACGCTCACTTCTGAGTTTTGCGCGGCGGCGTCAGCGAGAGTTTGCCGTATACCCCTTCCGCCGTTTTATAGAAGGCGTCGTTCTCGGGGTCGAGGGCGATGGCCTCGTTGACGTCGGCCTTGGCGCCTTCGAAGTCCTTGTAGAAGAAGCGGCATTCCGCCCGGGCGGCGTACGCCCTCGCCTTGTACGAGCCGGGGCTGCGACCCCTGATGACTTTGTCGAAATACTCCTGCGCGTCCCGGTAAATAATGGGCTTTTTGCGTAAGTAATAATAGCCGACCCAGTAGTTGAAGGCGTCGCCGCGGACGGCACCCTTGGCCTCGAGTTCGTAATTGGTGACGGTTCTTTCGGGTTGCCCGAGCTTGAGCGTCATATCGCGTACGCCGCGGAAGGCCGCGCCCCGGCCCCGGGCGTCGCGGCCTGCGACTCGGAACGCGCGTACGTAGTCGTCCAATGCTTCCTCGCGCTCTATAAGGAATCGGAAGTACTCGGCCCGACCCAGATAACCGTACGGGCTCGCCGGGTACTTTTTAATGCAATCGTCGGCCTCCTCGAGGGCGATGGTGCGGGGTCCGATAAAGCGGTGAGCCAGGCCGACGAGATACAGGCCCCGCGGGTTGTCGGCGTCGAGGCGGCGGCCGGCCACTATCTCGTCGATGGCGGTATACGTCGCGCCGTCGTAAATAAGCTCCTCGGCGCGGTTGAAGTGCATTTCGGCGCGGCAGCGCGCGAGGCCTTCGGCGGCGGCGGCAAGGGCCGGCGACCGCTTAAAGCCCGCCGCGATCAGCTCGTAGCGCCGCGCGGCCTTCTCGAATTCGTAGTCGGCCTCGAGACGACGCGCTTCGTCGAAGTAAACGTCGGCCCGGTCGCTGCACGCGGCGGCCCAGACGCAAACGGCGATCGCCGCTAAGACGGCGGTCCGGCGGAGGTGCCGGGCGCGGCGTAAAACGTACGAGCGTACGTCATGCTTATAAAAGCCGACCTTCATATCCATTCCTCGGCTTCCTACGATTCCCGGTCGGAACCGTGGGCTATCGTGGCCACCTGCCTGCGGCGGGGGTTGGGCGCCTTCGCCGTCGCCGACCATAACGCCCTCGACGGCTCGCTGGCCGCGGCGGAGCTCGTCGCCTCCGACGATTTCGCCGACTTCATGGAACTCCACTACCCGGGCCGGCCGCACCCCAAAGCGGTCGTGGCGCAGGAGGTAAACACGCTGGACGGCGAAGCGATGGGGATGTTCATATCGAGGCCGCTTACCCGCGGCCTTCCGCTGGCCGAGACCATCGCCGAGATACACGAACAGGGAGGCCTGGTCAACATACCGCACCCGTTCGCTCGCATCGCCCACCGGCGACCCCGCCTCGATTTCATGGAACGCTACGCCGCCGGCATCGACGTCGTCGAAGTCTACAACGCCCGCAACATCTACGCCGCCGACGACGAGGTGGCGTTAGACTTCGCCCGGCGTCACAACCTCGGCCGGAGCGGCGGCTCGGACGCACATTTCCGCAACGAAATAGGCCGCGGATACATATTACTAGAGGACTTCGACGGGCGCGAGTCGTTCCTGGCGTCCGTGAAAAACGCGATACCCGGAGGCCGAAAAACGCCGCCCATCGTACCTCTCATATCGTGGTTGCGCAGCTTCCCGGCGGCTTTGGCCGACATGCGCCTTCAATACCGGCTCACCGGCCGCCCCTGACGGCGTAACGTTAACACATCGCCCCGCCGACGACAAGGGCTAACCGCGCGGAGGGAAGAGGAAATTCGGCCATACGCGAAGAACGAATAAGTTTAACGCCGACGGCGAAATTTTCCCCATATGATTAGATTAATCTTGACAACGGCCTATCATTGTGTTAAATTTTTACACAAGTTTAAGCCACCGCTGAAAAGCGGCGGAGGCTTATGCGTGTAAGCATTAATAACGTTCCTATACCCAAGGAGGATTTGAAGAATGCGCAAATTGACGGTATTAGCTGTGCTCGGGCTGGCCGCCGCTTCGGCTTACGGCATAGGACCGATTGGCGTAGGCGGGTATTATATACTAGGAATGCCCATGGGCGAGTCAACGATTACCGAGGCCACCGAGACCGACGGCGGCGTAAGTCTTACGGAGACTATCGATATGACGGACGGGTATTCCTGGAAAATGGGCCCCGCTAACTTCGGCTTAGGCGGCATCGTCTACTTCATACCTATGCTTGCCGCCGAGGGTGGTTTCGAGATGCACACCGGATACAAAAACAAAGCGGGTACGATCAAAGGAACGGCGACAATAGAAGGCGAGACGCTTCCCTTCGATTGGCTCGAAAAGGAAGACAACGTAACGTGGAAGATGATGAACATCTATTTCGGCCCCAGGTTCGCCTACCCGGTCAACCCGAGTATCAAGATTCTCGGCCGCGGCGGGTTCATTTACTCGGTGAGTAGTAAACTCGAGTACGACACCGAATTCGTAGAAGAAGCAATGACCGGAGTATCTGCAAAAGGTACACATCTGGGCGCTTACTTCGGCGGCGGCATGAACTATTTCGTTACCCCCTCAGTCGCGATAACGGGTATGGGCACATACAATATGCTCTTCGAGGGAACCTACGAGTACTCCGGCTTGCCTGCGGAAGACGGGGACCTCGAAGAAACATGGAAACCCTCACCCTACGTTACGGTAGCCGCCGGCGCCGAATTCTACTTCTAGTCGACATCCTCTTCGGCGTAGACTACTTCTTCATGTAATTTAACCGGCTTTATCGTTTCAGCCCCGGCTCTCGAGCCGGGGTTTTTTATTGGCCGGCGCCGCGCGTCAAGACGATTTCAAGGTTAGATTCGTTGACTTCCTCGCTAGCGTGAATTACTACTTCATGTAGGCCGACGCCCCGAATTTCAAACGCGGCCCGCGGGCCGGGTTTTTTTTGACTTCGGCCTTCGGTTAACTTATAATATGAAAAATCACCACCCGCCTAATCATCGACCGTTCAGGTTTTATGCGTATGAAAACGAAATCCGTTTTTAAGTTGGGCTTCGCCGCCGTAGTGGTAACGCTTGCGGCCGCCGCGGCCGCGAGCGCTATCGTTCGGCTGGGCGCGGGGGCTTCGGCGGGGTTTGCCTTCCCGGCCGCGGCCTTCGACCACGACGCCAAGGCCGCGCCCGGGGGCAGCGTCCGGCTCTACGGCAACCTCTTCCACTGGCTCACGCTGGAGGGCGGCGCGGACCTCTACCTCCCGTTCGGTGCCGAAAGCCGCGCCGGCGTGGGCGAGACGCATTTAACGGCGTATAAAGTCGGCTTGATCTATAAAATCCATATGGGCGTGTTCATGCCGTTCGCCGCCGCCGGCTACGCCGTCTTCGACGAGCGTATTAAGCGCGATAGGGAATGGGAGGACGTCGCGTCGCACGGCTTCTACATCGCCCCGGGCCTGGAATATTTTTTCAGGGAGCGATTCTCGGCCTTCGGCATGCTCGGCTACAACCGGACCTTCGACGACGCGCGGACCTCCGACCGCGACTCGCAGTACGTCAAGCTCGACTTCGGCCTGAACTATTATTTTTGGTAGATACGGCTTAGGCCGCTTGACAGCGGCCGCCGTTTATGATACATAACGGCGCGATTCCTCAGTAGCTCAATTGGCAGAGCATCCGGCTGTTAACCGGAGGGTTGCAGGTTCGAGTCCTGCCTGAGGAGGATGGGATAACGCCCCGGCCGGCCCGGGGCGTTTTTCAAAATTCCCCGCAAGAGGCCGGCGAAGGAAAGGAACCATGAAAAAATACCTGGTCCTCCTGGCCTCGATTATTATTCAAACCTGCCTGGGCGGCATCTACGCGTGGAGCGTGTTCGCGCCGGCGCTGCACG
>CBFCYS010000093.1:0-10466 GCA_965602215.1 uncultured bacterium
CCCGCCGAGTCGTGGTTCGGCTGGGCCTTCGACACGCCCTTCGCTTACAACGGTACCGATAACTTTATAATAGAAGTCTGGTGGGAGGAGGACGTCGGCGAGGCCGCGGCCCCCACATACATCACCAAAATAATGTCGCGCGGCCTATACTCGTCGATCCGGTACGGCCGGCCCCAAAACGGCTACCCGAACGCCGGCGAGCTAATGAACTACCTCCACCATATGCGCATAACTGTAGAGGGCATCGGCGTCGCGCCGACATCGCTGGGCCGCCTTAAAACGCTATACAGGTAGCAGGAAAGGGGAACCTACAATGTCCAGAGCGTTGGTAATAGCGTGTGCGCTGGCTGCCGTCGCGGTGCTCGCCCGCGGCGACACCGTAACGGTTGGCGGCACCGAAAAGCAATCGCTGTACCCGTTCCGCTGTTGTTGAGGGCAAACGTGGGTTCGGAACCAGGACCTGGTTCTGTCGACCGACGCCGTGCCCGCCGGCACGATAACGAAGTGGGAGTGGCGCTGCCACCTCTCGGGGGCCGAGAACAAAGCGGGCACCTATCACAATTTCAAAATCCGCTTGTGCCACACGTCGCTCTCGCAGCTGACGTACAACTTCGAGACCAACTACGGCGGCAATACGCCGGTGGAGGTCTACAGTCGGAGTCAAGAAAAAATCCACGCCGAACGCGGCGCATGGTTCGGCTGGGCCTTCGACGCCGGCTTCGACTACGACGGCCAAAACAACCTGATCGTAGAGGTATACTGGAAGGACTCCGACAAGCTGGGTCAGACGTCGACGTACGCGACGGCCGGAACGAGCCGCGGCTATTACGACGTAAACGGCTCCATCTCGGTCGTGGACTACTGGCACCACATGCGCATAACGCTCGAGGGTATCGGCGTCGCGCCGACGTCCCTCGGCCGCGTGAAGGCGCTGTACCGGTAGCGCCGTTCGCAGAACGCAAATTAAAAGCCGGCCCGAAGGCCGGCTTTTTCCGGTTATTCGAACAACGCTTTTATTTTACCCAGCGACGTCGGCGCGACGGCCGGGTCGGACCACTTGAAGTACTGGATGCGGTGATTCTCGTTGTCGGCGACGTATACGAGGACGCCGCCGGTAGTAACGGCTAAGCCCCACGGTTTATCGAATTCGCCCGGGCCGGAACCTCTCGAGCCCCATTTACCAAGAAAGCTTCCGTTCGACGTGAAGTATTGCACGCGGTAACCGTGAGACTCTATAGCGAAAACGCGCCCGTCAGAAGAGACGTCAACATCCATAACGCTGCGGAATTCGCCGTTACCTATCCCCAACGAACCCCACTTTCCGAGGAAACTACCCGTCGGCGTGAAATATTGTATTCTTCTGTTTCCGGTATCGGCGACGTAAACGTTACCGTTGGGGGCCACGCCTATACCATAGACGAAACCGAACTCGCCATTTCCTGAGCCTTCACTACCCCATTTACCCACGAAACTGCCGGTGGAGGTGAAGTATTGAACCCTGTAATTCCCATATTCGACGACGTACACGTTACCGTTGGGGGCTATCGAAAGGCCAAAGGGCGCAAGAAATTCGCCGTTCCCCGAACCGGGTGCCCCCCACATTCCCAAGTGACTTCCCGTAGGGGTAAAATATTGTACCCGGCAATTACGGTGTTCAACGACGTAAACGTTGCCGTTTGGCGCGATACTTACGTCGAAGGGGGCGTAGAATTGGCCGGGGGCCGAGCCGATAACCCCCCACACGCCGAGCCAACTGCCGACGGACGTGAAATACTGAATGCGGTAATTCACCGTGTCGGCTACGTATACGTTGCCGTTAGGGGCGACGTCAACGTTCGCGGGCTGACCGAAATACCCTAAGCCTTCGCCATACCTGCCCCATTTGTCTATATATACGTATTCGGACAACGCCGACGCTGACAGCAGTAGCACCGCACCTCCCAACCCGATTACCTTATATACCTTCATCTCGCTTCCCCTTTCTATATTAGCTTCGGTCTAAGAAGAATTGGTAGTTAACCAATATTTGCTCAAGTCCCCCGCGTAAACTGCTGCCGTGCCAATTACCTTAACCCGAAGCTATTTGAATAGCGCCCTAATCTTGCCGAGGGAAGCAGGTTGTACGTAAGGTTTCGACTCGCGGAAGTATTGGATCCGGTAGTTCCAGGTATCCGCTACGTATACGTGGCCGCCGGCAGGCGCCACCGCTACGCTCATAGGTTTGATAAACTGACCGTATCCGCTCCCCCTTGAGCCCCACTTTCCGAGGAAACTGCCCGTGGGAGTAAAATACTGTACTCGCGAGTTGCTATCTTCGCACACGAAAACGGTCCCGTCCGGCGCGACTGCTACGCCGGCGGTTGTCCAGAATTCGCCGTTCCCGGAACCTTGCGAGCCCCATTTGCCGAGAAAACTACCGACAGCCGTGAAGTATTGCATCCGGTAGTTTCCCGAATCGGCGACATAAACGTTGCCGTTAGGCGCTACCGCAACGTCGTTGGGGTATTTAAATTGTCCGTCGCCCGTACCCAAAGAACCCCACTTGCCGAGGAAAGAGCCCGTCGCCGTGAAACGTTGGACGCGGTCGTTGTCGTCCGTTACGTAAACGTTGCCGTTAGCTACGACGGCCACGCCCCGCGGGTATTCGAACTCCCCGTTACCGGTACCGTACGATCCCCACGCGCCGAGGAAGCTACCGTTGGCCGTGAAGTATTGTACGCGGTGGTTGTACGTATCGGGGACGTAGATATTGCCCGAAGGCGAGGCCGCTAGTAAACCCGGCAGTTTTAACTGGCCTTCCCCCGTCCCCTCCGAACCCCATTTACCGAGGAACGAACCTACGGCCGTGAAATACTGAATCCTGTTGTTATATGTGTCGGCTGCGTAGACGTTTCCGTTTGGCGCAACCGCGACGCCATAGGGAAGGTTGAATTGGCCGTCGCCGAAGCCAGGTTTCCCCCACTGCCCCTCGTAGTTATAACCCGGCGGCGACGCAAAAGCCGCCGCGCCCAAAGAGGCAACGACGGCCGTTACGAAATATCTTTTATACACCACACGCCTCCTTTACGAGCCTTTCTCCATAAAATAATATCCTAGAATTTTCGCGGACGCAAGTAAAATAATAATATATATGACTAAATTGCTTGAATAAAAATCAAACAGACTTATTATGTAAAAAACGGCGGCGCAAATCGTTTAATATCAAACATTTCCGACTAAAGAATTATCAAACCCCGCTAGACGAACCGTTATATATTGTTGCTTCGCAACGCCAAGTATGTTAAACTATCGGCTAACCCTCTAAAAATTTACCGTATTTATGGCGAACGGGTCGAAAATCCTTTACCGTATCGTCGTCGCGGTCCTCTTGCTGCTGACCGCGGCGCTCGTTCTAATCCCCAACCGTTACTGGGTCGCGGCCTCGAAGAAACTCGTGCCCCCCGAGAAGCTGGCCGAGTCTACGCGCCCCGACCCCTGGGGTTAAAACCTCCCAAAACTATGCCTACGTACGAATACGAATGTCCCAAGTGCGGCTGCAAGCTGGAGAAGTTTGAATCGATTACCGCCGAACACCAGGCCAAGTGCCCGGAATGCGGTGCCCGCTGCCGCCGCCTCATAAGCGCGGGCGCCGGCGTCATCTACAAAGGTTCCGGCTTTTATACTACCGATCACCGAAGCGAATCCTACAAAAAGGCCGCAGCAAAGGACCACGAGGCCGCGAGCCCCGGCAGTAAAAAAACCAAGAGTGAGGACAAGGGTTAATCCCTTACGGTCAATAGGTGGTATGGATATGGTGCGCGCTAAAAATTGGAAAAGGCTCTTCGTGTTCGCGCTGGCCGCTTTCGCGACGATAGCCGCCGGTAAAATGGGGGTAGATGCGGGCGAAGAACGGTCGCCCGATGCGGTCGTGGCCATGGTGGGCGGCGAAAAAATCACCGAGGGCGACCTCGACGATATGCTCGAGCTGATGGACCCGTTGGAGCGGCGCACCTACGATAACCCCGAAGGTCGCAAGATGCTCCTGGACATCTGGATCAAGAATAAATTACTCGTCGCGGAGGCCGAGCGGGTTAAACTCCATAAGGACCCGCGCGTCAAACGCGATATAGAGGACGCGCGCATCCGCATCCTGGCGTCGGCGTATTTCCAACGCTACATCGCCGAAACCCTCGGCGTCCCGGACGAGGAAGTCGCGCGCTACTACGAGGCGCACAAAAGCGAATTCCTCGAACCCTCTCGCGTACAGCTGCGCCACATCCTGGTGGAGAACGCCGGAGAAGCCGAAGAGGTGCTCGCGCGGTTGGCGGAAGGCGAGGACTTCGGCGCGGTAGCGGCCGAAGTATCGAAGGACGAGTACACCTCGCACCAGGGCGGCCTTATCGGCGAGGTCAAGGAAGGCCAAACGCCGTTCCAGGTGGGCAACTGCGAGAACTTCGCCGAGGTCGTCTTCGGCCTGGAGGCCGGAAAACCCTCCGCGCCGACGCCCAGCGACCGCGGTTACCATATCTTCCTGGTCGACGAACGCACCGGGGAGACGTACACGCCGTTGGACCGGGTGAAGTACGCCATACGGGACCGGATACTCCTGCCGGAGAGCGACGCCCGCGATTACTTCAACGCCCACCGCGACGAATACGTCATCGAGGAGGGCGTCCTCGCCCGCCAGATCGTCGTGAAGACGGCGGCCGAAGCGCGCGAGATGCTTCGGCGGGCGCGAGCAGGCGAAGACTTCGAGTCGCTGGTCAAGCTGTACTCCACCGACCTGGCGACGAAGAACAACGGCGGCCTGCTCGGCGGGATCCGCCCCGGCGGCTATATCCAGGGAATAGGCCAAAACGAGGAGATCGAGCAGGCCCTCTTCGCCGCGGCCGAGAACGATATCGTCGGCCCGTACGAGCTGGGCGACGGCTTCCACGTATTCAAGGTTGACCGGCGCCGCGACTTCCGCCAGATGGAATTCGACGAAGTGCGGGACCGCATATTCTCGAAACTCCTCGACGACCGGCGGCGCGAGTATTTCGAGCAGGCCTTCGCCGACCTGGAACGCGAATACAAGGTGGAACGGTTCGACTGGGCCCGGACGTACGACGATATGGACCCGGACGAATTAATGGCCAAAGCCGAGGGCGCCGCCACTCCCGTGGTGGCGATTCAGGGATACGAGAAGTTCGTGGAGCGCTTCCCGGAGCGCGACGGCGCCGACAAGGCGTTGTTCATGACCGGTTTCCTGTACTCCGAAGAGCTTAACGACTACGCCACCGCCAAAGATAAATTCCGGGCTTTACTGGCCTCGTACCCCGACTCCGAATACGCCTCGTCGGCGCAGTGGATGATAGAACACATGGGCGAAGAAGACGTTAGCTGGCCGACGGACTTCCCGGGAGTCGGGAGCGGCGAAGAGAGCGGCAGCGAAACGCCTCCGCCCGAAAAACCCGCGCCGCCGGCCGACGAGGAACAGGAATAGGCGGCCGCCCCGTGGTTAACCCCTTAGTACGCGGAGGTTACCCCGTGATCGAAGCGGACGAACAAAACATGATCGAGCGAGTATTCGTGGACTCCCCCAACGACTACGCGACGGTCCTCGCCATCGCGTGCCGGGCCCGTCAAATACTCGAAGAATACTCCAAATACGAGGAACAGCTCGAGGAAGATAAGGCCACCATGATAGCCCTGAAGGAATTCGTCCAGGGGAACTTCACGTTCGAAGCCGAATTTTTAGAAACGGCGGACGACGAAGAATAAACTTGCGTCAGCGACCATGTGGCCGGGCGGTGGACGACGCGCCGCCCGGCTTTATGTTATTATAAAGCATTGGCGCACGAGGAATTCATTGACGTTCACTTCACGCGGCCTCCCTTCGGGCCCCTCACCTACGGCCTGGGGGGAGAAGACGCGCCGCCCCCCGGAACCCGCGTCGAAGTCGAATTGGGGACCAGACCCGCGTTGGGCCTCGCCGGCCTGCCCGCACCCCGCCCCGCCCCCCACGTAAAAATTAAAACCATCACAAGGGTAATAGACTACGAGGCCTTATTCCCGCCTTTCTTGTGGGAATTGCTCGCGTACGTATCCCGCCGCTACGCCGCTTCCGTCGGCGAGGCGGCCGCCGTCGCGCTGCCGGTCCCGCTCGATTTGAAGCGCGACGACGTGCTGGTGCTGACGGCCGAATTCGCCGCCGCCCCCGACATGAACGCGCTTAACGAAGAGGAACGCAAGCTGGTCGAAGACGTGTGGGCCGCCGGGTGGCTCGGCGCCAAAGCCGTAGGCCGCGCCGACGTCGTGCGGCGCCTTTACGGAAAAAACGTCCTGGCCGTCGAGCCGTACGCCGTCCGGCCCGCCATGGACGACATCCTGGTCTACGCCGCGGCAACGGACGGCAAGAAGCTCGGCAAACTCGGCGCGGCCGTCGTCGCCGCGGTGGCGAGCGGGCCCGTACCGGCGGGGCGTTTTTGGGGAGACGCCAAAGAACGAAACGCCCTCCGCCGCCTTCTGCACGCGCGCCGGGCGGCGCTGGGCCTGGCTTCGAAACCGCCGGCCGCACAACCGCCCGACGCCGGCGCCGCGGTCATAACGGGCGGGGCTGGCGGCCGAAGGATGGAGGAAGCGCTCGCGTTAGCGCGGGAGGCCGGCGCGACCTCGGTACTCGTCCTCGTCCCGGAGATACACCGCGTTCCCGCGGCCCTTCGGCGTTGCGGGGACGTTTGGGGAGAATCCTTCGCCTCCTACTACTCGGAGATGTCGGCCGCGGCGCGGTGGGAGGTATTCCGGCGTTGCCGGCGCGGGACCGTCACCCGCGTCGTCGGTACGCGGTCCGCGCTCTTCCTGCCGCTGCCGCGCGACGCCGCCGTAATCGTGACCGACGAAGCCGATAACGCGTACAAGCAGTGGGAGAGAGCGCCGTACTACAACGCCCGCGACGTGGGCGCTGCCCGGGCCGCCGGCACGTCCTTCGTGATGACCGCCGGCGCGCCCTCGCTCGAGACCTACGCCGCCTTGCCGACGGGCGACGTCCGCCGGCGGCGGATGCCGGCCGAGGGCCGAGCGGCCGAACTAACGCTGGTAGATATGTCGGAAGTGGTGGCGAACGAAGGGGCCGTTATCCTCTCCCGGGTTCTGGCCCGCGGTATGCAAGACGCAGTCGCCGCCGGCAAACGCGCGTTGGTACTCGTCAACCGGCGCGGTTACGTCCCATACATATATTGCGGCGCGTGCGGCAGGTCGCTGGCCTGCGACCGGTGCGACGTCGCATTCACGTACCACAAAGACGAAAAAGTTCTGCGTTGCCACTATTGTATGCGGCGGGAGCCGCTCCCCCGCCGCTGCCCGTACTGCGGCAAGGAGAAGCTCGCCGGCGTGGGCTTCGGGACGGAGAAGCTGGCGGCGGAAATCCGGCTGCTCCTGCCCGCGGCGCGCGTGGGCCGCGTCGACTCGGACGCGCTGAGGACCCCCGCCCGGGCGCGCTCGTTCTGGGAAGTTTTCGCCGCCGGCGGGTACGACGTCGTCGCGGGAACGCAGATGGTGCTCCGGGCTCTCGACTACGAAGAAGTCACGTTCGCCGCCCTCGCCAACGCCGATACCGCCATGAACCTGCCCGACTTCCGCGCCTCCGAACGGACGTACCGCGTCATAAGGCGGATGTTAGAGCCTTCGGCCGCGAGCCGCCGCGTCGTAATACAGACCTTTCACCCGGACCACTACGCCGTCGCGGCCGCCGCGGCCGACGACTACGACGCGTTCGCCGAACGCGAGCTCGCCTTCCGGCGCCGCCTCGAGCTCCCGCCGTATACCCACCTCGTCAACGTCGTCGTCGTCGAACGGAAGGGCGCCGGCATCGCGAAGGCCGACGAAACCGCCGGGCGGCTTCGCGGAATATTCGGGCCCCCGGCGACGGTTCTGGGGCCGGTCCCGGCGCCGGTGGCCCGCTCGAGAGGCGAGCGCCGTTGGCAAATATTGGTAAAAGCGGAGTTGGGGGAAATAGAGAGCGCGGCCGAGGACCTCGCCGCGCTCGTCCGGCGCAAGGGCCCGACGACCGTCAAGGTCGACGTCGACCCCTACGAATTGTTCTAACGCGTCTTAGCGGAGCAACGTTTTAATCCGCCCGAGGGAAGTGGGCGCTACCGGCACGCCGCTGAACGTTATACGCAGACGGTCGGTCTTGGTCGAGAGCTGGCCTTCGGTCGCGCTATACTCTTTATGTATGAGGAGTCGGCTCGAGGCGGCGACGTACCCCCAAACTTCGATCTTCGTGGTGAGCGACTGGTTGCGCCAGCGTACCTCGACGATTAAATTATCGCGGTTGTTGTAGGCGAACGGCGTCGTACACGCCGCGCCGAACCACTCGTCCTTTCGGCCGTTGATCGTGAAAGGATTCAACGCAGCGACCAGCGTCGGCGTATTGCCGCCGTAATTCGTGTTGAAATTCGTCGTAAGGGCGGATAGCGGCGTATGGCAAAGCTTCATCTCGAATTCGTAAAAGTAACCGGCGGCGTACGTATCGTACGATTCGTATTCGACGCGCGTTATGGGGCCGGCGAAGTTCAACTCGCTTTTTAGGACCAGTACCTGGACCCGGTACTGCGGCCCTCAAGACCCGCAAAAAGGGATGTTTAAGTTGAACTCCTTATTGCCGACGACCACGTCGCCGCCGAACGCCGCGGCGGAAAGTGCTGCGGCCGCGGCCAAGGCTAATAGTTTTTTCACTATCGCGCCTCCTTTTATATTTCACGGTAACGATATTATTATATAATGGATTTCGAACTCGTAACAGGGAAAAAGGCTAAAACTAAAGTTGGAACGCCGGAGTCGAAACCGGGAGGCGACCGTAGATGAAACGCGCGATACCCGCCTTCATGATACTGCTGTCGGCCGCCGGCGTTACGCCCGGCCAGCTTACGGCGTCGCGGGCCGAGGTGACGGTCTTTGTTGACGGCTTCCGGAGCGAAGCCGGCGAAGCCCGCGTCGCCCTGTTCGACGCGAGGGAAGGTTTCCCGGAGGGGGTCGCGAAAGCGCGCGAGGTCGCCCGCGTCGAAATCCGGGACTACGAGGCGCGCGTCGACTTCACGGACCTCCCGTACGGCGTCTACGCCGTCGCGGTCCTCCACGACGAAAACGCGAACGGCGTTCTGGACCGCAATTTCTTCAAGGTCCCGACGGAGGGTTACGGCGCCTCCAACAACCCGGCCGGAACGACGGAACGCGCGAGCTACGAAGACGCCAAATTCGCTCTATTCCAAGAATTCCTCGTAGTCCGCATCCACATGCGTTATTAAACCCCGCGCCCGGCCCGAAGGACGTTAAGGCATCAACGCCTCCGGCGCGAGGTTGGCCGGCGCCGGCGGAGGCTCGATGCCCTCGGCGCCCCCCGCCTCATCCCACAGGCCGTACTTCTTCAAAACCGTCTCGATTTTTCCGCAGCGCTCGCCGGCGTCCAAGGCCGTCACGGAACAAAGGCTCCGTTCGCACCGCGTGCACATGGCCACCCGAGTACCGTCCATCGCCTGATATCCCTCCGCGAACTTCATTATGCACAGGGGCTGCCGGCAGTGGAGCAGGCCGAAGGTATGGCCCGTCTCGTGGACGAGCAACTTCGCGAAGCGGACCATCCGCTGTTCCGGGCCGGTGCAATATAAGCCGAAGCGGTACGTCGAGACGACGGCGCATTTACCCGGGCACCGGCCTATCCCGAAGAGGAAGTTTAAATCCCCGGTAAAAATGTCTTGCGCCGTAATCGCTACCGCGCGGTACGCGCCCCGCGGCGCGTTGGCCTCCACGTAGCGAAGTAAACCGTTGGCGCCGTATTGCCCCCTCGTAGGATAATAATACTCGTCCTGGAGCGGAAGCGGCTCGGAGATCACCGTCTCCCGCCCGAACGAGGCCTCGACGAAGTCGCGTGCGAAAGCGAGGTCGCTTTCGGCAACCTCGCCAATAGGTACTATGCAAATCTTGCCGACCGCATCCGTAAGCACTTCCTCCGCGGCGTACGTTTGGCCGCGACGCGTATACGCCCAAAACACGAACGCCACCGCTGCGGCGACCACGAGGCAGATTGCGGCCGAAGGTAGATGCCTTTTAAAGTTGATTTCGTGTTACCTCCCCGGCTGGCGGCCCGCGGGTCCGCTTTAAAGGTTTACCGCGACGCGCTTCACCCCCCGGGCCTGAATTCCACCAAATCCACCAGCTCGTGTTTATCCCCCGGGAAGTAGTGTTCGTATTTGATGCAGCCCACGCCCGGCGCGTACCACCAGACCTCGTAATGCCCCGGCTCCTCGACGTAGTCATAGCGCGCCCGGTAGACGTCGCCGAAGTCGCCGAAGGGTACGCTGAGCTCGAACGGCCCCCGAACCGAAACGCGGTACTTCTCGTTTTCCCAGTATTGGCCGTCCGCGGGCGGCAACTTCAGCCAGAGGTAATAGGCCCCCTTGGGGTTGGTCTCGGTCCAGTTGGCCCAAATTTCGTCGCCCGCGACGCGG
>CBFCYS010000094.1:0-10355 GCA_965602215.1 uncultured bacterium
TAAATCCATGAGGTTGTCGATGGCGGCGCGCACGGTCCGTCCCGTAAAGATTACGTCGTCCACCAGCACCACCGTCATCCCGGCCACGTCGAAGGTAATATCGGTGGCGCGCACGATGGGCGCGGGTCCGATTTGCGAGAGGTCGTCGCGGTAGAGCGTGATGTCCACGGTCCCGGTGGCGGCGGCCTTCGCCCCCAGTTGCTCGAGGGCCGCCACGACGCGTTCGGCGAGCGGCACGCCGCCGGTATGTATGCCGACGACGGCCAGCTCGTCCGCGCCGGCGTTCTCCGCGACGATCTCGCCGGCTATACGCGCGACGGTGCTCGCGGTATCGGCGACCGAAAGTATCTCGGTAACCTCGTGCTCGGGTCCAGGCGTCATATTATTTCCGCACCCGCTCGTTGCCGACACAACGTCGGCGGCGCAAAATTACCACTTCGAGCGGTACATTTCAAGTTAAAACTCGGTCGCGCTGCGCGCCCGCCGCAGATAATCAAGCCCCGCGCTCCGCGCCCCGCGCGATCCAACGCGAAAGCGCTCGGCTCCCGCGGCCTAAATCCCGCTGCAGCTCGGCCTCGCGCCAACTCCCCGCGACCACCCGTACGCCCCGCGCCCGGGCCCGTATCGCGCGTACGCGGTCGCGGAACTCGCGCCGCGATATTAGCGGCGCGTCCGCCAGCGGCGTCCGCGGCTTCGGCGCCAGCGGGTTGACGCGCGCCTCGAAATTTAACTTTTTATGCCGCCGCTTGAGACGGGCCAGTTCGTCGCCTACCGCGGCCACGTCGGCCGCCGTTTCGCCCGGCGCCCCCACGATATAATAGAGCTTAATTTTGGATAAACCGGCCGCAGCGGCGGCGTCAAGGCATTCCTCGAGTCGCCCGGGCGGCAGCGGCTTGCCGAGCCGGGCCTGCATCTCGGCCGTCGCGGCCTCCGGCGCCAGCGCGACCCCCCGTTGCCCGGAAGCGCCGAGCGCCCGCAAGAGGGCGGGCGTCCGCGGCGCCGCGAGCGCAAGCGAGCTCACGCTAAGCAGCATGCCGCGCTCGACTACGCCCCGGGCCAGTTCGGCGACGTCGCCGTAATCGGCCAGGGCCGCGCCCACCAACCCCACTTTGCCGACCATTCCCCGGGCCTCGTCCACCACAGGCCACAGCGACGACAGTTCGCGCCGGCGAGGCGGCGCACTCACCGCGCCGGTCTGGCAAAACGAACACGACCGGCCGCACCCGCGGATGGGCTCCAGCAGGAGGAGCTTCCCGAATTCGCCCTGCGGCGTCGCGAGCCACGAGCCGCCGCGGTACGGCGTGAGGTCTTCCACCCGGGAAGCCTCGACCTTCGCCGGCGCGCCCTCCTCCGGTACCACCTGCGCCGGCGACCCCGGCGCCCCGTACAGGACCCGGTACAACGCCGGGACGTAGACGCCCGGGACTTGCGACATAAGCACCAGCACGTCCCGCCGCGGCGCGCCGACGTTGGCCGCGATTACGTCCAAAACCGCGGGCAGCGATTCCTCCGCGTCGCCCAGCACGACGGCGTCCGCGAACGGCGCCAGCGGCTCCGGGTTGGCGGTGACGGCCGGGCCTCCCAGTATCACGAACGGGTCGAATTCGCCGCGCTCGACGGCCCAGGGGCGAACGCCGCCCCCGACCAACATCCCGTATACGCGTACGTAGTCCGGCTCGTAATACACGGAGAACGCGACGACGGCCGCCCGGGACAACGGCGTCCCGTATTCCAACCCGGTCACGTCCTTGACGACGCTTTTGGGCGGCTTCCCCGCGTAACAGGCGAAATAACGTTCCGCGCGGAACGCGGGGTGCGCCGCGAACGCGCCCCACGCAAGCTGGTACCCCAGCGAGGCCATCCCGACGCGGTAGCTGTTGGGATAACACGCCGCGGCGTGCAGCTCGCCGTCGCCGCCCGGCGCCGGCGTCGCCAAAGCCACCTCGGCGGCGAGGACCTCCCGGCGGCGTTCGGCTTCCGATTCTTTAGCGCGTGCCATAGGCGCAATAAAGGGCGCCAGCGCGCCCCGACGACGTTAGAGATGTTATACAGGCCTTCGTCAATGGTCTAATTTTTCGCAAAAGACGTCGCTTGTAGCGGCCGAACAAGGCTCTTCCTCGAGCTGAAGAGTAGTGTGGTGGATTTTAAACTTGGTCGTCAACGTCTTCTCCGCGGCGCGCCGCACGTCGTCGCCGGCCCCCTCGCACACGACGAGGTGGGCCGAAAGGGTCGTGATGTGCGAGCACAGCGCCCAGATGTGAAGGTCGTGCACGGCCGTTACGCCCTCCACCGCCGTCAGGGCCCGGGCGACGTCGCGGGGCCGTACGCCGGGGGGCGTACCCTCGAAGAGGATCCGGAGCGCGTCCCGCACCAACCGCCCGGCGCCCAACAGCAGCAGGCCGGCGATCGCCAATGCCAGCAGCGGGTCGACGACGTACCATCCGGTCAAGATGACTATTACCGCGCCGACGATGACCGCGGCCGAAGCCAGCGCGTCGCCTATGACGTGCAGGAAAGCGCCGCGGATGTTTATGTCGGAGCCGACGTGCCGCCGGAGCAGCAGCGCGACGGCGGCGTTCGCCACCAGGCCCGCGGCCGCTATTACCAGCAGGCCCACGCCCTTCACCGGCGTGGGCTCCATCAGTCGCCCTACGCCCTCCACGAAGATAAAGGCCGCGACCGCGATAAGCGTCACGCCGTTAATCAGGGCGGCGAAAACCTCGGCGCGGTGCCAACCGTAGGTGCGTCGTTCGTCCGCCGGCCGGCGCGCCAGGAGCAGCGCCCCCAGCGACAGCGCGAGCGCGAATACGTCCATAAAGACGTGCGCCGCGTCGGAAAGCAGCGCGAGACTGCCGGCCCATATCCCGCCGACGACCTCGCCCGCCAGTACCAGCGTCGTAAGGGAGATGGCCCAGGCCAGCCGTCGGGCCGGACCGCCGGAGGGCAGCGCCGCAACGCCGTGGTCGTCGTGGGCGTGCTCGGGCAAAACGTTAATCCCCGTCGCCCGAAGCCCGATAGCCGCAGCTCTTCTTGGCGCAATACTTCCCGCGCTTCCCCTCCAGGAGGTACGGCGCGCCGCAGGACGGGCACTCTTCGTTCACCGGGACGGCGTTGGCGGTGAAGTCGCACTCCGGGTAATTCTCGCAGCCGTAGAAGGCGCGGCCGCGTTTGCCGCGCCGCTCCACTACCTGGCCGCCGCACTTCGGGCATTTGGCGTCCACTTTTTTGCGGAGCGGACGGGTGTTCTTGCACTCGGGGTAGTTGTCGCAGGCGAGGAACTCGCCGTACCGGCCGCGCTTCACCACCATCGCGCCGCCGCACTTCTCGCACTTCTCGCCGGTGTCCTCGGCCTCGACCGGGACCACCTTGCCGGCCTCGTCGCGCTCGAAGTTCATGGTCTGGCCGCAGTCGGGATAATTCCCACAGCGTAGATATTTCCCGAACCTTCCCCATCGCACATCCATCTTCGCACCGCATTTGGGGCAATCCACGTCGGTGCTTTCCGCCGCTTCGTCACGCACCGCGTCCATAACGTCGGCGGCCTGCGCCAGGTCGGCGGCGAACGGGCCGTAGAAGTCGGCCAGCACCGCGTCCCATTCCGCGCTGCCTTCCTCCACGGCGTCGAGCTGCGACTCCACCTTGGCCGTAAATTGCACGTCGAAGATGTCCGGGAAAGACGCCACCAGCAGCGCGTTCACCAACTTGCCGAGCTCGGTGGGGTGGAACGCCCGCCGGACGCGTTCGATATACTTGCGGTCTAAGATGGTGGCCACCGTGGGGGCGTACGTGCTGGGGCGACCGATGCCGTATTCTTCCAACGCCTGAACCAGCGACGCGTCGTTGTAGCGCGGTGGCGGCTTCGTGAAATGCTGCTCCGGCTTAACGTCGGCCAACGAAACCCCGTCCCCCGCCGCCAGCGAAGGCAAAAACTCCGCGGCTCCGGTCTCGCGCGGCGCAACCTTCATGAAACCCGGGAACTTGAGCGCTTGCGTCAGCGCGCGGAAGAGGTACCCGCCGCCTTCCAGCACGGCGGTGGCGGTATCGAAGACGGCGTCCGCCATCTGCGACGCCACGAACGTGCGGTAGATAAGGTCGTACAGCTTGAACTGGTCGGGGGTGAGATACTCTTTAACCGCTTCGGGCGCCTGCGCCACGTCGGCGGGGCGGATGGCCTCGTGGGCCTCCTGGGCGCCGCGGCGGGAGCGGTAGAAGCGCGGCTTGGCGGGCAAGTAATCGGCGCCGAACTCTTTTTCTATGTATTTGCGGCACGCCGCCGCGGCAGACGGCGCTATTCGCACCGAGTCGGTTCTCATATAGGTAATTAAACCCACGCGGTCGCCGCCGCCTACGTCGACGCCCTCGTAGAGCACCTGGGCCAGCGCCATGGTCTTGCGGCCGGTGAAGCCGAATTGCCGGGCCCCGGCCTGTTGCAGCTTACTGGTCGTTAAAGGCGGGACCGGCGACCGGCGCTTCTCGCCGCGTTCGAACGACGTGACGACGAAGTTTTGCTTGAGGATCTTGTCGCGTTCGGCCGCTGCCTCGGCCTCGGTCGAAAGGCGGCGCTTGTACCGGGCCAGCCGCCCGGGCGCCATTAACTTCTCGCCGTCTATGGAGACGAGCGACGCGGCGAAGCGTTCGCCGGCCGCGGTATCGAACTCGGCCCCCAGCGTCCAATATTCGTCGGCGACGAAAGCCTCGATTTCCTGCTCGCGCTCGCAGACCAGCCGCACCGCTACCGACTGGACGCGGCCCGCGGAAAGGCCGGTCGTGACCTTCTTCCACAATATGGGGCTGACCTGGTACCCGACGAGGCGGTCCAGGATGCGGCGGGCTTGCTGCGCGGCGACGAGTTGAAGGTCCAGCTCGCGCGGCTCGGCCACCGCCGCCCTCACCGCCGTCGCCGTTATCTCGTTGAAGGATATGCGGCGCGCCCGGGCGCCGTTCAGATGCTGCGAGAGGTGGTACGCTATGGCTTCGCCCTCGCGGTCCGGGTCGGTGGCCAAAAAGACTACGTCCGCACCCTCGGCCGCCTTGGTTAGGGTTTTTAATATTTTGGCCTGCGCCGGCGTGGAAACGTACGTGGGTTCGAAACCCTTGGATACGTCGACGCCGAGCGAGGACTTCGGAAGGTCCATGACGTGGCCCTGGCAGGACTTTACGGCGTAGTCCTTGCCCAGTATCTTGGCGATGGTTTTGACCTTCGCGGCCGATTCGACAATCAGTAAATTTTTACCCATAAGGAATACGCTACATGAAGATGCGGCGGTAGTTGTTTCCGGGGAGCTTCTCGACCAGGCCGGCTATTTCGAGCGAGAGCAACGCGGCCCCGGCTCGAGACGGGTCCCACCCGACGCGGGCCGCGAGCTCGTCGGCCGGCATCGCTTCGCCGGCGACGCACTTCAACAGTTCCTGCTCGTCGGCACCGAGCGTCGCCACGTCTACCGTCGGCGTCGCCGCCCGTTGCCCGCCTACGCGCGGGAACTGCGGCGCGAGCTCCTCCATGATTTCGTCGGCCGAACCGACCGGCTTGGCGCCGCTAGCGATAAGCCGCCGGCAGCCGTCGCTCGTCGGCGAAAAGATGCTGCCCGGCACCGCGAATACCTCGCGTCCTTGCTCCGCGGCGTGGTAGCCGGTTATGAGGGCGCCGCTGCGTTCCCCCGCCTCGACGACCAGGACGCCGGCCGATAGGCCGCTAATGATACGGTTGCGCCGCGGGAAGTTCTTCGCCTCCGGTCGGGCCGACGGCGGGAACTCCGAAACGACGATTCCTCTTTCGCATATCTCTTCGTACAGTTTTTTATTCTCCGGAGGATAGACGACGTCGGCGCCGCACCCGAGAACGGCGACCGTCGCGCCCTCCGCTTTAAGCGCGGCCCGGTGGGCGCAGGTGTCGATGCCGCGCGCCATCCCGCTCACGATCGTTATACCCGCTTCCGCCAAAGGTTCGCATATAAACGCCGTCGCGCGCTCGCCGTAGTCGGAAGGCCGCCGCGTACCCACGGCCGCGACAGCCGGCCGCGACAGCCGCCCCAACGCACCCTTATAATAGAGTACGGGCGGAGCGTCGTATATCGCGGCCAGCGGCTCGGGGTAATCTTCCTCGCCCCATACGACGTACTCCAAACCCGAACCCTCCGCCCGGGCCATCTCCGCTTCGACTTCCTTCCACGCGTCGAAGGTGGCGAGCGCTCGCGCCCGCTCGTCGCCGATGCCCGGGACCGCGGCGAGTTCGTCGAACGTCTTCGTAAAAACCGCCGCCGGGTCGCCGAAGGTTTCCAAAAGGCGCCGGAAGAAAACGCTTCCGATACCGGGTACGCGGGCCAAGGCTAAGGTGGCCCGCACGCGCTCGCGTCTATCAGTTTCCATTTAGGCAGGATTGTATTCGAACCCGCCCGAACTGTCAAGTCAAAATTAACGAATCGTATCCGCTTGACCGCGCCGCCGCCATATGTTATTCGTTTAATTCAATGTATCGATTCGCCATAGCCCTATCCGTATTCGCGGCCGTCGCCCTCGCGCAAGACGAAGGGACCGGAACCGAACCCACGCCGACCGTTCAGTATTTACCGGCCTACGTGTTCCCCGCGGTCTACTTCTACGGCGGCGCGGCGCGGGGGCCGTCGTACGACGCCGCGCCGGACATTACCGGAAGAGCCGCCGCCATAGGCTTGGATGACCCGTTGGAAGATATAGGAACGCTCTCGGCCTTCGGCGTAACGTTCGACTTCTTCATAGGCCCGTACGTTGCCGCCTCGCTCAAATTGATGCAGGAACAGGCCCCCCGCTACGGTACGACGTTGAAGTACGACTACTCCACTTTCCCAAAAATCGCGCCCATCGTAACGGAACCGGTCCTCGTCGAGGAACACATCGCCTACAAGTTCCAAAACATAGATTATAAAATCGCACTCAAATACGTGGCCTTTCCTCATTGGCCGATCACGCCGTACGTTTCCGCGGGCGTAGGCGGCAACCTGACGTCGATAGACGTCGACGACCAGGTCTCGAATGCCGTACTCCAAAAAGGCAAGGGCGGCGCCCTTTTAACGTCGGGTTACTTCCAGCAATTCTCCTTCGACTGGGCCCTATACGCCGGCATCCAGGTGAACGTGGGCGATAACCTGTTCCTCATCACGGAATACAACTACGACCGCCAGTTCCGCGAACACGAGGTCGCGCGCTACAAATACCGCACCGGCCTCCAGGGCTTATACGCCGGCGCGGGGTGGCGGTTCCTTTAGGCTAAGAGCGCTATGAGGCTAATCGCGATAAAGACCCACGCCGCCGGGGACCTCCTGCTGACGACGCCCGCCCTCCGGGCGCTGCGACGCGGCTTCCCGGAGGCTGACCTCGTCCTTTTGACGGGGAGAGCCAACGTCGACGTCGGCGGCGCGATACCGGGCGTGGACGCGTATATGTTCGTGGACGAGAAGGTCGCGCTCAAACCCAACCTTTTCACGACGTACCGCCTCGCCCAAGACATTAAAAACTCCGGAACGGACGTAGCGTTCCTCTTCCAGCCGTGGCCGGGTTTGGCGCGGATGTTAAACTGGGGGGGCGCGGCCGTGTACGCGCCGTTTACCGAGGGTAAGCCGCCCCGATACCTGGCGGGCGGTGCGCCCTGGCAGCCGAACGCCAATAAATACATAGCCGAAAACTACGTCGAGGTGGCCGAGGCGGCGGGGTGCGCCCGCGACGACTTGCGGCTCGACTTCGCAATCCCGCGCGGCGTCCCGAAGGCGGCCGAAATCACGGGGATAAAAAAAAGGAAGAAGTACGTAGCGCTGGCGCCGTCGGGGGGTAGGAACCCCCGCGAAACCGTCGCGGCGAAGTTGCCGCCGGCGTACTTCTTCGTCGAGATCGTCGACTTTATTAAGAAGGAGACCGGCCGCCCCGTCGTGCTGGTGGGCGGGCCGCACGACCGGGAGCGGTGCGCCGCCGTAGCCGCCAAAGCGGGTAACCCGAGTATCATAAACCTCGCCGGCAAAACGGACGTATTCGAAAGCGCCCGCATAATCGACGGCTCGGCTTACCTGATAACCGTTGACTCGCTACCGCTGCACGTTGGCGTCGCGCTGAAGAAACCCACTCTCGGCCTCTTCGGCCCTACCAACCCGGCCGCGCTCCTCCCGCGCGAGGGCCCCGCCACGGCCGTCGCGGCCGAACTGGAATGCGCCCCCTGCTACGCCAACGCGCCCTCCCCCCGCTGCAAACGCCCCTTCAAATACGAATGCCGCGAGCGCATACCGCTGGCTCCGGTCAAAGAATTTATCTTGAAACGCGAAAAAAAATAGACTATAATATATAACAAGAGTAGTCATGTTTAAGGACCGGGCGGCGACTCGCAACCGACAAGAACCTCGAGCCGAAAAAGACACTCCGCGTAAACCGCCCGAAGCGTAATTATCGAATTGCGGGGAGAAATAACATGCGCGTTTGGATATTATTAACGTTGGGGGCGGCTGCCGCGGCCTTTATATTATCGTGCGGTGAAGACGCGGTTACGAACCCCATCCCCTCGGTGGGCTCGTGGACCGTCGTCGAGCCGCCGTACGCGGGGGCGTGGACGCATTGCGACGTCCGGCAGGACGGCACCGTCTGGGTAACGGTCCTCTTGGACGGTTCCAAGCGCGCCGCAGTGGCGCGTTATAAAGACGGCACCTGGGTTATAAAGGAATTCGAACCCGTTGTCACGGAAGCGCTGAACGACATCCTCATGTTCGAAGGGGAGCGCGGCCTGGCCTGCGGCAACGGCGGCGCGCTTCTCGACTACCGCGGCGGCGAATGGTTCCTCACCAACCTGCACAACAACCTGGAATACCTGCACCTGGGAGGCGTCGACTCCTCTCACGTGTGGGTGAACGCCATATCCCGGCCGTACGGCGTGCCGGCGATCTTCTACTACGACGGCAGCCAGTGGCGCGAGGCCGAGAAACCCCAGGGTTACACGAGCTTCGGGCCTTTTCATATGACGGCGCCCGACGACGGCTTTATGGTCGCCCGCGGGCCGGCGGGCGACGAGGTCTTCAAGCTGCACGGAAAGCGTTGGGAGCCGGCCCTCGGCTTCAACGAAAATTTACACCTTTACGACATAACCGGCGACGGCGCCATAACGTACGCGGTAGGCGAAAGGCGGCTGGCGAAGGAAAGGCTCGGCCGCGTCTACCAACTAACGCCCGAGCTTAGGAATATTACGCCCGTCATCGTACCGCCGGAAGAATATTACTACCGGACGGCCTACGCCGACCACCTCGGCGGCCTGTGGGTAGCGGCGGCACCCTACGAAGCTTTCACCAGGGCTTACCGGCTGCTCCACTGGGACGGCCGGCGTTGGACCGAGGCTACCATAGCCAACGAGACGGACGCCATTCCGCGCTTCTTCGACATGGAATTCGTCGACGGCGCCGGCTGGGCCGTGGGCGGAACGACCTTCGCCCGATACCGAAATTAACGCTTAATTCGAAAGCCGGCCCGAAGGCCGGCTTTTTTATTTGGCATAATCGTTCTCTATGGCTTTTATCTTATCCACCCTCCGCTCGTGGCGGCCGCCCTCGAACGGCGTCTCAAGCCAAACGGCCAGCATCTCCCGGGCGTAATGGAAACCCGTCTGGTCGCCCGAAAGGACGAGGACGTTGGCGTCGTTGTGGGCGCGCGTCAGCCGGGCCATATATACGGTCCAACACAGCGCCGCGCGGACGCCGGGGACCTTGTTGGCCGCCATCGACATGCCGAGGCCGGTAGCACATATTAGTACGCCGCGCTCGGCCTCGCCCCGCGCCACCGCCTCCGCCGCGGCCCGGCCGAAGTCCACGTAGTCGCACGACTCCTCGCAGTCGGTGCCGAAGTCGACGACGTCGTGGCCCAGTTCGGCGGCGACGCCCTTCAAATATTCCTTCAGCGGGTAGCCGCGGTGGTCGGCCGCGAAAGCTATCCTCATGCGTCCATACCTCGCTTCTTCGCCTCCGCCATGTAGCGCGCCTTCATCTCGGCGTACAGCGGGAAGCGCTCGCACAGCTCGCGGACCTCTTCGAGCACCTCCGCCGCGACGGCGTCGTTCTCGATATCCTTCAGGACGCGGGCGATCATGTCGCCGATGGCCTCCATCTCCGGTTCCTTCATGCCGCGCGTCGTCAGCGCCGGCGTGCCGATGCGGATGCCGGAGGTTACGAACGGCTTCTGCGGGTCGAACGGGATGGTGTTCTTGTTTACGGTAATGCCGGCCTCTTCCAGCCGCTTCTCGGCCACCTTGCCCGTCAGCTCGACCGGCCTGAGGTCCACCAGCATAAGGTGGGTATCCGTCCCGCCGGAGACGATGCGGAGGCCGTTCTCGGCCAGCCGCGCCGCCAGCGCCGCGG
>CBFCYS010000095.1:0-10256 GCA_965602215.1 uncultured bacterium
CTCGGGAATTATGTGACATTTTTATGTGGTAATAACACGAATTAGGGGGAGGGCATATGGAACGAAAAAGCCGCCCCGGGGGGCGGCGGCGCGTCGCAGTATTGGGTTACCGGTAAAGCCCTTTAATCTTCCCGAAAGAGCCGGGGTTCATGCCGACGACGTCTATATCAACCTGGTAAACGTAACTGGCCGTCGAGTTCACTAGCCATATGTAGTTGCCGTCGAATGTAGTACCGCCCGCCGCAGCGTTCCCGGGGACCGCGAAGCTGGCGACTATCGAACCCTTAGTCGTTAACTGATAGTAATACCGGTTACCGCCGCCGGTCCATAGATAATGGCCGTACCACGCGAGGTCGCCTCCCAAATAGAACGGAGAGTTAAAAGAGGCAACTCTCGAGCCGGTTGTGGTTATTTTATAAGGGCCTATCCACAAGTACCGCGGCGGCTCCCACGCAAGGCCGGGGTCGTAGCCTGCGATGAACCGGCTTACGTAACTACCCGTCGTCGTCAAACGGTCGTATTCGTAACCCCCTCCTGGTCCTGGGTATGAATCCGACATCCACAGGTATTCCCCGTCGAAGGTCAAACCGTCGTAATCGGTCGGCGTTTGGCCGTATACGAAAGACGAGACCACGGAACCCGTAGTCGTCGTTCTTAAGAACTTCGCATAAGGGCCGCCGCAAAACCACAGATAATTACCGTCCCATGCGAGGCCGCGCGTTCCCGTCTTAGGCGGGACCGGAAAAGAAGACACGACCTCGCCGAAGGCGCCGAAGGCTAAAACGGCGCCCACGGTTCCCACTAATAGGAACGCGGCGCCGAGCGTTTTTATTATCCTCATGTCGCCTCCCCTCACGAACTGTTTGCGCTCGTACCGTACGTTATAACGTCCCGGCCGCGTTGTCAAGCGTTTTCCAATAAAAACCCCCGCCTCGCGGCGGGGGTTTTACGTATCCTATTGCCGAGCGTTTTAGATATCTTCCCAGCGGCTTTCGAGCTTCTCCTGAACCGCCGGCATCGTCGTGTACTCCATCTCGGCGAAGGGCAGCCGGTGCGGCTCGAACGGGCCGTGGCGGCGCAGGTACTCGCCGACGCGGTTGGCCGTCTTACGGGCCTCGTCGTAGCTCGGGTCGTCGAACATGTCGCGGTGGCTGGCCAGGCCGCCGTCCGCGAGCTGGTAGCCGACGCAGACGACGCGCGGCGGGCCGTCGAACCGGGTGGGGTGCGCCTGCGCGAGCGAGACCGGCATCAGCGGCCCCATGTGCGAGCCGCGCATCCAGCCCGAGACGGTTTGCGGGAACGCGAACGGCTCGAGCGCCTCGCCCACCGCCGGCAGGCCCGACTGGCAGCGCACGATGCACACCGGGTCGTCCTTGCCGACGTAGCGCCCGGCGATAAGCGCGAGCTTCTGCGTCGACGACGACGCCGCGATGTCGCCGTTGTCCTTGCGGTAGACGGCGCGGATGAGGAAGTGGTCCGGCGCGCCGACGAATACCAGCATGTCGTAGAGTTCCTCCGGACAGGAGAAGAGAATGTGCTTGCTGCGGTGGATGTCGTAGACGTCGAAGCGGAAACCGTCGTGCATGTTGGGGTCGATGACCAGGCCCGCGGTGTTGAACGGGTCCGCGAACATCTTGTAGAGCGGCATGTTCCAGGCGCCGGGGGCGCACTTGTCGGCTGCGAAGACGAGCACGGGTTCGCTCTTGCGTTCCTCGAACTCCATCTCGGCCACGCCCGGGCCCATCCCCTTGACGTTGCCGGAGAAGGCATCCGCCAACAGGTCCTGGCCCGCGCCGTAGAGGTGCAGCTTTTTCGCTACCTCGGTGCAAGCGACGAAGGTATCCCAGGCCAACTTGTGGATCTTCTCGGCGTCGGTGCCCTGGGTGTGCGTCATCACGAGCTCAAGGTCGTCGCCGCAGGTGAAGATGTCGAAGTCGACGAGCAGGCCGCTTTTACGGGCCTTTTCGAGCTCCTCATGGGCTTTGGCGATGGCGTCCGGATGGCTCGCGGAGTGACCCACGAGGCCGCCGATGTCGGCCTTGATGACGCTCAAGGTTATCTTTCCAGCCATTTTTGAAGCGCCTCCTTATATTAACAGCGAATATTATAGCTTCAGCGTAAAGTCGACCATTATACCACTATTAAACGCCGTATGCAAATAAAACTTTTTCTGTTACGCCCCTAAGCGCCTGATAACCGTACGTTTACGCGGAGATTATTTTCCCCCGCCCGCCCGGGGCCGGGCGAGGCCGCGCCTCACCAATCTACCGTTTTCTTCAGGGAATAGGGGGAATTTTGCCGGCGAGCCACCCGCAGCGCACGCTTCCGCGCTCGCGGTCGAACGCGGGCACGTAGGGCTTGACGTCCAGCAGGGGGGTGCCGTCGAGCATGTCGACGCCGGCCACGGCCAGGACGTTGCCCCGCCGCTCCACAAGGCGTACGGTCGTCATACCCAGGTGGTTCGGCCGGCGGGGGTGCCGCGTCGCGAAGACGCCGTGCCGCGCGTCGTCGAGATACGGCTTTACCACCAGCTCTTCGCTCGCCGCCCGGTGGAAATAATACAGCAACGTTATATGGGAGAAGCCTTCCAGGTCCTGTAATCCGGGCGCGTACTCGTCGAACACTTCCACGGTGCCCGGGGCCTCGGGCTCGAACTTCCCCTGCGGCGGCGCCGCAGCGGCCTCGGCGTACGGCGTACGGATGACGCCTATTTTCTTCAACGTGAACGTTTCCATTCCGGCGTCGCGACCTCCGGGAACGGGTTAGTTGCCGGCCTTCTCCGCCGCCGCCACCGCTTTGAGGAGCTCCCGCGGCCTGGGGTCGCCCGGCGTCGCGACCATGGCGCGCTCCAGCGCCCGGCGCGCGTCCTCGTATCGGTCGAGGGCGAACTGGGCTTGGCCCAACTTAAAATTGACGTCCTCGAAATCAGGATGGAGGCGGAGGGCGTTGTTCAAGGCCGCCGCCGCGCCGACGTAGTAACCCGACTCGAGTTGCGAACACCCCATCTCGTAGAAGTAGTTCACGCGCCGAAGGTCGCGGTAGAACCCGTCCAATTCCTCTTCGGCCGGTATCGCGGGGAAACGCGTCGCGTCGTACAGCGGGTGGTAGGCCGTCGAGACGTATCCGTCGTACGGCTTCCCCACCTCGAAGACGCGTACGTTGTAGGTCTCTAAGGTCAGGCGGAAGCGGCTTAACTTCTCGGGATGAAATTGCATCAGCGCCGCCGCGGAATCGGGGCCCGGCTCTCGAGCCGTAGCGTTATAGAACGAACCCGTGCCGCGCGAGAGGACCTGCGGCGCGACGTGCACGACGTACTTTATTCCCCATTGCCGGCACAGCTCGTAGAACGTCTTCTCGTCCGCTACCGCGCCCTCCGTGTACGCGAACGCCTTGCGCCGCACCTCCGGGACCTCGAACATCGGGTTGAGCGCCGTCGGCTGCCGCGCCAGGTAGAGGTACGGCGGGCTCAGCGAGAAATCCGCCAACACCGGCGACGGCCGCGGTTGCCCGGCCAGCCAGAAAAGCAGCTGGACCCGCTCGGAGCCGTAGTACCAGGGGAGCTCCGGCTCGTACCGGAAAACCCAGTTCACCGCGTCGCGGAACCATCGGGGGTGGGCCTGAACGTTCCCAATGTATATATGGGAGGCGAGCAGCAAGGCCAGGACGGCGCCGTAAGCCGCGCGCGCCCGCGCGCGCTTGAACGCCGCGGCGGGGTATATGCAGAGTATCGCCACCCACGGCGCGAGGAATATGGTCAACCTTACCATTAGGAGGTAAAGGACGGCGAAGGCCGGAGCCGCCAGCGCCGCGAACGCTCCCCCCGGCAGGCGCTTCTTAACGAGGTTATACCACCATAGGCCCAGGCCGAAGGCCGCGGCGAAGAGAAGCGGCCCGTACTCGAAGAAGACCACTATCGGGTCGGGCGATTTATAGGGCCCCACCCAGAAGAACCGCGCGTCCGGCGAGAGCGCCGCCGGCCCGGGGAACTTGCCGAGGTGGATTACCTTGGCCCACACCAGCTCGTATACGTGGCCGTAGCCCGGCGAGCGGCCGAAGGCCAGCGACAGCGCGACGAGGGCCGCCGCGGCCGCCGCCACGAACCACCCGGCCTTATCCGGCTTCTTAAGCGCGTGCGAAAGGGCCCACGCCGCGACCGGCGCGGCCGCCAGCGCCACGCTCACGTTCCAAAAAGCGCCCTTCGCCCACAGCGGCTCGTTCAGTATCGCCGCCAGCGCGAGGCCCACCCAGAGGCCCCCGCCCGCCAGGGCCGCCCTCTCCGCGCGGCCGGCGACGCCGTACCCGACGACGAACAACGCCAGCACCGCGAGATAAAATTGGCTCATATGCCAGCAGGAGCCGGCCCACAACGTCGCCGCCGCGGCCGCCGCCGCTATTAACCATCGCCGTTTGCCGCCGCTCGACGTCAGCAGGTACAGCGCGGCCGCGGTGGCGACTAGCAACCCCGGCATCGCGAAGTCTTCCCGCAGGAAGTTGCCCCAGCTTCGGGAATATCCGCCGAAGGTCGCCGCGTAAAGCAGGGTCGCGCCCGCCGCGGGCCAAGGCCGCCGCAAGGCCGCGAGCGCGAGCGCCGCGAAGGCGACGACGGCCGCGGCCGAGAGCGCGTTTACCAGCGCCCGGACGGTCAGGTACGTGTCGCCGCCGTGCAGTTTATAGAACAGCGCCGCGGTGCGGTCGGGGAGCGTGAGTATCATGCGGTGGGCGGGGAAGCCCTCGGGCCACTGCGCCGCCGGGTCGATTCTCGGCGGCTCTTCGCCCAACATCCGCATCTCGGCGTAACGGAAGCGGATGCAGGAGTCGATGAAATACGAGAACTCGCGCGGCGATAGGTGGTCCATCGCGGCGTAGCGGAACACGGCCCCCGCGACCGCCGCCAGCGCCAGAGCGCCCCAGCCGGTATAACGTCTTCCCAGGAATATTCGCAGTTTTTCCATTTTACCCGAAACCTTCGCGACGAAGGCCCTACCGCCATCGTATCAAACCGGCTCGAGCCGGTCAACGGCTTTGGAAGGCCGGCCTTGACTTACGTCGGCCGCGGCGTTACTATGGCGTTGCGGCCCGAGGTACCGACTATGAGCGACGAAGGCGTTTCCATACAGACCGAGCTTAAAATTGCGCGTTCGTACCTGGAGGAGGCGGAGGCCAAACTCCACGTCAAAGCGGACGTGATATTCGGCCTCGCGCGCCGCGTCTACCGCGACCCGGTGCCCGTAACGAAAACTTTCACGTACGGCGAGTTCTTCGGAAAGCCGATGACCGTCGAGCGCGAGAAGCCCCCTCTCGACATCGGCACCAAGCGCGAATACGGGGAGTGGTTAGAGGATGCGGCGCTGCCCATTTACCGGGACCTCAACGCCGCGGTGGAGCGCCTGCGTAAGATCTGGCGCAAGTACCGCGGCGCCGCCCTGATAGAGGACGGCGAACCCAAATACCCGGTAGCCGCCATGCTCGCCTACGGCTGGCTCCTGTTGGGCGATTACGAATTTTATCGGTGCAACTGGACGGGCGCGGCCAAGATGTATCGCGCCGCGTTCAAGCAGGAGCCGACGAACCAGGAGCTGCTCTTCCGGCTCGGCCTCACTTTCGTCAACCACGGCGACCCGGGCCGCGCCCAGAACTTCCTCGAACGCGCCATCGAGCTCGCCCCCGGCTCGGACGTCGCCGTCGAGGCCCACAAACAGCTCGAGCGCATGGCGACGCTGGGCGAGGCGAAGAAGCTTTTCCGCGGCTCGCCGGCGGTGCTCAAAACGCTCATCGGCGTTACTATCGCCGCACTCTTGATTTGCCTGTCGTGCGTGTGCTGCGGCCTGGTCGGCGGTTATGCGGAGATATCCGAAGAGCCGCAGTTCGCCGCGGCCTGGACTATCGTGCTGATAGTCTTGGGCGGTCTCGCGTTCCTGATCCCCGCGGTCGCAACGGCGGTGTACTACTTCGCTAAGAGGAGGTAGCGACGCTACCGGCCCCGGCGGCGCGACGAAATAACCCGGCTCCGAGCCGGGTTTATTCATACGCCGGGTGTGCCCGCGTGAACGCGGACGGGGTCAGGCCGAAGAGCCCTGGCCGCGTTCGCACGAGGGGTCGGTCTCGGCCAGCTCGCCGCGCGCGAACTTGCCCGCCACGTCGTCCAGCCCGCCTTCGGCGGTGAAGACGGTCCGCACTCCCATATTGGCGCACGCTTCCTCCGCGCGGCGACCCATGCCACGGCAGATCAGCGTTTCCACGCCGACGAGCCCTTCCTCGATATCGCCCCGGCCGCCGCCCGCCGCCTGTTGTCCTTGGCCATGTTGACCCGCGGCATGGTGGACGTGAAGATTCGGGCGGTACTCGAGCAGTTTGGCCTCGCCGTCGGCCGTCTCGTAAACGGCGAATTCCCCGGCCCGGCCGAAGTGGCCTGCCAGCGTCTTACGGTCGTCGGTCGGCATAGCTATTTTCATCGCGTTTCTCCGTTTTTAATATTCTTTTGCGTATAGCAACGTCTGCGCCGTGCCTTAATAATCCTGTACACTAATAATATGATTATCGAGCGCCGCTGTCAACCGTCGTCTTGGATATTACCCTCGGTCGGCTTCCGCGGCGTCGCGCGCTCCTTCTTCCGTAATGCCGCTTTGTTTAATCAACCGGATATGGTAAAATTAGAAATAATATGGCCCCGGCTGACCGCAAACCGCTCATCGTCCAATCCGACCGCACGCTTTTTTTGGAGGTCGACCACCCCCAACACGAGGAGGTGCGCGACCGCCTGCTCCCCTTCGCCGAGCTGTCCAAGAGCCCCGAGCACGTACACACCTACCGCATTACGCCCATATCGTTGTGGAACGCCGCCGCCGCCGGCCTCGGCGCCGACGACATCGCCCGTACGCTGCGAGACTACAGCCGTTACGAGGTCCCGCCCATAATCGAGCGGCTGGTGCGCGACCAGATAAGCCGGTACGGGAAAGTAAAACTGCTGCGCGACGACGCCGGCTACTACCTGGACGTGGGCGAGGACGTCTTGCTCACGCAGATTATGAACAACCGCAAGGTGGCGTCTTACCTCGAGGGCGGCGTCTTCGACGAGAATAAAGTGCGGGTCAAGGAGTACGCGCGCGGCCACGTCAAGAGCGCGTTGATACGCTTCGGCATCCCGGTGGAGGACCTGGCCGGCTACGTCGCGGGCGCGCCGCTCGAGGTGGCGCTGCGCGAGACGCAGGCCGGGACCGGCGAGCCGTTCGTCGTCCGCGACTACCAGCGCGCCGCGGCGGAATCGTTCTACCGGGCCGGCTCCGCGGCCGGCGGCTCCGGGGTCGTCGTGCTGCCGTGCGGCGCCGGCAAGACCGTCGTGGGAATGGCCGCCATCGCGGAAGTCTCCGCCCAAACCCTCATCCTGGTTACCAACGTCACCGCCGTGCACCAGTGGAAGGAAGAGCTACTGAACAAGACAACGCTCACCGCCGACGACGTCGGCGAGTACACCGGTATGGTCAAGGAGCATCGGCCGGTAACGGTGGCTACGTACCAGATACTGGTTTGGCGGCCTTCGAAGAAAGGGCCCTTCCCCCATTTCAAGCTCTTCGCCGAGCGCGACTGGGGGTTGATAATCTACGACGAGGTGCACCTGCTGCCGGCTCCCGTCTTCCGCATCACGGCCGAGATACAAGCGCGGCGCCGCCTGGGCCTCACCGCCACGCTCGTACGGGAGGACGGCAAAGAGGACGAAGTCTTTTCTCTCATCGGCCCCAAGAGGTACGATACGCCGTGGAAGGACCTCGAGCGCAAGAATTGGATCGCGCGGGCGCTGTGCCGGGAGCTCCGGGTACCGATGGCCGCGGAGGACCGGCTCTGCTACGCCGTGGCGTCCAACCATCGCCGCTTCCGCGCCGCGGCCGAAAACCCGCGTAAGGTCGCGGTGGTCAAGTACCTGCTCGAGCGTCACCGCGGCCACAGCATACTCGTCATCGGCCACTACCTGAACCAGCTCGACCTTATCGCCGAGACGGTCCGCGCGCCGCTCATCACCGGCAAGACTCCCCAGCCCGAGCGCGACGTCCTGTACGATAAATTCCGCCGGGGCGAAGTCCCGGTTCTGGTGGTATCGAAAGTCGCGAACTTCGCGCTTGACCTACCGGACGCCAACGTCGCGATACAGGTCTCCGGGACCTTCGGCTCGAGGCAAGAGGAGGCCCAGCGCTTGGGTCGCATCCTCCGACCCAAGTCCGGCGAGAACATCGCGCACTTCTATACCCTCGTCTCGCGCGACACGGTGGAGCAGGATTACGCGTTGAAGCGCGAGCTCTTCTTAACCGAGCAGGGATACCAATATGAGATCGGCGACGCCGACGCCTTTTTCGAGACGTAAAAACGCGGCCCGCCGAAGGGCGGGAAGCGTAAAACGTAACACGCCCCGTTTCGCGGCCGCGGCGGCGGCTTGCCTGGGTGCGCTGGCCGTCGCCTCCTGCGGCAACATCTACTACGACAATTGCCCGGCGAGCTACGGCCAGGAGACGATGCGGCTGGGGGACGTCCGGCACGAGGCCGACGCGCGCTCGACGGGGATGGCGGGCGCGGGGCGGGCCGCGGTGTACGGCGCCGAGGCCGCGGTAACGAACCCGGCGGCGCTGGCATCCTTGCGCGGGCCGGCAGCGGCGGGCGGCGGCGGTTACCGCTTCTGGGCTTACACCGTGCAGCCGGACGGCAACGCCCCGACCGCGGAGTCCTTCCCCGGCTCGTTCGCCGGTTCGTACGCCGCCGGCGCCTGGCCGATAGTGGCGGAGCGGTTGGTGGTGGGCGGCGCGCTCTGGACGCCGCACGACTATACGTACGACATAGGCGGAGGGGAAGGGGCGAACTACGAAATTAAAAGCCGGGGCGCGCTGCGGGCCGTGGGGCCGGCGCTGGGCGCCCGGGCGTTGGGGATGTCGTGGGGCGTGGCCGGCGACTTCCTCTTCGGCGGCCAGAAGATAACTTCCAACCAGGCCGGCGTCGAGAGCGTCGACACCCACGGCCGAGGCTACGACGTGCGCGCGTCGGCGGCCAGGAGTTTCGACCTCGCGTCCGGGTGGCGGCTCTCGGCCGCGGCGTTGGGCAAGAAGGGCGCGAACGTGCACTTCACCGACGGCGACGGCTACGACGTGCAGTTCCCGCCCTCGGCCGGGGTCGCGTTCTCCCTGAAGGCGCAGAGCATCAACGTCCACGTCGACTACATCTACACCTTTTACGAATCGATGGACTCGAGCGACGACGGAATAGCTAGCGTAATCGCGGGCGCGGCGCGCGACGTGGGATGGGCGTCGCTGGGCGGCGAGTACGTGACGGACGGCGGCGCCATCGTGCGGGCCGGCTTCGGCTACAAGCCGTGGTACGTGCGCGACGGGACGTACGGCGGCGTCGACTCGTACCATTACGCTATGGGCGGCGGGTGGCCGGTGATGGAACGGCGCGGCCGGCTCGACGCCGCGTTGACGTACGGCCGCCGCGGCGCCCTCGACCTCAACGGTTACTACGTCGATTTTATGGAATTTCAGGCCGGCCTGAATTACTATTGGTAGCGGCCCGGGCCGCCTTATTTTTACGTCTCGAGCGAAGGGCAACATGAACGAGAGAGAGATAACGAAGTGCGCGCGCCATCCGGCGCGGCCCGCCGTCGCGAGGTGCGTCGTATGCGACGAGCCGTTGTGCGAGGAATGCGCCCGCGTGGTCGACGGCAAGTACTACTGCGAACGCGACGTTCCGCCGGCCGAGGCCGCTCCCGCTACTCCGGCGACGCGCGGCGGCCGACTCCGGCCGGGCCTTTTGCTCGCGCTCGCCGCCGTGGTGGGCGCCGCGTGGGGCGGCCTGGCGCTGCTCCGGCCCGCGATGGAGTGGGGCGCCGAGTTCTACCAGGGCGAGCTGACGCGCACGCGGCTGGAGGAAGTGGCCAACGCCGCGGACTACTACAAGAGGGACATGGGACGTTATCCCACGGCGGAGGAGGGCCTTTTAGCGCTGACGGAAGAGCCGCCCGGCGACGAAGGGTGGCTCGGGCCGTACCTGCCGGAGTCGTACGTCGTGGACGGCGCCGTCGCGGACGCCGCCGGCAAACCGCTGGCCTACGAGTCATCCGCGAACGAGCACGCCGTCACGGCCGCCGGCAAAGACGGCGAGCCGGGCACCGCGGACGACTTGAAATTGCGTTTCGAGGGACGCGCCGAGCGCGAAAGCCGGCCCGCTTTCCCGAGCCTGTGGGGATATATTAAAAAGGGCGGCCGGCGAGGCCTACTATA
>CBFCYS010000096.1:0-10174 GCA_965602215.1 uncultured bacterium
GCTGGGGCTCGTTTATCAGCACCCCCCACCACGCCGCTGCCCGGGCCCGCGCCGGGGTGACCGGGGCCCGCGCCGCATCCTCCAACAGGTCGAACGTCGCCAGATACGCGCCGAAGAGATTCCGCTCCCGGCAGAAGTCGGCGAACGTCTCCGCCAGCATAAGCAGCGCTCGGAGCTTGCCGGGCGTCTCCTTCCGTTTGACGTTGAAAATCCCGGCTTCCACTACGCCGCCGCTCCGCCACAGCGCGAAAGCCGGTTTGGCGGGGCAAGTCGCGTCCATCGCCAGAACCCGCGGCACGAAGCCGAACCACGGTGGCTCGCCGCGTTGGGTGTGGTCGTACTCGGCGTCGACGTCCTCGTCGTCGAAGAGCTCGGACCATAGAACCTCGAGGCGATCCATAGAAACCTCCCAATAAAAAAGGCCCCGCCGAAACGCGTTCGGAGGGGCCCGGTTATCCCGGCACCAAGTCTTAATGAATTATAGCACATAGCTAACAGGCGGTCAAGGGTAAAAAACGGCCTTTAAATAAAAGACATTTGGCTTGACGATGCGTTTGTGTTCTGTTAGAATTTGGCTAAAAGTGAGGCTTTCGCTTGTTAAAGTTGCGCTATTGATAGGCGCAATAGTAGGTAGTGTAGGCGCCGCGGGGGACCTGGCGGCGCAACGGAATCTCGCGCAGGCCGCGTTGCTGGTCGGCGACGTCGAGCGCGCGCTCGAGCTCGCGGACGAAATTCTCGCGGCGTGGCCCGACGACGCCGGCACCCACCTCATCCGGGGGCTAGCGTTGATGGCGCAGGGGGAGCTCGCGGCGGCGGAGGAAGACCTCCTGGTCGCGTACGAGGCCTACCCCGACGACGCGGCGATACTATATAACCTGGCCGTCATAGCGGAGCGACGAGGGGATTATCGCGACGGCCTCCACTACCTCGACGAGGCTTTCGCCCGCGGCCTGGATAGAGTGGACGCGCATCTTCTGAAGGCCAAGTTGCTGGACCGCTTGGGCCGGCGCGGTGAGGCGCGCGATACGCTGGAGTACTACCTGTCGCGGCGGCCGGGTACGCGCGAGGTTTACCTGGCGCTGGCGGAGTGGTCGCGGGCGGCGGGGGACGCGGAGGGGGCCATCGCGTACTACGAGGAAGCGCTGAAGCAAGGCCGCGATGGCCCGACCCTCGCCGAGTTAGCGGCGACGTACGAGGCCACCGGCGACCGGCGCAGCGCGGTCGATTGCTACTTTGAGGCGGTTGCGAAAGGCGCGGCGAGCTCGGATATTCTGGCGGAATACGCCGCCGACTATGCGGCCGCGACCGAGTTCGAGCAGGCGCTCGAGATATACCAACGGCTGGTGGACAGGTTTCCCCGGAACGCGCACTACCTCTTCGGCCTTTCCTTCGTCAAACAGCAGGTGGGCCGGGTGGACGAGGCGCGGGAGGGGTATCTGGAAGTGGTGCGTTTAAAACCTGATTTCGCCGAACCTTATTACAACCTCGCGGCGCTGGCGGACGTCGAAGAAGATGCCGGCGCGGCGGCTTTATATTACCGCAATTTTTTGAATTATTCCGCCGGCCGAGACGACCTGGCCGGGAGTCGCACCAAAGCTTCGGAGCGGCTTGAGCTACTGGAAGGTTATTAACGGGGTTATGCCGAAGATTAGTTGCCTATCGAAGGTCGCGTTGTTTTCGTTGGTCGCTCTCGCGCTGGCGGCGCCGGGGTACGGCGCCAAGGACAAGATGAAGCTCCTGCAAGAGGCCGACGAGCTGTTCAAGCAGGGCGAAGCCGAATACGATAAAGAGGACTTCGAGGCGGCCATAGAGAAATTCGAGAAGTGCCTCGCCAAAGACCCCGAGAAAGCCGACGCCCAGTTCAACATCGGCATCTGCTACACCGACCTGGGCGAGCCCGAAAAAGCCCTCGAGTCGTACCGCGAGACGCTTGCCATCGACCCCCATTATCACCACGCCTACTTCAACATGGGCCGGATATACCACCTCCGCAAGGACTTCGTCCAGGCCATCGTATATTACGAAAAAGCCCTGGCCGAAGACCCCTACTCCCCGGACCTCATGTACAACTACGCCCACGCGCTGATGGAGAGCGGCCGCGTGGAAGACGCCGTCGAAGCCTGGGACCGCTACCTGACCATAGCCGAACAACTCCCGGAAGAGGCCAAGTGGGTGGAACGCGCCAGGGAGTACCTGGCGACACTCGAGAGCGTTTCGGGGGGGACGAAGGAAGATGAAAAAGAATAAACCCCTCTCCGCCCGCCGTACGGCCTGCGCCGTCATGTGGGCGGCGGTTATATGTTCGGGGCCGGCCGGCGCCGCGCCCGCCGGCGACGTCGTCCAGGCGAAGGGATTGATCGAGGCGGGCCGGGGCGGGGAGGCCATAACCGTATTGACGGCGGCCTGCCACGGAAGCGGCGAAGACGTCGCGCCCCATTTCTACCTGGCGTACTGCTACGGCGTCGGCGGGAGGTTGGAGGAAGCGCGCGCCGAGTACGAGCTGTGCGCCCGCTACGACCCCGACCGCCCCGAAATCCACTACAACCTGGGCGTTATACTCAACGAGATGGGTTTGTACCAGGCGGGGGCGCGTGCTTTCGAGGAGGCGCTGCTGCTTGACCCCGGCCTCATAGCCGCCAATTTTAATTGCGGCCTCTCCTATTACTACGCCCACGAGCCGGTACAGGCTATAAAATTTTACCGCGAAGCCCGCGCGCTGGCGCCGGAAGACGTAACGGTGTTGTATTGGCTCGCGCTGGCGTACGAAGAAATAGACAGGCGGGTCGCGCTTTCGATATGGGAAGATTACGTAAAACAGGCTGTAGACGTGGCCGCCGAAGCGCCGTACGTGAAGTCGGCGCGCGACCACATTTCCGTACTCCGTGCCGGTAAAACGCCTTAAAAAGACGGGCATTCTCCTAATCCCGCTCGTCGTTTCGGTAGCACTGGCCGCCGCGGATAACCCCGGCGGCGAGCTCTTATCGCGGGCCGACGAGCTGCGGTTGCGGGGCGCGCACGAGGAAGCGCTCGGGTATTACGAGCAAATCCTGGCGGAGGACCCGGCGTCGCGGGCGGCGTGGGTCGGCGCCGCGGCCTCGCTGGAAGCCCTGGACGAGGCGCGGGCGCTCGCGGTGCTCGCGGAAGCGCTGGGCGAGCCCAGGGCCGCGGTACCCGCTCCCGCCCTGGCCGTACTCGCCGACGGTTGGGCGCGGCGGGGCGCCACCGAGAAGGCGATAAAACTACTCGCGAACGAGGCCGTGGAGGGGACGGGCCGGTACTACCTCGTTCGAGGTGAAATAAGCCTCGCCCGGGGAGATTTGCCGGGGGCGATAAAGGAATTCAAGAAGGCGGGAGCCGCGGGCGACGCCGCGGCGCCGTATTACCTGGCGGAGGCACTGCTCGAGGCCGGCCACTACGACGAGGCCGAGCTCTACCTGGACGAGTTCCTCGACGTGTTCCCGTACGTTGCGGAGGCCCGGTGCGCTCGAGCCGAGGTTTACCTCCGCCGCGGCGATACCGAATCCGCCGCCGTCGAACTTGCCGAAGCGCTGGCGCTCGACCGCCGCAACAGGCGCGCCCTCTTCGACCTGGCCGCGCTCGCGGCGGCGAGGGGGGACTACGGCGAAGCCATACGCCGGTACGGCGACGTCGTCGCGCTCGACCCCGGCGACGAACGCGCGTTTTACCTTCTCGCGAAAACGTACGAGCACGTCGACCCGACGGTCGCGGCCCAGAAGTTGGAAGAGTACCGACGCCGGTTCAAATAACGTCTGGCCGAAGTCGGGAAGCCGCCGGATCCCCGGGCAACGCGGGGATTTTCCCGTTTACCGCTCGAGCGCCGGGCGCGGTTTGGGGGATAATATCCGCTGAAACCGGCGGCCGTTGACTTGGCCGCCGCGGTGTGATATTTTTTATATTCGAGTATATCCAGCTATGGCCGAAAAGATCCTAGTTGCTATGTCCGGCGGCGTAGACAGCGCCGCGGCGGCGTTGACCCTCAAACGCCGGGGTTGCGACGTTGCCGGCGTTACGCTCCGCCTCTACGACGCCCGGGCGCGCGCGGGCCGCTCGTGCTGTTCGCCGGCGGCGGTGCGGGAGGCGGCGGCGCTGGCGGAAGATATAGGCATCCCGCACTATGTCCTCGACTTCCGCGACGAGTTCCGGCGGGCCGTAGTGGACGACTTCGTCGCCGAGTACGCGCGCGGCCGGACGCCGAACCCGTGCGTCCGCTGCAACAGCGTCGTGAAGTTCGATTACCTGCTGGGCCGAGCCCGGGCGATGGGGTTCGACGCCGTCGCGACCGGCCACTACGTCCGGCGCGAGTACGACGAGAGGGCGTCCCGGTACGCGCTCCGGCGCGGCGCGGACGCGGCCAAGGACCAGTCATACTTTCTGTGGGCCACGCCGCGCGAGTGCTTGCCGGAGATTCTGTTCCCGGTCGGAGGTCTTCTGAAAACCGAAGTCCGCGCCCTCCTGGCCGAGGTGACGGAGGCCGCGGCCGATAAACCCGAAAGCCAGGACATCTGCTTCGTCGAGGACGGCTCGTACGCCGACCTCGTCGCGGGGGCGGGCGACGCGGGGGGCGAGGCCGGCCCCATCGTGGACGAGAGGGGCAACGTTTTGGGCGAGCACGCCGGCATCGCCCGCTACACCGTAGGTCAGCGGCGTGGCCTGGGCGTCGCCGGCGGAACGCGCTTGTACGTAAAAGAGATAGACGCCGCGACGAACACCGTCGTGTTGGCCGAGGGGGCGGCGGTGGCCTCGAGGCGGTTCAACGTCGTCGACGTGAATTGGCTGCTCCCGCCCGAAGGGGACGAAGTGCGCGCCACCGTGATGGTCCGTTACCGCGACCCGGGCGCGGCGGCGACGTTGCGCCGGTCGACCTCGGCGACCTGGGCGGCGACGTTCGACGAGCCGCGGCGCGCCATAGCGCCCGGCCAATCCGCGGCCTTCTACGACGGCGACGTGCTGCTCGGCGGCGGCGTTATCGACGAGGTTTACTCGTAATGCCCACGGCGGCCGAGAAAAAATATGGCGAGCTCCTGGCGCGACTCCGGGAGTTGCCGTCGTTGCTGGTCGCCTTCTCGGGGGGCGCCGATTCGACGTTCCTGCTCGCTACGGCGCAGAAGGCGGTTCGGGGCCGCGTACTGGCGTTGACGGCCCGCTCACCCGCGTATCCCTCCCGCGAGCTGGAACACGCCCAGGCCACGGCGCGCATTCTCGTGGCCGAACACGCGATTATCGACTCGCACGAGGCCGAGGACCCCACTTTCCGCGCCAACCCGCCGGATCGGTGTTATTATTGCAAGAGCTTGCTCTTCGGGGAGTTCAAGAGATTCGCCGCCGAAAACGACCTCGCCGCCGTAGCCGACGGCACCACCGCCGACGAACTCGAGGGGCACCGCCCCGGTGCCGTAGCCGCGCGCGAGCTGGGGATAATTTCGCCGCTGGCCGAGGTCGGTTTGACCAAAGAGGAGGTCAAGTGGCTGGCTCGCGAGAACGGCGTTCCCAACTTCGAACGGCCGCGGTCGGCGTGCCTGGCTTCGCGTTTTCCGTACGGCGAAGAGATAACGCTTGAAAAGCTGAAGCTCATCGAGGACGCGGAGGAAGTACTGGCGGACCTGGGGTTTAAGCAAATACGTTGTCGCTTCCACGGCCCCACCGTGCGGATAGAGCTGGGTCTGAAGGAAATACGCCGCGCGACCAGGCCCGATATCCGGCAACGCATCACGGCCGGGTTGCGCGAGTTGGGCTTCATGTTCGTAACGCTCGACCTCGACGGTTACCGCACCGGCAGCATGGACGAAGCGGCCGGTATCACAAAAACTAACGGAAGGTGAAGGGGGTATAGGCGTGAGGTTTTTAAGATGGATCGTCGCCGGCGTCGTCGCGGGTTTGCTTAAAATAGGGACCGGCTTCCTCTTCCATGCCGCCGTCTTCGGCGCGTCGTACGCTGACCCCGCGCACCTCGCCGTTTGGCGGACGTACCCGGCGATGATGACTCACATGGCGCTGCTCTCGGTGGCCGCGGGGCTCCTCTTCGCGCTGCTGTACTGGACGCTGAGCCGGGCCTTGCCGGGCCCCGCCGCGCTGCGCGGGTTTATCTTCGGCTCGCTGGTGTGGTTCGGCGTGGTGCTGGCCGCGACGCTGTCGTTCGTACTCTGGGTGGATATGCCCGCCGGGGCGGCCTGGGCCTGGACACTCGAGTCGTTGGTATGGTGCCCGGTGGCCGGGGTGCTGGTCGGCCTTATTCTGGGCAAAGCCGAAGCGAGGTAGAATGGCGACGAAAAGACGCAAGAAGGCGGCGCGCGAAGGGCCGCGCACCCACCGCGCCGATTCGGCGATATCGGCCGTCACCGCCTACGCCGACCGGGCTATGATTACCCGGGTCGCGCATCTGGCGCTCGACGTCGGCGAGGGTACCATCGTCGCGCGGGGCTTGCCCGCGGCGCTGGACGAGTACTCGTTGCGTGTCGCCGGCTCAGGCCCGGCCCGGGTGCGGATAATGGGCGTGAAGATAGGCCGCGAATTCCCCGGCCGGCCGCCGGCCGCCCAAACCGAAAAGCTCCGCCTGGCGCTGGAGAAGGCCGAGGACGAACGCCGCGCGCTGGCCGATAGGCGGGAGGTTGCCGCCGAGCGGCGGCGGGGCGTCCAGGCGCTGAGCGAGGCCGCGACCCGCGACCTCGCGAAAACCATCGCGCGACGCCGTTTGGACGTAGCGGAGGCCGAGGGCGTGGTCTCCTTCTTCTACGACGACCTCGGCAAATCCAACGTGCAGTTGTTGAAACTCGATAAGGCGCTCCGCGATAAGGACCGCGAACTCGAGAAGCTCCGGTTCGAGTACGAGAAGCACCGGGCGCCGCGGCCGCGGGAGGAGAAAACCACCACCGTATCGTACGAGTGCTCCGTGGGCGGCGAGTTCGACCTGGCGCTGAGCTACGTGATGCCCGACGCCCACTGGGAGCCGACGTACGATCTGCGCTTCGACGAGGCCCGCAACGAAACCGAGGTCCAATACCGCGCCGCCGTTTACCAGAACACGGGCGAGGATTGGGCCGACGTTAACCTCAAGCTGTCGACGGCGCGGCCGCAGGCCGGCGCGGCGCCCCCCGAGCTCGAGCCCAAGTACGTCGACTTCTACCAGCCGTACGTCGCGGCGCCCGCGCCCGCCCAGGCCAAGGCCGTCATGCGCGCCGAAGCCGCCGCCGAAGAGGAACCCGAAGAGCTGTTCGAAGCCGAGGCGGACCTCGAGGCGGGGGCGTTTTACGAGGCCGAGGAGGCCGAGGCCGCGGTAGAGACGCGGGGGCCCGCGGTAACGTACGTCGTCCCGGGCCTACCCTCCGTACCCGCCGACGGCGAGCCGCACGTCGTCGCCGTCAGCACCCACCGCTTCCGCGGCGAGCTCGCCCACGCCGTAACGCCGGAGTACGGCGAGGTCGCGTACTTGCGCGCGAAGGCGACCAACGAGACCGAGCTCACGTTCCTGGCCGGCGTCGCGAACGTCTTCCGCGGCGAAGAGTACGTGGGCCGCGCCGAGCTGGAGCTGACCGTCCCGGGCGCCGAGCTCGAGTATTACCTCGGTGCCGACGACCGCCTTAAAGTGGAATACGACTGCCAGCGAATTACGGACGAGTCGTCGGGCCTCACGGGCTCCAACCGGAAGATAACGTTCAAGGCCGAGGCCGAGCTCGAGAACCACACCGGCGGCGCCGCCAACGTAGTCGTCAAGCAGCGCCTCCCGGTGCCGTTGAACAAGGACATCAAGGTCAAGATGACGGAGGCCAAGCCCAAGCCGACGGAAAAGGGCGACGACGGCTTGCTGGAGTGGCGCTTCACGCTCAAAGAGGGCGAGAAGAAAAAGATAACCTTCAACTACGACGTCGAGTTCCCCAAAGGCCGCGACGTCGCGGGAGTGTAAGTGCGACCTCAAGTAGTAGTCCTCGACTTCGGCAGCCAGTATACGCAGCTCATCGCGCGCAAAGCGCGCGAGCAGCGCGTCTACGCCACCATCGAGCCGTACGACGTCGACCCGGAGGCGCTTGCGGGCGTGGGCGCCCTCATCCTGTCGGGCGGGCCGGCCTCGATATACGCCGAGGGGGCGCCGCGGGCCGACGCCCGGGTGCTCGAGTTGGGCGTCCCGGTCCTCGGCATCTGCTACGGCTTCCAGTATATAGCGGCCACGCTGGGGGGCGAGGTGGCGCGGGCCGCGGCACGCGAGTACGGCCCGGCCACATTGCACGTCCCGTCGCCGCACGCCTTGTTCGAAGACGTCCCTGAAAGCTTTCAGGTCTGGATGAGCCACGGCGACCGCCTCGAGAAGCCGCCGCCGGCCTTCCGCTCTCTCGCCACCTCCGACAATTCGCCGTACGCCGCGGTGGGCGACGACGCGCGTCGCATCTACGGCCTGCAGTTCCACCCCGAGGTTACCCATACCGAGCACGGCTCGCACCTCCTGGCCAACTTCCTCTTCGGCGTCGCCGGCCTCGAGCCCACCTGGACGCCGGCGTCTTTCATAGCCGAGCAGGCGGCCGAGATAAAGGAGCGCGTCGGCGACGAGCACGTCGTGCTTGGGCTCTCCGGCGGCGTGGACTCGAGCGTGCTGGCGTCGCTGCTGCACCGCGCCGTCGGCGACCGCGTCCACGCCATCCTGGTCGACAACGGCCTGATGCGCGAGGGCGAGGTCGACGAGATCGAACGCGTCTTCGGCGGCGAACTCGGGATACCGCTCGACGTGGCCCGCGCCGGCGAGCTATTTATAAATAAACTCGAGGGCGTGGCGGACCCGGAACAGAAGCGCCGCGTCATAGGCCACACCTTCATCGACGTCTTCCGCGCCGAGGCCGACCGCCTCGACGGCCGGGTAAAGTTCCTGGCGCAGGGGACGCTCTACCCGGACCGCATCGAGTCGCGCTCCGTGAAGGGGCCGTCGGACACCATTAAGACGCATCACAACGTCGGCGGCCTGCCGGAGGAGCTGCCCTTCGAGCTGCTCGAGCCGCTGGGCGAGCTATTTAAGGATGAAGTCCGCGCGGTAGGCCGGGAGCTGGGCCTGCCCGAGAAAATAGTGGGGCGCCACCCGTTCCCGGGGCCGGGCCTCGCGGTGCGGTGCATAGGCGAGGTGACCGAGGGGAAGCTCGCGATGCTCCGGCGGGCGGACGCTGTCTTGCGGGAGGAGATAAGCGAGGCCGGCGTCTACGACGAGATCGCCCAGGCGCTGGCGGTGCTGTTGCCGGTGAAGTCGGTGGGCGTGATGGGCGACGAGCGGACGTACGAGAACGTGTGCGCGCTGCGCTGCGTGACGACGGCGGACTTCATGACGGCTGACTGGTACCGCATGTGCCACGAGCTCATGGCCAAGATCTCAAGCCGCATCACGAACGAGGTGGCCGGCGTCAACCGCGTCGTCTACGACGTGACCTCCAAGCCGCCCGCGACGGTGGAGTGGGAGTAGCGTGACCAAGATGAGTCGCGCCGACGAGGTCTGGCTCGAGACGTTGCGGCGGCTGTCGCTCGAGCGGAAGTTGGAAATAGTGATGGACCTTATGGACGAGGGCTTCGAGCTCCGCGTCCTGGGGGTCGGGCTTCGTTTTCCGGAAATGACCGCGGCCGAAGCGCTCCGGCGCGCGAAAGAAGAAGCCATAGCATGCTTCAAGAAAAACTCCTTGCGCAAGTCGCCGCTATTCTGAACGACGCCGGAATCGATTACGTCGTAACCGGCTCCGTCGCGACCAGCGTGTACGGCGAACCCCGCTTTACCCAGGACGCGGACGTAGTCGTGGCCGCCGACCCCCGATTGGGCGAGGTCCTGGCGCGCGCCTTCGAGCCGCCGCGTTATTACGTCGACGCGGAAGACGTGAACGAATCGTTGAAGAGGGGTTTAATCTGCAATTTAATCGATACCGATACAGCGAGGAAAGTAGACTTCCATCCTCTTAAGGCCGTGCCGTTCGACCGTTCGTTCTTCGAACGCCGGCGAAAGGTCCGCTACGGCGGCGTAGACATGTGGTTCCCCTCGGCCGAGGACGCGATACTGTCGAAGCTGCAGTGGGCGCGCGCTACCGGCGACGGCGAGCGGCACCTCCGCGACGCCCGCGCCGTATACGAGGTGCAGGGGGAAAGGTTGGACGAAAGTTACTTGCGGAAATGGGCCGAGCGGTTGTCGGTTTCCGACCTT
>CBFCYS010000097.1:0-10135 GCA_965602215.1 uncultured bacterium
GGTCGCGATGTCGTTCTACGTCGCGCCGCTGGGGTACCATCTCAATCTGGCGGCGCTGGCCGGCATCGTGGCCGGGCCGGCGGCGGCGCTCCTGGCGTGCGTGTTCGCCAACGTCATACTCGCGCTGTTGGGCCACGGCGGCATAACCGTAATCGGCCTGAATACGGTGACGATGGGCGCGGAGGCCGTCGGCGCGTTCGCCGTCTTCCGCGTCGCGGCGTTCATAAAGGCCACGTGGCCCCGCGCTTTCGTGGCCACTATAGCGGCGCTCGCGGTCGGGACGACGCTCGCGTTCGGCGTCGTCGCCCTCGGGACGCGCGACTTCAGCGACGTGGTGGAGCGAGGCCGCGGCAGCGTCGTTACCTTCGAGCTGTTCGACGGCCACGCGCACGAAGAAGAGCACCACGCCGGCGAGAGTCGCGGCGACGTATCGACCGGCCGCCTCGCCGCCCTCTTCTACGGCCTGGGCTCCATCGGCTGGGTCCTGGAGGCGTTGGTAACGGCCACGGTGGCGGCGTACCTCAAGCGGGCCGCGCCGCGGCTCTTTGGGGAAGCGACGTAATGTTCTTCGAAGACCTCGACTACTGGGCGACGTCGGGAAGCGGGTGGCTGCACCGCCTGCCGACGTGGCCCAAGCTGGCCTGGCTCGCCGGCGTCGTCGCCGCCATAATATTCGTCTACGACTTCCTGTTCTACGGCGCGCTGTACGTCGTACTGCTCGGGTTCCTGTTTACGTCGCGGCTGCCGGCGCGGCGCATACTCGCGGCGTCGGCCTACCCGCTGGTCTTCCTGACGTTTCTGTTTCTTAGCGTGCGAGGCCTGGACCTCTTCACGGTGGTATACTTCGCCGTGCGCGTGATGACGGTGTCGCTTACGGTCCTCCTTATAGTGGCGACGACGCCGCTGCCGCGGTTGTTGGCGGCGGGGAGGTTCCTGCCCAAATTCCTGGTCGCGGGCCTCTTCTTGAGTTATCGCGCCATATTCATACTCGCGGCCGTGGCGCGCGACGTGCGGACCGCGTACCGCCTGCGGGGCGCCCCCGGGTGGCGGCATCCGCGCCGGTTCGTGGTTAACACCGGCCGGGCGGTGGGATACGTCGTGCTGGCGGCCCTGGAGCGCGCCGAGAACGCCGCCGCGGCTCTCAAAGTACGGGGTTTCGATGGCCGAATATACCTCTGAGCCGGTAGTATCGGTGCGGTGCATACGCCACGTCTACGCCGACCGGACCGAAGTCGATATCTGCGGCCTGGACTTCGAAATACGCGGCGGCGAGCGGATCGCCATCCTCGGCCCCAACGGCTGCGGCAAGACGACGCTACTCAAACACATCCTGGGGATGCTCGAGCCGGTCGACGGCGAGGTACGGGTATTCGGCGCGAACCCGGCGCGCGAGTTCGAGCGGCTGGTAGGCCGCATCGGCGTCGTCCTCCAGAACGTCGACGAGCAGATATTGGGCCCCACCGTCTTCGACGACGTGGCGTTCACGCCGCGGAACCTGGGCATGCCGCGCGAGGAGGTAACCCGGCGCGTCGACGCCGTGCTCGCGGCCCTCGAAATAGAGAAGCTCGCCGGCAAGGTCGTGCACTACGTCTCGGGCGGCGAGAAGAAGCTGGTAGCGCTGGCGGGCGCTTTGGTGACGTCGCCGGAGCTGCTGGTGCTCGACGAGCCGTTGGAGTGGCTCGACCCCAGGGCCCGCGACCTCGTGATATCCTATTTGAGGGAGCTAAACGAAACGCGGGGGACGACGCTGGTGTTCGCGACCCACGAGGTAGCCGCCGCCGGCGAGCTCGCCACGCGCGGCTACCTGATGAAGGCCGGCGGCGAGCTGGGCGCGGAGGGGCCGATGCCGACGCTGCTCGCCCGCGCCGACCTCGCCGAGTATAACCTGGTTACTTTCGTCCAAGAACACCCGGTATACGAATAATAAGGAGGAAGAAGGTAAATGGGGCGTTTTATCATTACGTTGACGGCGGCGCTATGCGCCGCGGCGGCGGCGTGGGCCGGGACCATCCCCAACGCCACCGACGAGGGCGCGCTGCGCCTCGGGCCGATGGCGGTAGCGGCGCTCGGGCCGTCCTCGAGCTTCGGCGGCGGCGGCGCCCTCTGGGCCCAGTACGACGGCTCCTGGTTCGGCGTCGACATCCGCCTCGGCGGCCACGCATTGAAATCGGACGACGGCAACACGACGTCCGTCCGTTGGGAAAATGAGTATCGAATGTATCCGTTCAAGGGGAAATTCCGGCCCTATTTGGCGCCCGCCCTCGGCTTATGTTACTACGCTACCGACTACCCGGACCCCTGGGGGGGCGGGCACGACGAGTATTTCCGGCCCATAATAGCGGCGTACTTCGGCGTCCGCTTGAACTCGCCGTCGTCGCCCTTCTACTTCACTTTTGACGGCGGTTACAAATACGTCGACGACAACGGCTTCGGGACCTTCCGGAACCGTTACTTCTTCGCGCTAACGGATACGATAGCGCTCCGGGCGGGGTTCGAGGCCGCGTTCGAATTCGACCACGCAAGATTCGGCTACGGCCTGGTCGACGTCGGCCCGGCGTTCAGCTTCTAACAAAAGGAGGACGAACCGTGAAACGGATAGCTGTCATCGTCGCGCTGGCCGCGGCCTCGCTCGCGGCCGCCCAGGGCCTCGACCACTCGTACCTCGTGGGGGGAGCATTCGGCGCCGCATCCTACGAGGCGTACGACCTATCGGGGGACGCCGTCGAGCGCTCCTACAAAGTGGGCTTCCACATGGGAGGCGATTTATACCGCAACGACGGGCGCGTCACCCACCTCGTCTCTTTCGATTATTTCTCGACCCAGGATTACTCCGGCGTCGCGCCCATAAAGATCTTCGACTTCACGTATAGTATGCCCATCTACTTCACCTCCGGGCCGCTGCGGCCGGCCGTAAGCCCGCTCTTCGGCGCGCGCTTCGCCACCGGCCGGTACGGCGGCTCGCTGGGCCAACTCGGCATACTGGGCGGCGTCCGCTACAAACCGTCGCCCACCAAGTGCATCTTCTCGGACGTTTACTTCGGCTGGCGCGGCCGCTACGGCAGCCTCTCCTACGAGTACCCCACGGAGTTCCGCGGCTGGAAGAGCGGCCTGATATTCCGCAACGCCAACACCATAGAGATTTACCTCCCGCTCTGCATATACATCACGGCCGCGCTGGACTACGACTTCTACGACGTGGGGTCCACCACACCTGGATTCGAGGGCGAGAGCCGCAAACCCGTTTTCAGCGGCGGATTCGGGCCGGCGTTCTTTTTCTAACGCCGCCGTTGTTACGCAGCGAAACGATTCTCTCGTCAAATGGACGATGCCGACCCCGGGCCCGCATAGCCCTCGCCGCTCGCCCGCGTCTCCGACGATAACCTAACTCCCCCTATACGGCAAAGCAGCATGGAACTAAGTTACCTCCTCGCCGACACCCACGTACACCTCGAGCACGAGGACTTCGCCGCGGACGCGGCCGACGCTGTCGCGCGCGGCCGCGAGGCGGGCGTACGCTACATGGTCGTCCCCGTATGCGCCGCGGCCGATACCGCCCGCGGGCTCGAGCTCGCCCGCCGCCACGAGGAGGTCTACTTCGCCGCCGGCCTCCATCCCAACTGCGGCCTGCACCTCGACGACGCCGAGGCCGCCGGCATAAAAGACGCGCTCGTTCGCGGTAAAGAGGAAGGGTTGGCCGTCGCCGTCGGCGAGTGCGGCCTGGATTATCACTATATGGCGCTGCCGCGCGACGAGCAGCTCGAGCTCGTACGGTGGCACCTCGGCCTGGCGCGCGAATTCGAGCTGCCGATAATCCTGCACCAGCGCGAGGCCCAGGACGACATCAAACTCTTACTGGACGAGGAGGGCGTACCGCCGCGCGGCGGCGTCCTCCACTGCTTCTCCGGCGATTTGGAATATTACCGGTGGGCGCGGGACCGCGGCCTTTTCGTCTCGTTTACGGGGAACGTAACGTACGGTGGGAAAAGCCGCGCGGCGCCGGCCTACTTCGCGGAGCTGGACCTCGGCACGACGATGCTGGAGACCGACGCGCCGTACATGGCGCCGATACCCCGCCGGGGGAAGCGGAACGAACCGGCCTACCTGCCGCTCGTAGCCGAGGCGCTGAGCGCCCGCGCCGGTAAACCGCCCGAAGACGTTTATGCGGAGACGACGCTGGCGGCGCGGCGCTTCTTCGGCGTCCCGCCCGACTTCGGCGGCGCGATAGTTTACCGCTTGAGGAACTCGCTCTACTTGAACGTCACGAACCGGTGCACGAACGCGTGCGGCTTCTGCATCCGCGAGCGCGCGCCCGGCGTGGGCGGTTACGACTTGCGGTTGAAGATGGAGCCGACCGCGGCCGAGGTTATCGCGGCGATAGGGGACGCCGCCGCCTACGACGAAGTGGTGTTCTGCGGCTACGGCGAGCCGACGATACGCTGGGACGCCGTGAAGGAGGTGGCCCGGGCGGTGAAGAGGGCCGGCGGCGTCGTGCGGCTGAACGCCAACGGCTCGGCGAACCTAACGCAAGGCCGCGACGTAACGCGCGAGATGGCGGGCCTGTTCGACAAAGTGTCGGTGAGCGTCAACGCGCCGGACGAGGAGGCGTACCGGCGGTTGTGCCGGCCGCGCGCCGGCGCCGCGGCCTGGCGCGCGCTGGAGGAATTCGTGGCCGGCGCCAAACGCCACGTACCGGAGGTCGTCATTACCGCGGTGGCGACGGACGCCGTTTCTCCCGCGGCCGTAGAGGAGTTGGCGCGGAGGTGGGCGGTCGGCTTTCGCCTGCGTCGTTACGCCGGAGGGTAAAAGAAAAGCCGCCGGCGGGCCGGCGGCGGTTGAATTCTTTCGCGTTCGCTTTCACTCGTCGTGCGGTTTGGAGGAGTCCTCGCCGGCGAAGACGTCCTCCCAGGTGGGCACGTACTCGTCCGGCGCGGCGTCCCACTCGTCGAAGGACGAGTTCCCGGCTTCGTCTCTGATCTCGTAGAAGCGGCCGCGCACGTACGCGCCCCCCTCGTCGACCTCGACTTCGCCGCACTGCGCACACTGGTACAACCCGAGTTGGAGCTCGTCGGGAACCAGCGGCCCCCCGCATGCCGGGCACCTCATGAGTCGCGCCTCCGCGAAGCGGCCCGGCTGCGGCCCCGACCTTTTACGGGTTTAATTCTGTTGTTCGTAGAGCTCTTGACCTTTCTCGAGGTATTCCTTGCCCTTCTCGTACTCGCCTATCTCGCCGTACGCCTTACCGAGGTTGATGTACAAGCGGTAATCTTCCGGCGCATACCCCAACGCCTGTTCCAAATATTCTATCGCCTTCTTGGGGTCGCGCCCCTCGTACTCTTTCTTCAAGTAATAGGCGGCTATCGCGCCCAGGACCTCGCCTTTCATTTTCGGGTCTTCGACGGACTCGACCACGATCTCGAAGGTAGCTATCGCCTCGTCGACCCGGCCCAGCTTATCCAAAACCGCCGCCTTGGCGTTAAGCAACATAATGTCGCCGGGCTTCTCTTCCAAAAGCGGTTCGATTATCGCGAGCGCGCGCTCGTACTTCTCGAGGCGCAAGCACGCGTTAACGACCTTAAGAAGATAATCGCCGGGCGGCGTCTTCTCGTCCCAATTCGGGCCGGCCATATCGGCTTGTTTCGCCCCTACGGCCTCCTCGTACGCGTCCAGCGCCTTACCCCACATCTCGTCGCCGTACTCGCCGGCTTTGACCTGGCGTTGGACGGCAGCGCCGGTGTCGAGGTCGTATTCGGTAGCGTCCACCAGCTCTTCGCGTTCCAGCTCGCCGAAGTAGTTCGCCTTCTCCTCGTAGACCACGCCCAACAGGAAAAGCGTCTTGGGGTGGGCGTCGAAGACTTGGTACGTCGCGACGAACGCCTCCTCGGCCTTGTCCAGATCGCCGGGCTTCGTCTCCCCTTCCTCGGGTACGAATTCGGGGTTGCCGAAGCTCAACGCGCGGGCGAGGTGTTTATGCCCGGCGTTGAAAGCCTCGGACCAAAAGAATTCCCGGCTCTGGAGTATCTTCTCTAATTCCTTCTTTTTATTCTTCTGGGCGTAAATATCCTCCGCGCGCGACCACCGGTCGGCGGCCTTCATAAAATCACCCTCGTGGGCGAAAACGTCGCCGAGATACGCCCAAGCCTCCGCGTTATCCGGAGACTCGGTTACCTCTTCTTCCAACAGCTTGATAGCCGCTTGGTATTCGTCTTGCCGCATGTGGACGATGGCGCCCGAGACGCGCCAAGACTTCGCTAACACGACGCCGCTTAGCGCGAATAACATTACCAAGCACGAAACGATGATTCTGGTACGCACCAGCATATCCTCCTTGTTTTTGATAAATCTATCACAGCCGAACGAGACAGTCAAGGGCTTTAAACCCGAAAGACCGGCAACGCCGCTCCGCCGCGATAAAAAACTTCCCCCCATCTCCCGGCTATGCTATTATCGTTTGACGTAACGTCCGTCGTATCGATACTGCGGTGGGGGGGTTCCAAACCACAAAGCAGACCGACGACGCATCCTGCCGGTTTAAACCCCGCCGAACGGGGAAACGTATCCCACCACCGGTTGAAGGGAGCGAACGAGATGCCCGCAGGTAAGAGCCTTCTCAAAGGTTTAATAATAGTTATTATAGGCGCGCTCTTGGGTACGATGGTCGGCGAACTCCTGGGCGCGTTCCTCCCCGAAGGCGGCGTTAAAAATTTCTTCTTAAAAAGCATTACCTTCGGCCTCGATCCCGCCACTCTCAACCTCCACATCCTTACGCTAACCTTCGGCCTTATTCTAAAGATAAACGTCCTCACGGTAATCGGCATCATCGGCGCGGCTTTTATCCTCCGCAAACTTTAACCGCGAAGAACCGCACCCCAACGCCCGCAAGATGAACTACAAATCCTCGGCGAAATTATTGGCGGCCGGCGCGGCCGTCTTTTTATGCTGCGCCCCGCGCGGCGGCGAAACGCCGGAATACTTCGCCGTACGGAACCGCGGCGCGCTCGTCGGCTGGATAAGCCGCGCGGAGTTGGGCCCCCGCCGCGACTCCTCGGGCGCTTTCGCCGTAACCGAGTATCGGCTTCGCCTGCGGCGTTGGGCCGACGGCCGCGGCGTCGTGGAAGACGAGCTCGCCCTCCTGGCCGCGCAACGCCCCGGCGGGCCGGCCTACTACGTCGCCGGGCGTTGGGAAAGCGGCGAGTTCCGCTACCGCCGCGGCGCCTCCTGGCGCTACAAACTCATCGACGAATTCGGGAACGTAACCGAAAAACGCGGCGCCGAAGCCCCCTCCTTCATAACGTTCAGAGGAATCGCGCTTCCCGTCGCGACGTCGCGAGACGGGGCCCGGGCGCCGACCGTCACGAGCCTCGACGTGGTCGACGGCCGCATCCGCCGCTACCTGGGCCGCGGCGACGGCCGCGCGTGGGCCGGCCGCGGCGACGCGGAATACGTCCGCGTCGCGTTCGGCGCCGAGGGCGCGGTTTCGAACTACGTGAACGGCGACTTGCACGTCAGCCGCGTCCAATACAGGCCGCGGCCTCGCGCCTTCCTGTACCGTAAGCCCTCCCGGGCGTACCTGCCGCTCATACTCCCGCCTAAGCCGAAGGCCCTCCAGCTGAGGCTGCCGTTGACGGCCCGGCTGTCGCGGCCTACTCGCGCCGCGGACCTCACGACGGCCGGCCAGACGTTTGACGGCGTAACGGCCTGCAACGTCGTCGACGGCGTGTTTACGCTGGAACCCTCCCTCCAACCGCCGCTCGAGCCGGCCAGCGGCGACTTCGCGCCCGCCGGGCGGGAAACGTGGCCCGGGATCCGGGGCGCGGGAGAGCTAGAGCGGCTGGCGGCGTCGCACCGGGCCGCGGGCAAGACGGTCCGCTTCTGCACCGGCCTGGGGCTCTTCGCCGGCAACCTGCTTACGTCGTACGACTGGCTCGACGTGGACGGCCGGCCGGTCGCCGCGCCCGGGCGGCCTACGCCCCGGCTCCGCGTCGCGTTGGCGACGTCCGAGGAGCCGGCTACGGTAATCGCGTTCGCGGTGGCCGGCGAGCCGGAAGTCGACGGCTCCGGCGCTCGAGCGATGGCCGCGGAAATCCCCGGCCTTAAAAACGGCGCGGAGTTTTCGTACACTATATACTACGCCGGCACGCCGGCGGGCGACGTCGCCGCCTGGTACGAGAAGACGGCGAAAGAACCGGCCGTCGTCTATACCTACGGCGAAATCTTCGGCCGCGCGGTAGGAGGCGTAGGCCGGTGCGAGCCGGTCAATGGCGCGCCGCCGGACACCGCCGGTACCGCCGGCCTGGCCGATTTCATAGCGCTCGGCGCGGCCGTGGCGGTCCCGGACGAGGACGATATGCCGCCGTACGAATTCTGTTTCCCGGCCGCCGTCGGCCCGGGCCGCGCCAAATGGCAAGGCATCAAACCCGTCGTCGCGGCGGGCGAACGGCGGCTGTGTCGGGAATATCTAATCGAGCCGGGCCGCCTGCGCGCGCATTATACGCACGACGGCATCTTGACGCGGCTGGAGTGGCACAATTACGCCGCGCGGCTGGCGGCCTTCCCGCGCCGCGCCCCCGCCCGCGTAAGCCGGCCCCCCGAGACGCCGGCGCCCTCCCCGCCGGCCGGCGAAGGAGAGAGCGAATGAAGGCCGTCGTACTGGCCGCGGGGAAGTCGACGCGCACGTACCCGCTCACGCTCACCCGGCCCAAGCCGGTACTGCCGCTGCTGGGCCGGCCGCTGCTGGCCCACACGTTGGAGGCCCTCGCGGCCGTCGCCGACGAGGCGATACTCGTCGTCGGATACCGCGCCGAGATGGTCCGGGCGACGTTCGGCGAGCGCTACGCCGGCTTGAAACTCGAGTACCGGGTGCAGGCCGACCAGCGGGGAACGGCGGACGCCGTGGCCTCGGCTCGAGACGCCGTCGCGGCCGAGTTCCTCGTCATCAACGGCGACGACTACTACGGCGCGGAGAACGTAAGGGTTTTGGCCGCCGCGCCGGGTACGGCCGTTCTGGGCGCGCCGGTCGCCTCTTCCGGGCGCTTCGGCGCGTTGGAAGTCGAGGGCGGCCTCCTGCGCCGCATTAACGAAAAGCCGGACGAGGGCGGCGCGGCGTTGGTCAACACGGGCCTGTACAAGGTCGACCGGGAAATATTCGCGTACGTCGACGCGCTCGAGCCGTCGCCCCGAGGCGAGCTCGAGTTCACCGCGGCGATTGAGAACTACGCCGCGAAAGCGCCGGTCGCCGTGGTCGAGGCCGCCGCCCCCTGGCTGCCGATCGCCGTTCCCCAGGACCTAATATCGGCGCAAACTTTGCTCTGGCCCGCCGAGGGCGAAATATTTATAATGGGGGAAGGCTGCCGCCTGAGCCCGGAGGCCGCGGTCGGCGGCCGCTCCGCGTTGGGCGCGCGCTGCGAGGTGGGCGCCAACGCCGTCGTCGAGGCGTCGTTGTTGCTCGACGGCGTGCAGGTCGGCGAGGGGGCGGCGGTGGCCGGCAGCGCGCTGGGGGAAGGGGTGGTCGTCGGCGCGGAGGCCGTCGTCGACGGCGCGGCCCTGGGGGACGGCGCCCGGGTGGGCGCGGGCGCCCGCGTGACGCCCGGCAGCCGCGTTTGGCCCAATGTGGAAATTCCGCCGGAGTCCGTCGTTACCGGCGACTTTAAGGGAAATGAAAAGGAGTGAACGATATGTTTAGATATTTAACGGCATTGGCCTTAATCGCCGTTGCGGCGCAGGCCGACATCCCGCTCAAGTCCCAGCCGAGCTGGACGTGGGAAACGGCGGAGCGCGCGTACGGCGGCCTGGCCTTCGCCGACGTAGACGACGACGGCGACCTGGACCTCGTCGCCGGCTGCTACGACGGCAGCAACTGGTATCCGCCCATCACCGACTACCACAACATGGTCTTCTACAACGACGGCGGCACCCTGGGCAGCTCGCCCGGGTGGACGTCGACGCTCCAGCGCCACACCGCCGAGCTCGACACCGGCGACATTAACGGCGACGGCGTACCCGACGTGTTCGCCGCCAACGGCGGGTTCTCCTACCAACCCGATTCGGCCTATTACGGCAAGACGGGCGGCCCTAGCACCTCCCCCGATTGGTCGTCGGCCCAGCCCGCCTGGGCGACCGGCTCGTGCCTGGGCGACAT
>CBFCYS010000098.1:0-10090 GCA_965602215.1 uncultured bacterium
CGACTCCCCTCTTTTTTAAATAAAACCGGTTCCCGACGGTTTACAAATCGTCGTACGCCGCGGCCAGCGCCCGCGACGCCGCCTCGGCGGAATAATTCTCGGCGACGTAACGCGAGCCGTCGACGTTCGGGGGGCAGGATGACGCCAGCCGGCCTACCGCGGCCACGAACTCCTCCGGCTCCCTCGCGCGGATGCAAAACGGGAACTCGCGGCTCCACACCACTTGGCGGCCGCGCAATAGCGCCTCGAGCACCATTTGCGACAGGCCGTCGTGCGCGGTGGGGCGGAGGAGCGCCGAAACCTCCCGGTACAGGCGGCCCATCGCCTCGCCGTCCACCAGGCCGGTGAAGCGGACGTTGGCGGGCGCGTCCGCCTCCGCGCCGCCGCCGACCGCTATTACCTCCACGTCGGGAAACCGCTCGGCTACCAGCTTGACGACGGGCCACCCGTAGAAGTCGCGCCGCCGGTCCGGCATATAGGCCATCAACTTAAAGTCCTCGGGCATCGGCTCGAGCGTGCCCGTCATCTTCTCGGAGATGGTCGGTACGAGGTGAGCGTTCAGGCCGGCCGCGGCCAACTCGTCGACGAGCCACGGCGCGTCCGCTATATGGAGATCGACGCCCCGCCGGACCGCGCCGAACAGCGCCCGCAGCGCCGGCCGGCGGCCGCATTCGTACCAATCGGAACCTATCCAGTGGAAGACGACCTTCTTTCCGGCGGCCTTCAGCGCCGGCACCCATTTAATATAATAAACCGGATAAACCGCGTGGAAGACGTCGTACGGCCGTACGGCGCGCAGCAGGCCGAAGCCCCGCACGCCCTCCAGCGCCCGGGCGCCGACGAACCCGGCCTGGCGCAGCCGAAGCGCCGTGAGCGCCGGCAGCTCCTCCATTCCCACCAGGGCGATATTTAACTCGGCGCGCGTCGTCATTGCTCCGGCCTGGGTATGAGCGCTTCCCCGGACGCCGCCTCGAGCCGGCGGCCGCCGCGCGTCCGGAGGACGTCCCACAACCCTAAAAGAGTACCGAGGAAGAGGCGCGGTTTGAGGCGCAGCGCCGCGGCCGCCGCCGCCCCCCACACGCTGTAGTAGTAACAGGCCACGTTCCAAATATTCTGCGGGAGGTGGCGGCGGTGGAGCAAGCGCTGCTCGAGGATGCGACGCCGCACCTTGCGCCTCGGCGCGGGGCGCGCCCCCTCGGCCAGCCGGTGCTCCAGGCGGGCTGCGGGCCACTGCAAGAGACGCCACCCTCTCTTTCCGAGTTCCAAAGATACGTTATCGTCGTCGAAATAATTAAATACCGGGTCCCAACGAAAATCAATTATCGCCGCGCGGCGATATAACGTTAAGCCTCCACTCATAATCTCGACGGCCGAGGGAACGTTGGGGCGGTAAAGAAACGTCGGCAAGCCGGATCTTTGAAAAAAAGAACGTTTCGCGTACCGGACTTGGCGAAACACCCGTTGCAGAAAACGGACGTAACGGCCCGGGAGAACCTGATTCGTTATCACACCGCAGGCGCCGCCTACCCGATCGTCATCGAAAGCCTTGAGCAGCTCCTCTAAAAAATCCGGTTCGAGTATTACGTCGTCGTCTAAGGAAAGCATAAATCCCCCTCCCGCCGCCTCTAACCCGGCGTTGCGCTGCGCCGGCAGGCCGGGGGGCGTGCGTACGTAAAGAAACTCGACGCGGCGGAAGGCCGAGGACATTTGCGCGACCGCGTACTCCGTGCGCTCGTCCGCGCTGGCGTCGACGATTACGATCTCCTCCGGGAGTACCGTCCCCGCCATTACCGACGCTACCGTCAGCGCGAGCTCGGCCGGCCGCGACATCGTGGGTATGACCACCGAAACACCGCTTCCGCCGCTCATCCACGCACCGCCTCCGCCATCGTTCGCACGTCGTCCTCGCCAACGCCGGCGTGCAGCGGGAGGTTCACGACCGCGGCCGCGGCCCGCCACGCCCCGCGCAGATATCGGCCGGTGGTGCGCGAAAGTTTATAATAGGGGAACATCCCCGAGAGTGGCCGGGGATATATAAAGGGCCCGGCCTCGTACCCGGCGGCCGCCAGCCTTGCGATGACTTCAGGCCGGCGGGCCCAATCCCGCAGGAACAGCGGATAACGTATGGGCCACGGCTCGTCGCCGGCGACGCCCCAGTTCGGCGCGCGGTACGAAGTGCTACCGGCGAAGGCGTCGTCGAACAATGCGGCGAGCTTCCGCCGTCGTTCGCCGTCTGCTCGAGCCGCCGCCAGGTGGCGCGCGCCCAGCGCGGCCAACAAAGGCGCGAGCCGCTTCCCCGGCGCCAGCGGCGGGACCGCGGAGCTGGGGAAGAACCACCGGGCCAACCGTCGCGCTAACGGGGGCTTGTGGGCCGGCATTAACCCCTCTTTGGCGGTGGCGGCATGGCGCGCCGCTACCGCCGCGCCCCGGGCGACGAGATTGGCGAGGTCGTACGCGTCCCCCTCGGTGGCCGCGTACAGGTAGCCCAGGTCCACCGAGACGAACGGCTCGTAACTCTCGGCGTCGAAGAGGTAATCCGAGATGACGAGTCCTTTCAACGCCGTTTCGGCTTCCGCCCGCGTCTGCGCCGGCAGCGACGCGACGAGCTCCTCCACCGCCGGGACCAGCGCGGCGTCGTTGACCACCAGGACGCCGCCGCGGCCGGTGGTGAACGGCTTGTCGAAGTTGGTGGAAATTACGGCCAGCGGCGCCGTGGAGCCGGCGGGGCGGCCGCCCCGGCTCGAGCCGAAGGCCTGCGCGACGTCCTCCACCCACGGGAGGCCGCGCTCGGCGAGCAGCTCTTGCACTTCACCCTGGGGGGGGACCGCGCCGAAGAGCGGCGCCGTCACCGCGGCGCGCGTCCGGCCGCGGGCGAGGACGCGCCGCAGGCTGCGGGGCTCCAGGCCGAAGTGCCGCGGCGATATGTCTACCAGGTGCGGGATGCCACCGAGGGAGAGGACCGCGTCCGCCACGGCGGGACAGGTGAACGCCGGGATAGCCACGTCGTCGCCCCGGCCTATGCCCAGCGCCCGCAGCGCCAGCATGATGGCGTCCCGGCCCGAGGAGAGGGGGTAAACCGCGGCGGCGCCGAAGTGCGCCCGCAGCGCCTCTTCGTACGCCTCGGCCTCCCGCGCCACGGCGGCCTCGGCCGCGGCCAGCAGCTCGGCCAGCGCGGCGTAATCGACGAACGGTCTGAGTCTCGGTACGAACAGGACGCTACCTCTCGCGGGCGAAAGTTACGGCCGCGGCGCGCACGCCGGCCGGGACGGCGAAGGTCCGCGGCGAGAGCGCGCGTACGTCGCCCCGCGCCAACTTCCAACCTTCGCCGACCTCGAAGACGACGTCGCCGGGCGCGCCCGCCGGCAATACTACCTCGATAGTGCCGTCCGGGCCCGGGCCCCGCGCGGCGACGGCGGCGTTGAGCCGGTACCGGGCCGCGACGTCGCGGTGCGTGAGCGCCCGGCCGCCGGCCTCCAATATGTGCGCGACGACGTCCGCGAATACCGCTCCCCACTCCGGGAAGGTGCCGCCGCGGAAGGCGCGGTAGTGCCAGATGAGAGAGCACAGGCCGCCGCACGCCGCGGCCTCGCCGACGAGCCGCAGCGTCGCCGCCCGCGCCTGCTTGGAGCGGAGCCGTTTATACTGGAACAGCGTGCCGTCCATCACCGCCGGCGGTATCTCGACGAAGTCGTACGGCCTCTCCGCGTCGCCGTCGAAAGGGCGGTAGGGGAGCGCGGCGCCCGCCCGCCAACCTACCTCGTTCGCGAAGCCGAAAGAGGCGTCGTACGCGAAGGCCGCGGCCTCGACCGCCCGCCACCCCTCGTCGCCGCCCAGCCGAAGGTAGTGGCCGCGCACGCCGGCGACCTCGCGGCCCGCCGCGCCGGTCAGGAGTTCTCTCTCCTCGCGCAGCGCGGCGCCGTCGGCTTCCGCATAATAGCTGCCGTGAAGGCCGACCTCGCGGCCGGCGGCCGTAATTTCGCCTATCAGGCCGGCGACGTCGCCCAGGTCGTACGCGAAATCCATCGGCCCCCGGCGCACGGAGCCGACGAAGAAGGTCGACGCGCCTCCCGCCGCTTCCTCCGCCTCCCGGACGGCGGGCAGCGGCTCGAGCGGCGCCGAGCCGCGGACGAAGTCCCGCAGCTTATAGCGGGCCCGGGCGCCGCCGCCGAAGGGCCGCAGCCACGACCGCAATACCTCCCGCCGCGCCGGCCCCCGCAGCCGGTCGACGTCGTGACTCAGCGCCGCCGCGAACGGCGCGCCGTCGGGCCAATACCGGAAGCGGAGCAACGGCGTTCCCGCCGTCTCGCACGCGGCCTCGGCCGCTCGGGCGAGCAAGCGCGCGTAGCGATTCACCGCCGCCACCGCCACCGACTCGCGGCGCCACGGCGGCGCGCCGCCCAGGTCCGGCCGGCCGTAACGGTCCCGCGGCCAACCGACCTCGCCGCGGCCGTTGAGATAGTAGTCCGCGGCGGCGACGACGTCGAAGCCGACGTGGACGGCCTCCCCTTCCCGCACCAGCAGCGGCTCGCCGCTCAGGGCTCGAGCGATTACCTCTCCCTTCGGCGCCGACGACCCGTACAGTATCGGCACCTCTACGTCGCCGTCGCGCCACGCGTCAGGCGGCGTCTCCCGGGAGACGTGCTCGGCCTCGCACGGGACGACTACCCTGGGCCCGGGAGGGACCTCGCCGCGGCCGTGGGCCAGCGTCACCGCCGGCGGCCCCTCGGCCCGCGGCAACCCCGCCATCAGCGCCAGCTCCGCCAACACGTGCCGCGCCCGCGCCGCGCCCAGGCCGCACTCGCCGACGTGGACGCCTATCACCGCCCGGCCCTCCGCCGGGCCGCGGCCAGCAGCCGAACCAGCGGCGAACGGTACGCCGCGAGCTGGTAATACGGCGCGAGCCGGCCGCCGAACGATTCCTTGAAGCGCGCGATGGCCTCGACGTTTACGCCCACCATATCCAGCGGCAGGCCGCGCTTCCAGGCCGCCCCGACCTCGCGCCACAGCAAGTATGCGCCCAGCGGCCCGCGCCCCTCGTCGAGGGAGGCGGCCAGCAGGTCGTACGCCGCGCGTTCGCCCCACAGGACGAGGCGCCCGGCCACCCGCTCGCCTTTTGCATTCTTCAAATAAAAGAAGGACCCGGCCGAGCCGCAGAACGAGGCCGCCAGCGCGCGCAAGAAAGACGGGGCCACCGGCGGCGTCATCCCGCGCCGGCCGAAGGTCGCGGCGTACATCGCGACGAACGGCTCGGCGTCCGCGCTCTCCTCCACCGCCAGCCCCTCGCCCTGCTTCAGCTTGTTCCGCAGCGACGACGAGAGCGACGCGGCGAACTCGTCGGGGGGCGCGGGGGCCAATATGGAGGTGTAGCGGGCGTCGCCGCGGAAGCCGGCCCAGGTGAGCGGCCGCACGTCGGCGAGGGTGGGGTGGCAGGCCAGCCGGGCGTACGGCCAACGGCGGCGCATCTCGGCCGCGGCCGCGGCCAGGATGTCGTGGTCGCGCGCCTTCACGCGCCCGGCGCGGAGGTCCCCGGCCGGCGGCAGGCACGGCCCCCAGTACGGCGTGAGCGGCGGAATCTCCGCCACCGTACCAAGGAGCGCGTAGCGGCGCTCCCATATCGGCACGAGCGCCCGCGTCTCGCCGCCGGCGGCGAAGGCCAGCGCGAAGACGCGCCCCGGCAGCTGCCCCGCCAACAGCGAAAGCCACGCCGCGCCGGCGAAGGGCGTACGCTGGGGCGACGCGGCCAGGAAACCGTCGTAGCGCGCGAGGCCTTCGGGCGGCGCTTCCTCTACGTCGAAATTTTTCGGCATGTTAATGATGAGTAACGACTCGAGCGATTATAATACAAAATATATAGGCCAAAAAGGGAAAACGGGCCGACGCCTTTCCTTTGCGCCGATATAATAGGTATGATATATTAACGGCGCGAAAAGGAGACGTTATGAACGGACTAAGCGTCAAGCGCGTCGTCATGCGGCGGCTGGTGCCGGGCGGCGACCTGCTGGAGGAATTGAATAAACTGGTAAAGGCCGAAGGTATCGAGCTCGGCGCGCTGTCGGGCATAGGGGCGCTCCGGAAAGCCGCGGTCGGCATCTTCGACATCGAGAAAAGCGAATACGCCGTTAACAAGTTCGACGAGGAGATGGAGATCTGCGCGCTCACCGGTAACATCTCGCTCAAGGAGGGCGCGCCGTTCGTACACGCGCACCTCTCCCTTTCGGACCGGCAAGGCCGCGCCTTCGGCGGCCACATGATGCCCGGCTGCGAGATCTTCGTCGCCGAGGTAATCCTGTGGGAATTCGAGGGGGCGCGGCTGGAGCGCCGCCCGCAGGAGGATTGCGGCGGCCTGGCGCTCTGGGCCGCGGAGAATATCGGGACGGAGTAAATACTATAGCGCCTTTTAGGAGGGGAAGAGATGAAGAAAATATTACTAATACTAGTACTCGCGTCGCTCTTGGCCGCCACGGCCTGCGAAGAAATGTACGAACCTCCGCCCCCGCCACCGCCGCCCAGTTGGCCCGATTTAACGTCCCCCGCGAACGTCTTGAGAACCGTAGCAGTGTCTTTCAATTCCCGCGATATAGACCTCTTAATAAAATCCCTAAGCTCCAACTTCGTCTTCTACTTCGACCCGCGCGACGTTGGACGGAAGCCCCCGACGAATAACTACTTAATACCGGAATCCTGGCCCGATGAATGGTTCTGGAACGCCGCGCGCAATATGTTCAAAGAGGCCTATTCGATCAACCTATCTATAAACACAAACCGCGTAGGGGAACCGGAGCCCGAAGAAAATACGTACCGCGCGGACAATATCGACCTGGTGCTGCTCGTTATGGTAGACGAGGTCAACGGCTACGTCGCCGACAACGGCTACTGCAACTTCGCGTTCGAAGTTTATTATAATGAACAAAAAGAAAAGCGTTGGCGCCTGGCAGGATGGTGGGACTTCACGAGCGAGTCCGCCGACGGGATGCCGGGTTTAACGCCCACGTCGCTCGGTAGGATACTGGCGATGTACAATTAAATACGCGGTAGGCCTTATTGTGAAACGTATAATAACCTTAACCACGGCCGTCACAGTGGCGGCGTTGGCGTTCGCCGGCTGCGGCAAAACGGTCATCAACGGCGACACCCCCGTTACGCCCGATTATACGTCGCCGGCGAAGGTTTTAAAAACGGTACAGCTATCTTTTAACGAAATCTACATTGATTACCTAAAAAAGACCTTAAGCCCGACCTTCGTCTTCTACACGGACCCCGGCGAAATAGGCCGCGCCAAACCGGACGGGAATTCCCGCCGTCCGCCGCCCTGTTATAACTATACGGAATTTTGGAATATCGCGCATATTCTTTTTAACGAGGCGTACGATATTTCGCTTTCCATCCACACCGGCCGCGTAGGCGAACCGGCGCCCGAAGAAAACACGTACCGCGCGGACAATATCGACCTGGCGCTCCTCGTGATGGTCGACGAGAAACGCGGGTACCTCGCCCAAGGGTACTGCGCCTTCGAGTTCGAGAAATATCGGGACGAACAAGGCCGGGACCTGTGGCGGATAACCAACTGGTGGGACAAGACCGAGGGCGGGGGCGAGGCGCCGGCGGGCGTCGAGCGGGTGCCGCTCTGGTACATACTGTCGCTGTACGAGAAGCCGACTTAGGGAGGTTACGAAATGAAGCAAGCGGTAATATGGGTCGCGTTAATCGCGCTACTGGCGCTCGGCTGCTTCGAGGGCGAAGTTACGGAGTCCGAAAAGCCGTACCCTGAACCCACGTCGCCCGTTAAAACGTTAACGACCGTAGCAATATCCTTCAACCAAAGCAAGGTCGACCTCCTTAAGCCCGTACTTAGTACCGAGTTCGTCTTCTACTTCGACCCCCGCGACGTGGGGAACAGCCCGCCGGGCAGCCAGTACGTCATCCCGGAGTCGTGGTCCTACGCCGAGTTCCGGGGGGCCGCAAACAACATGTACGGCCAAGCTTACTCGATTAACCTGTCGATAACGACGGCCGGCGTCGGCGAGCCCGGGGAGAACGAGACCGAGTACAAGGCCGAAAATATAAAAATCTCGTTGCTCGTCATGATAAGCGAGTTAAACGGCTTCATCGCCGACGGCGGTTATTGTAACTTCGAATTCGAGAGATACGAGACGGAAAAAGGCGAAAAATATTGGCGTCTTACCGGTTGGTGGGACCGCTCGAGCGAGTACATGGATGAATACCCGGGCACCAGCCCGACGTCGCTCGGTCGGGTATTAGCGATATATGAATAGGGAGGTTACGAGATGAAGAAAGCGGTAATAGGCGTTATAGTCGTCACGGCGCTCGCGCTCGCGTGCGGCGAGGAGGAGGGCATTACGAGGCCGCCGCCGCCGCCGTTAAATCTGCCGGCGGACGTGATAGGCGCCGTCGAATTATCTTTCGACCAAAGAAACATAGACCTCCTGAAAAAATGCCTGAGCCCGGATTTCGTCTTCTACTTCGACCCGAACGACGTAGGGCAGAACCCGCCGGGGAGTGAGTACGTCATCCCGGAGTCGTGGTCCTACGCCGAGTTCCGGGGGGCCGCAAACAACATGTACGGCCAAGCTTACTCGATTAACCTGTCGATAACGACGGCCGGCGTCGGCGAGCCCGGGGAGAACGAGACCGAGTACAAGGCCGAAAATATAAAAATCTCGTTACTCGTAATGGTAAGCGAGCTGGAAGGCTTCATCGCCGACGGCGGTTATTGCAACTTCGCGTTCGAGAGATACGAGACGGAAAAAGGCGAGGAGTATTGGCGCCTAACCAAATGGTGGGACCGCACGAGCGAGTTCTTCGACGCGTACCCGGGCGTAGCGCCGGCTTCGCTCGGCAAACTTCTAGCGCTATATAGATAGGGAGGTTTCGAAATGAAGCAAGCGGTAATGGGCGTCGCGTTAATCGCGCTGCTCGCGCTCGCATGCGGCGAGGAGGAGGGTATCACGAGGCCGTCGCCGGAATATCTGCCCGTGGACGTCATAGAAGACGTTGAAATATCTTTTGACGTGGGCGATATAGATACCCTGAAAAAATGCCTGAGCCCGGCCTTCGTCTTCTATTTCGACCCGGACGACGTCGGCCAGAACCCGCCGGGCAGCGAGTACGAAATCCCGACGTCGTGGTCGTATACGGAATTTTGGCAGGCGCTGTACAATATGTTTGAACAAGCCTATTACGTCAAACTCGATATATCCACGAGCCGCATAGGGATACCAGGTGAACAAGAAACCCGGTACAAGGTCGAGAACGTGTCCATATCTTTGCTGGTAATGGTCGACGAGCGCAACGGCTACATCGCCGACGGCGGGTATTGCAACTTCGCGTTCGAAAGTTATTACAACGAAAAAGAGAAAAAGCTTTGGCGCCTGGCAGGATGGCGGGACTTCACGAGCGCTTACGCCGACGCAACGCCGGGTTTGGAACCCTCATCGCTCGGTAGGATACTGGCGATGTATAAATGAGGTTATGATATGAAGAAGCTCTTAATCGTTATCGCGGCCGTCGCGGCGACGCTGCCGGCCTGCACCGAAGACGAAACCACAACGCCCACGGGGCCGGAGCGGCTGGAGGCCACGACGCCCGTCAACGTTCTCAAAAACGTCGCGACGGCGTTCAACCAGCGGAACACCGGCCTGTTGAAGGACACGCTCAGCCCCGACTTCCTCTTCCACTTCGACCCCGCGGACGTGGGGCATCACCCGCCCGGGCGGAAGTACGTCATCCCCGAGTTCTGGTATTACGACGAATTCTGGACCGCCGTCGATAACATGTATATACTGGCGTACTCCGTCTCGCTGGAAGTCCCCACCGGCGGCGTCGGGACGCCGGCCGAAACCGCGACCACGTACCAGGCGGAGGAAGTGTCGTTAACGCTCCGCGTGATGGTGGACGAGCTAAGCGGCTACCTCGCCGACGAAGGGTACTGCGACTACGCGTTCGAGAGTTACACCGGCAAGGAAGGCCAGAAGTACTGGCGCCTCACCGGGTGGTGGGACCATACGGCCGTATACGAGGACGGGTACCCGGGGCGCGAGCCGGCGTCGCTGGGCCGCGTAATAGCGTCGTT
>CBFCYS010000099.1:0-9940 GCA_965602215.1 uncultured bacterium
CAACCTTGGGACGCTCGAAGAAGAAAAGCGGTGTTACGAGGTAAGCGAGGCCCGCCGGCGCGAAGAAGCGTACGGCGAGGCCGCGAAGGTATTGCGGGAGGCCAGGCAACAGGCCAACGTTATCATCCGCGAGCTGCGCGAGAAGGCCGACGTCGCCGCGGCCGAGGAGGGGCGCCGGAAATTGCTCCAGGCCGAAAAGGACGCCGTCGAGCAGAAGGAACGGCTGGCGGCGCGAGCAGGGCCCGAGGCCGCACCCGCCGGCGACGTCGCGGAAGGCTCGTGGGTAACGGTGCGCGGCACGGCGGCCAAAGGTCAGGTGGCGGAGGTCGACGCGGCCAAGGGTCGCGCGCGCGTCCGCTTCGGCGGCGTCGAGGCGTGGGTCGACCTGGCCGACCTCGCACCCGCGGCCGGGCGCCCGAAGCCCGGCGGCGTTAAGATATCCATCGAGGGTGACGTGCGGCCCAGCCTGAAACTCATCGGCTACCCGGTGGAGGAGGCCCTCCTCGAGCTCACGACGTACCTGGACCGCGCGGTCGCGGCGCAGATGACGAGCGTCGAAATTATCCACGGCCACGGGACCGGCCGCCTCCGCGACGGGATTCGCCAATTCCTGCGGACCCACGCCGCGGTGGCCTCGTACGGCCCCGGCCCGGGCGGCAACGAGGGCGTAACGGTCGCGCGTTTCCGCGACCAATAATTATGGATGCCAATGATTGCTCATAAGCTCGCCATAGACGGCGGCTCGCCGGTGAGGAAAGAATTCCTCCCCTACTCCAAACCCGTCCTCGCCGAAGAGGACGTGGCGGCGGCCGTAAAAGTATTGAAATCCGGGTGGCTCACCACCGGCCCGGCCATACCCGCGCTGGAACGCGCGCTCGCGACGGCCGCGGGCGCGAAGTACGCGGTGGCGGTATCGAGCTGCACCGCGGCGCTCCACATCGCGTACCAAACGGTCCCGCTGCGCGCCGGCGACGAGGTCGTGGTCCCGGCGCTCACGTTCGCGGCGACGGCGTCGGCCGCGGCGGCGGCGGGAGCGAAGCCCGTCATCGCGGACGTCGGCGACGACCTGAACATCGACGCCGCGGACGCCGCGGCCCGGGTGGGGCCGAAGACGCGCGCGCTGGCCGCGGTACACTTCGGCGGCCTGCCGTGCGACGTCGCGGCCCTGGAGGATATTTGCCGCAAGAACGACCTGGCGCTGGTGCAGGATTGCGCGCACGCGCTGGGGGCGGCGTACGGCGGCGAGCCGCTGGGCGGCCGGGGCCACGCCGCGTGCTACTCCTTCCACGCCGTCAAACAAATCGCCGCCGGCGAGGGCGGCGCCGTAGCGACCGACGACGAGGACGTCGCGGCCCGGGCGCGGCTGTTCCGCAACCACTTCCTGACCACCTCGGCGTCGGACCGCCACGGCCCGACCGCCGACTATCGGTACGACGTCGCGGGCCTGGGTTACAACTACCGCATGCCGGACTTGAGCGCGGCGCTGGTGCTGTCGCAGCTGGGGCGTTTCGCCGCGGACGACGAGCGCCGCCAGGCCGTGGCCGCGGCCTACGACGACGCCTTCCGCTCCCGCGACGATCTGGAAATTATACGGACGCCGCCGAACGTGCGACACGGCCGCCACCTGTACGTCGTGAAACTCCGCCTCAAGGCGTTGAAGGCCGACCGCGACGCCGTATTCCGGGCGCTGCGCGCCGAGAACATCGGCGTAAACGTCCACTACATACCGCTTCATTACCACTCATATTACCGCGACACGTACGGCTACCGGCAGGGCGACTTCCCCCGAGCGGAGGCGCTCTTCGAACGCATCCTGTCGCTGCCGCTCTTCGCGGCCTTGACCGCCGGCGACGTCGCCGACGTCATAAAGGCCGTGAACAAAGTCCTGCGGCACTATAGGCGGTAGACGGATATGGCCGAGGTCAACGTACTGGTCCAGGCCCGGCTCGGCTCGAGCCGCCTTCCCGGCAAGGTCCTCTTGCCGCTGGCCGGCAAGCCGGCGCTGACTCACGTGGTCGCGCGGTGCCGGGCGGCCGCCGGCGCGACCCGGGTGGTGGTCGCGACTACGGACGCCGCCGAAGACGACGCCGTCGAAGCCTGCGCCCGGGTGTCGGGAGCCGACGTCTTTCGCGGCGCCGCCGAAGACGTCCTGGGGCGGTTGGCCGCCGCGGCCCAAGCCTTCCCCGCCGAACACTACGTCCGGATAACGGCGGACTGCCCGCTAATCGACCCCGTTATAATCGGCGACGTCGTCGCGGCGCACGTGGCCGGCGGCCACGACTTCTCGTACAACGACGTACCGGCGGACTTCCCCCGCGGCTACGACGTGGAGGTGCTCACGGCGGAGCTGCTGGCGCGGCTGGCCGCCCGCCGCGTTGACGCCGCGTCGCGCGAACACGTAACGCCGCACGTCTACGCTCATCGCGAAGATTTCAACGTCTTCCGGCTGCCACCGGCCCGGGCGGGCGCGGACCTCTCCGGCTATCGCCTCGTCCTGGACGAGCCGCGCGACTACGAGCTCCTACGGAATTTATTCGACCGGTTGGGCGAGAAAGGGTCATTCGGCCTGGGCGACGTCCTGGCCGCGTTGGAGGCGGAGCCGGCGCTGGCGGCCATTAACCGGGACGTGCCGCAGCACGAGCCGCCGAAACCTCCGGTATAAAAAAATAAGGGGCCGCGCTGCGGCCCCTTCTATTTACGCCTTTTCTCCGCTATCGGTACAGCGCCTTTATCTTCCCGAACGACGAGGGTGCGACGTTGATGGGCGTCTTGTCCGGCAGCGTTTTATACGTGTTCCGGGCCGCGTCCGCGTTTTCCAGGAGGTCGTCTTCGTCGTCGCCGCCGACGACGGCGAAGGTAAAGCGTACTACCTCGCTCATATTAAGAGAGTGCGGCCCCTGGCCCACGACCACGGCCCACCGGTTTACCGGCGAATTGACGTTCAGGTAATCGTACTGGCCGTTGCTCATCGCGGTGTAATTGGCGTTGTCGTTGGTCCACTGGTCCATGTTGGTGGTAAAATTGACCGACGTAGGCGCCTCGTTATCGGGATCTAAATACAGCACCCCGCACATAGGCTCGTCGAGTTGGCCGTCGTCGAAGAACGCGGCCAACCTTTTCGCACCCTTGTAGGTGACGCGTTCGTCGTCGTCTCGCTCGAGCTCGTTATGCCGTATGTCGACGTTCATCCGGATGCCGGCGTAAATATCGCCCTGGGTCTCCGCCTTGCCGTTCTTCACGTAGCAGTCGATTATAACGTAATCGCGATAGGCGTACACATATTGGTCGACGCGGAACTCGGGCATGGTCGGGCTGCGCGTCGCCGCGTTGGAGAAGTTCACGAGCTTGTTCCAACCTACGGACGTCGTCGCCCAATCCGGTTCGAACGCGTCGGCCACGTAGGCCGAGGACGCCCCTACTATGAATTCGCCGTTGTTAAGGAAATTGACCTCGGCGGGGAGCGCCTGGCTGTATCCCCATTTATCGACCACGGGGTTGCCGCGAATTACGTCCGAATCCCAATCGTCGGTCCCGGGGTGCTCGAACCCGTTGGAATAAAGGTCCGTGGTGCCGTCCCGTATGACGCGGAAGTCGTCGACGTAGATACCGTGACGGTACTCCCGGTTTGACATGTCGTCCCGGAAGTGGAACTGCAGTTGGACTTGGGACCCTTTGTAACTCGAGATGTCGACTTTCTCCAACTTCCAAACAGTAGTCCTGCCTTCGTAGTAATAACGGGTCGTGTCCGGCTGCCCTATTTGGCCCGAGCCCGGGACGGTACTCGTGGGGCGGAGGTTCTTCCAGTTGGTGGGCTCGCTTTTCTTCGCAATCTCGAGCTCCACGCCGTCGAATTTCTCTTCGATATCCCACTTGGCCCAATACTCGACGCTGATGGTCGTCGCGTCCCCCGGCAGCTCAAGCCAGATGGGTATGCTGGTGGTGGTATCTACGAAGTTGTTGTAGTTGGCCAACGTCGGCGCGTCGGTCCAGGAGTAGAGGCCCGCGTGTTTCTCGGGCGGATAGTAAACGCCGACGTTATAGTGGAAGCCGTGATCCGCCTGTAAGGCGTAGCAACCGAAAACGCCGAAATTGGAGAAAACGAGGTAGCAGTTTTCGCCCGTCGCGCGGAAATACTGCACCATGCCCCCGGGCGGTTCGCCGTCCCGGTCCGCCTGCCACGGAACCGCAGCGGCGCCGGGTCCGGCGCCTCCGGGAGCGCCGGCGTCGTCCGCCGGTTTGGCCGCGAAATCAGACGCGGCTACGCACGCCAACGCCGCGGCAACCGATATTAACGTCTTTAACCATTCGCGTCTCATATACTTACCTCCCCGGGGTGGGGACAACTTATGAACTAAGGGGCACTTACCCACTATATAATCTAACCTATATAAACCGTTACGTCAAGCTAAAAATGCATTTTAAAATAAAAAAAACCGACCTAAAAGCCGTAAAACCGGCCTTTTCGGGACGGCCCGAAGTCGCTTGACAACCCTCTTTATTCCGTTTTAAGCGCGCGCCCCCGGCTTCTCTACGAGCTCGCTACCGGCACGCGCTTCCATCCGCCGGAGCTCGCGCGCGAACGCCTTCGACGCCCGGTGCAGCAGAACGCGCACCGTGCTCTCCTTTTTCCCCAGCGCCGCCGCTACGTCGGCGTTGGAAAGGCCGTCGAAGTAGCGGAGCGTGAGCACTTCGCGATACGTGGTCGCGAGTCGCGTCAGCACCTCCCGCACGACGGCCTTCGTTTCCTGGCGCGTCAACAATTGCTCGGGAGGGTCCTCTTTCGACTCCAGGCCGTCGAGGTACGAACGCATCTCGCCGGCGACGCCGTGGTCGTCGAGCGGGACTTCGCGTTTCCGTTTGTTGCGGGAGTAGTAGTTGCGAAGGATGTTCTTCGCGATGGCGTAGAGCCAGGTGGAGAGGCGAGCTTCGCCGCGAAAGCGCGGCAGCGACTCGAAAAACGCGAGGAACGTGGCCTGCGTAAGCTCCTCGGCCTGCGCCTCGCTGCTCGACGAGAAGTACATCATGCGGTAGATCTTACCGCAATACTCCTCGTAAAAAGACGTCGCCGCCGCTTCGTCGCCGCCGCGAATCGCCTGTGCCAATGTAGAATCGTCCGCCGCCATATCCCGGCTCCGGGCGAAACTAACGTGGCATGGGCGACCTCCTTACTCTTTCTCGGTTAGCGGTGACGGCCTCGCGGCCCCGACTCTTAACTGTATATTATAGCATAAAACGGGCTCGGTGCGTAACATTAGTATCGACCCCGGCGGCGGCGTTACGGTTTAATTCCGGCTTAAAAAAGCCGTGAACACGGGTCGAATCAATGCGTCAGCGCGTATAAGACGATATTCACGCCCATTTTGAGCGCGGCCTCGCGCTTGTCCGGCGGGTCGTCGTGAACGTCGGCGTCCTCCCAGCCGTCGCCCAGGTCCGTGTTGTACGAATAAAAAATTACCATCCGGCCCTGGTGGAAGACGGCGTAGCCGCGCGCCGGGCCGCCGTGGTGCTCGTGTATCTTCGGCAGACCCGTCGGGAAATCGTAATAGATATGGTAAATCTCGTGGTCGGCCGGCAACTCGAGCAGGGGGCTCTCCGGGAACAGGCGCGCGCACTCGCGGCGCCAGGACTCGTCCAGGCCGTAGTTGTCGTCGACGTGCAGGAAGCCGCCGCGTTCCAGGTAGCGGCGCAGCCGAGCCACTTCCGCGTCGGCGAAATGTACGTTGCCGTGGCCGGTCATGAATAAAATCGGGTAGTTGAAGACGGCGTCGGTGGCCACGTCGGCGACGACGTCGTCATTTATCCGGGCCGCGGGTAGGCCGGCGCGTTCGCGGAGGGCGCGGTGGAGGTTGGGGAGGCTGGTAGGGTTGACGTACCAGTCGCCGCCGCCGCCGTACTTCAGCTTGGCGATTACGAGCTGGCCCGGCGGCGGCTCCTCGGCGCGCCACTGCGCCGCGGCCGCGGAACAACAAACGAGCGCGATTGCGACTGCCCTTCTCATCTCGGCATTAATATAACACAACACGCGGGCCAACGCCATTCGCCCTAAGCCGTCCGACAAAAGGCTTTACATTTTTACCTAATCTGGTAATATTCCAAAGAAATAGCGGCGTTATGAAGGATACGGCCGGTTTCGGCGCCGGCTCGCGGAAGCGTGAGGCGTTCGGCGAGCGGTCCCTTCGAGCGCCGTTGCGATTGCAATTACGGTAAAAAAGATGGTGATGCGGTTAAATACGGCCGGAAGGCAGCCGGGCGGCGAAGGGCTGATTCGTTCCGCGGGCCGCCGGGTCCGGGGCGGCCTGTGGGGGACGAACCGGCGCCGTACGGTGACAGCGCTGGCGCTGGTCTTATTGGCGGTAGTCTCGTACTTCGTACTGCTCAAGGGCTCCCCGACAAGGCTGCTCCAACTTTCCATATTCCTGGCGCTGTTCGTGGTAATCATAACGAAACCCCACATCGGCATCATCGCGTTGAGGGTCTACCGCTCGTTAGCCGGGGGCCTGCAACTGGAGCACCTCTTCCGCGGCTTAGGCGTCACGCTCACCAAGAGCATCGGCCTCTTCACGGTCATCGGCTTTATAGCGCTGGTCGTTACCAAAAAGGCCAAACCCGTCTTCGGCCATAAATCGCAATTAATATTCATATACGGCTTCTTATTCGCCACCTTGATATCCGCGTTCCAGGCGTTGGCGTGGAAAAACGTATGGACGGCCACGTTCCAACTGGTCGAGAACATAGTATTATACATCATATTCGTAAACCTCTTCGCCGAGTCGAAGTGGTTCCTACGATACACGTGGTTCTTCGTGCTTTCGCTGCTCGCCTCCTGCGTTACGGGGATAGGTTCGATATTTTTAAGCGGCGTCATACGCGCCGCGGGAGCGATGGGCAACCCGAACGGCCTGGCCATGGTGGCTAACTTCGCCGCCGCGATGCTGCTGGTTCTTTCGCTGTCCGTGACGGACTTTAAAAGAAGACTGCTCGCCTTATGCGGCCTGGGAACATGCCTGATTACGATTATCTTCACCGGCTCGCGGGGCGGCTTGTTAACCATAATAATAACTTTCACGTACCAACTGATAAAAAGGCGCAAGAAACTCGTACCCTATTTGCTGGCCGCCTCCCTATTGGTGGTCGCGCTGATATTGATACCGGAACAATATAAAAGCCGCCAACAACAGTGGTTCGGCGCGCTGTTCGCCGGCGAGACGGAAGAGGCCCTCGGCGGCACGCGCGGCTTCATCTACCGCTCGGCGTTGGACGTTTTTTTAAAGTCGCCCATTATCGGCGTTGGCCCGCGGACGTTCGGGACTATTTATCAGGCCGAATACGCGGCGGAAGCCCGCGGCTCCGCGGGGCACACGAAAGCCGTCCACAGCGGCGTATTAGAAGTACTCGTCAGTACGGGCATTTTGGGTTTCGCTTTCTTCCTGGGGTTGATAATCGCCACCTACCGGCTGTTCCGCGAGAACGAACGCCTTTGCCGCGGCGCCGGCCTGGGCGAATACTTGCTCCTGAACGGTATGTACGAAGCGCTGTTTATAGCGACCATCGTCGCCGGCTCGTTCGAGACGATACTGCGGGGAGGGCAGACGTTTTTCGTAGCTATAGCCGCGGCTGCCGCGGTTAACCGGGCGGCGGTGTTATTCTCGGCCGACGCGCCCTCCCGCGTCGCCGCGGCGCCGCTGGCCGCGCCCGAAACGGCGAACGGCGCGGCCGCCGCGAGATGAATACCGGTCGGCGCGAACGCGTCGACGATACCCGAACCTCGCCCCCGTAATTACCGGACGGAGTTGTTATGGAAGAACGAAACGAAAAGGAATTCGTGAAGGATATCTGCCGGCGCGACGTTGACTTCTCGCAATGGTACATCGACGTCGTCCGCAAGGCCGAGCTGGCCGACTACGCGCCGGTCCGCGGCTGCATGGTTATCCGGCCGTACGGCTACACCATATGGGAGTTGCTCCGCGACGCCCTCGACGCGCGCATCAAGGCGACGGGCCACGAGAACGCGTACTTCCCGCTGCTCATCCCGGAGTCTTTTCTGGCTAAAGAGGCCGAACACACGGAGGGCTTTGCGCCCCAGGTGGCGTGGGTGACGCAGGGCGGCAACGAAGTGCTTGAGGAGCGCCTGGCCCTCCGGCCCACCTCGGAGGCCATCATCTGCCAGATGTACGCCAAGTGGATACGCTCGTGGCGGGACTTGCCGGTCTTGATAAACCAGTGGGCCAATATCGTGCGGTGGGAGAAGGTAACGCGCCTCTTCTTGCGGACGACCGAGTTCCTGTGGCAGGAGGGCCATACCGCCCACCGCACCGCCGACGAGGCGCACGAGGAGGCGCTGAAGATCCTCGAACTCTACGGCGATTTTTTGCACGAAGTCCTCGCCATCCCGGTGCACCAGGGCGTCAAGACCGACCGCGAGCGCTTCCCGGGCGCCCTCCAGACCTACACCGTCGAGGCGCTCATGCCGGACGGCCGGGCGCTGCAGGCCGGCACGTCCCATAACCTGGGTCAGCACTTCGCCAAGGTCTTCGACATAACGTTTCTGGAGGAAGACAACAAGCTCCACCACGTGTGGCAAACGTCGTGGGGCGTCACCACCCGCCTGATAGGCGCGCTCATTATGGTTCACGGCGACGACGCCGGCCTGAAGCTCCCGCCCCGGGTGGCGCCGGTGCAGGCGGTCGTCGTCCCCATAACGTTCGAGAAGACCAAGGAAGACGTACTGGCCAAGGCCCGCGCGCTGGCCGACGAGCTCAAGGCCGCGGGGCTGCGCGTGAAGCTCGACGACCGCGACGAGTACACGCCGGGGTGGAAGTTTAACGAATGGGAGATGCGCGGCGCGCCGCTCAGGCTCGAGCTCGGGCCCAAGGACGTCGAGAAGGGCGTCGTCACCGCGGTGCGGCGCGACACCCGCGAGAAAGCGGCGGTGCCCCGCGATAAAATCGCCGCCTGGGTCGCGGAGACGCTCGAGACGATACAGGGAGACATGCTGGCCGCCGCGGCCTCATACTTGCAGGAGAATACCAGGACCGTCGACAACCGCGACGACTTCTACTCCCTCCTCGAGGGACGGCCCGGCTTCGTCCGGGCGCCGTGGTGCGGCGAAACGCCGTGCGAGGACAACATAGCCGCCGAGACCGGCGCCACCATCCGCTTCATCCCGCTCGAGCCGGAGGACGCCGGCGACAAGAGTTGCGCCGGCTGCGGCGGCAAGGCCAAAGTCTGGGCTTATTTCGCGAAGGCGTACTGATATGACATCTCAAGGGAAAATATTGATACTGCTGTGCGACGGCGTCGCGGACAGGCCGGTGGAAGAGCTGGACGGCAAGACGCCGCTCGAGGCCGCCCGCACCCCCAACTTCGACCGGCTGGCGCGGCGGGGCGAAAACGGCATCCTCGACCCCATCGCGCCCGGCGTGCCCGCCGGCTCCGACACCGCCCACCTGGCGCTGCTGGGCTACGACGCGTACGAGTACTACACCGGCCGCGGCCCGTTCGAGGCGCTGGGCGTCGGCATGGACGTAAGGCCGGGGGACGTGGCGTTCCGCTGCAACTTCGCGACGGTGGAGGAGCGCGACGGCGACCTCGTTATTATCGACCGCCGCGCGGGCCGCATCACCGAGGGGACCGCGGAGCTGGTCGCCCCCCTGAACGGCGTCGAGCTCGACGGCGTTACATGCTTCATCAAAGAATCGACCGCGCACCGCGCGGCGCTCGTCCTCCGCGGCGACGGCCTGGGCGCCGCCGTCAGCGACGTCGACCCCCACGAGGAGGGCGCCGCCGTAGGCCGCGCCGCCGGCCCAACTCCCGAAGACGAAAAAACCGCCGCTATTGTAAACGAGTTCGTCGCGCTGTCGTACGAAACGCTGAAGGGCCACGCCGTCAACGACGAGCGCGCGCGGCGCAACCTGCCGCCCGCCAATATTATTTTACCGCG
>CBFCYS010000100.1:0-9833 GCA_965602215.1 uncultured bacterium
TAGTACACCGACGACTCGCCGGCGTACGCGATTTTAGGCCGGTACTGCTCGAAGCGGACGGCGTTCCCGGCCTCGACGTTGAACTCCTCCAGCGCGGCGAGGGCGTTGCCGAATCGCTGCGGGACGCTCGTGCCGTTGACGACCAGCGCCGAAATTTGCCCCGTCGCGGGCGTAACCGTCTCGGCCGTGGCGGCTGTGCGCGGGACCTCGGCCGTTTCCGCGGTCGGCGGCAGCGGCGGTTCCTCCGGTTTTTGCCGCTTGTATTTATAACGGAAGGCCACGACTATAATCGCGACGACAACCAGAACGGCCACGACGCCGAGCACGATCCGCCACTTGCGGCCTCGCCGCCGTTGCTCGACCCTGACCAGCCTTCCCGATGAAACGCGTTTTTCCGCCATGGTTTTACGCCCACCCTACCCGTGCCTTTATAACATACTTCGGGCGCGCGGGCAAGTCAGGCCTGGGCGTCCTCCTCGCCGTTTCTCAGATAGTATTCTACCACCATCGCCAGGTCTTCGGGTGTGTCTACGCCGCGCGACGTGAAATCGCCCACGACGACGCGGACGTTAAAGCCGTGCGCCAACGCCCGCAGCATCTCCAGGCCCTCGGCCGCCTCCAGCGGCGTGGGCTTCAACGTGGTGAACCGCAAAAGGAATTCGCGGCGATAGGCGTAGATGCCGACGTGCTTGAGGTAGGGGAGGTTTACCTGCGGCCGGTGTCGGAACGGCACCATCGCCCGGGTGAAATACAACGCGTCGCCGTTGACGTCTACCACCACTTTGCAGAAGTTGGCCGAGGCCAGCTCCGGCGCCGCCGAGGGCGGGAACGGCCGCGCGAGCGTCGCCATCTGTACGTCTTCGTCGTCGTCGAACGGCGCGGCCACGGCGTCGACCGCCGCCGCTTCAATAAGCGGCTCGTCCCCCTGGATGTTGACGTAGACGTCGGCGTCGGTCTGGGCCGCCACCTCCGCGACGCGGTCGGTGCCGCTGGGGTGCTCGGCCGCGGTCATGATTACGTCGTCGGTGAAACCCTTGGCCGCGTCGAATATGCGCCGGTCGTCGGTCGCGACGTACAGGCGCTCGAGGCGCTCGGCCCGGGCGCACCGCTCGTATACCCGTTGGATCATGGGTTTGCCGGCGACGTCCGCCAACGCCTTGCCCGGAAACCGGCTCGAGGCGTAGCGGGCCGGTATGACGCCCACGACCGTCGGACGCTTAGTCGCCACCGTCGCCTCCTTCGGAACCTCGACCTTTCGCGATGCGTTCCACGAGCGACGTCGTCGAGTACCCCTCCACGTACGGCAGCGAGAGTACGTCGCCGCCCGCGGCGGTAACGACGTCCGCGCCCACGATGTCTTCCGGCTGCCAGTCGCCGCCTTTGACCAGCACGTCCGGGACGACGAGTTTAATAAGCTCGAGCGGCGTGTCCTCGTCGAAGACGGTGACGAAGCTCACGCACCACAGCGCCGCGACGACGAGGGCGCGGTCGCCTTCGGCGTTGAAAGGCCGCCCCGGCCCCTTCGCCAGCCGCCGCGCCGAGCGGTCCGAGTTCACCGCCACCACCAGCACGTCGCCCAGCCGGCCGGCCTCCTCCAGGTAGCGGACGTGGCCGGCGTGCAGTATGTCGAAGACGCCGTTGGTGAAGACGACTTTTTGCCCCGCGGCCTGGAGGGCCTGGACGTGGTCTCGCAGCTCGGCGGTTTTTACTATCTTGGTTGGATAGTCCATTTCGATATCCACGGATGCCTTTTTCGGCGCGGCCCCGTCATCGGCCCCATATCATTCGCGATACGCGCTTGCGCGCCGGCTCGAAGAACCACGCCAGGAGCGACATCCCGCGCGGCCGGCGGACCAGCGCCGACTTCAGGAGCGGCGGCGCCACGAACGTCGTAAGCGCCATGACGACGACTATCGCGGCGAAGAGGTCCCCGGACACGATGCCGGCGCGGCGGCCTACTTCGGCGAAGATTAGGCCCACCTCGCCCCGCGGCGCCATCCCCACGCCGACGGCGGTGGAGTTGATGCGTTTGTCGAAAATCGTAAACCCCGACAGGACCTTTCCCAGCATCGCGATGACGAAGAGGGAGCCCGCGACGACGAGGACGGCGTGGTTGGCGTCGTTGAAAGGATTGAAGTAGCGTACGTCCACGTCGGCGCCGATTTTGACGAAGAAGATGGGCGTGAAGATAAACGCCACCGGCTTGAGCTCCGTAGCTATAACCTCGAATTTGCGGGTTCGGCCGAGGACGAGGCCCGCGGCGAAGGAGCCGACGATGGCCGCCAAACCGGCTACCTCGGCGCCCAGCGACCACAGAAAAGCGAACGCTATGGAACCCACGATGAGCGTTCCGCTGGTACGCATTTTTTCGATAATCTTTACGAGCCGCTTCGCGAATATATTGCCGACGACGATGGCGGCGATGAAGAAGCCGACGGCGAGCGCGGTGATTTGAATTATCTTTAACGGGCTTACTTCGCCCCGCAGGCCGAGGTCGCGGACTACGGCGAGTATTATCAAGCCGACGATGTCGTCCGCCACCGCGGCGGCCAAGATTATCTTCGCCTCTTTGGTTTTTAACTTGCCCAGGTCCGAAAGGACCCGCACCGTAATGCCGACGCTGGTGGCGGTTAGCGCCGCGCCCAGGAATATCGCCACCAGGTTGGTGTAGCCGAAGGCCAACGCGAAGACGAAGCCGCCGACGAAGGGTAGGATTACGCCGACCGCGGCCACGCCCAGCGAACGCCAACCCACTTCCAGGAGTTCCCGGATGTCGGTGGCCAGGCCGATCTCGAACAGCAGGATGATGACGCCGATGTCGGCGAGAAGGATTATTACGTTGGCGTGGGGGTCGACCAGCTTAAGGCAGCCCACGCCGAGGATGACGCCGGCGATGAGCTCGCCCAGCACCGTCGGTTGGCCGACGCGGTTGGCCAGCTCGCCGAACGCCTTCGCGCCCACGAAGATGAGGATTAACGTTATAAGAAGGTGTGTCAGGTCCATAGTGTGCCGTCGATTGCCGCTATTCTATAATAAACGCGTCCCATAAGGCAAACCGATTTTGCCGGGGAGTCGGTTCCGGGACGTATCGAAAAAGCGCCTTTAGGCGGCGCCTTTTTACCGTCCCGGCCTCGGCTGCGCCTGTTACGACTCTTCCGCGGCGGGGACGGCGAAGGTGAACGTGGAGCCCTTGCCCTCCTCGCTCTCGACGTTGATGGTGCCGCCGTGGGCCTCGATTATGGCGCGGGCGATGTACAGGCCCAGGCCGGCGCCGCGTATGCGCCGGTCGCCGTCGCTCCGGAAGGTTTTGAATTTTTCGAAGAGATGGGGAATGTCGGTTTTCGGGATACCGACGCCGGTATCGGCCACTCCTATGGTGACCATCCCGTCGGTAACGCCGCCGCCGAAGATCTTGACCGAGCGGCCGGTGGGCGTGAACTTGAGGGCGTTTCCGACCAGGTTGGAGAGAACCTGGAGCAGCTTGGCCTCGTCGCCTACGATCATCGGCAGCTCGGGCTCCACCGACGCCGTGAACCTTACGCCCTGCTTGCCGGCGATGACTTTGGCGCCGTCGTACGCTTCGTGGACGAGCTCCTCCACCGAAATGGACCGCGGCGTAATTTTTATGCCGGCTTCCTCCAGGCGATAGAAATCCAGGATGTTGTTGATGAGGTCTATGAGGCGTTTCGACTCTTTGGGGATGATGCGGACGAGGTTCATAATCCGGTCGTCGACTTCGCCCGCCAGCAGCTCTTCGATAATTTCGCCCGAGCCCAGGATCCCGGTCATGGGCGTCCGGAGGTCGTGGACCAGCATGGAGACGAAGTCCGCCTTCATCTCGTCCAGGCGGCGCAGCTCTCGGTTGACCCGCTCCAGCTCCTCCGCTTTCTGCGTAACTTCTTCGATGAGCATCGAGTTGCGGAGGGCCACCGCCACCTGCCCCGACAGCGTCTCGAGCGCCGCGACGTCGGCCTCGTCGAAAGCGTTGGGCCACCGGCTCTCGACGTTGAGTATCGCCATCACCTCGCCGCCTATCTTTATGGGCACGCACAGCTCCGAGAGCATGGGCGGCAGGAAATCCACCTCCCGGAAATCCTCGTTGCGGGTCGTATCCGGGACGAGCGCGGTTTTGCCGGTGCGGACGACGCGGCCGCATACCCCCGAGTCGACACTCTGGCGGTAGTCTACGCTCAGCGCCTTCGTCGCCCCCTGGACCTTGTACGCCTGTAGAACCAGCGAACCGGTTTCTCGGTCCACGGTAAGCAGCGTCACGTTCTGGAAGCGAAGGTCGTTTTGCACGCGCTCGACGACGGTGGGGTAGAGCTCGTTGATGTCCAGCACCGACGACAAAATATTTCCGATGGCGTTGAGGTCGTACAGCTGGCGGGTGCGCTGCGCCGCTTCCTCGAACAGCCGGGCGTTCTGCAGCGCTACGGCGACCTGGTCGGCGAAGGTGGTAAGGATTTCCAGGTCCCCCTGGTGGAAAGCGCCCGGCTCGTCGTGCGACACGCCGATGCAGCCCAGGCTCCGCCCCTCGTAGACGACGGGCGCGTAAACCTCGGACCGGGCGCCGTCGTCTCCCTCGTTCGGAAAGCGGGCGTCGGCCTTGGTGTCGGCCACGAGCAGCGGGCGGCCGTTCTCGACCACCCAACCCGGCCGGCGCCGGTGGGCGGTTAGCTCCGCAATCTCCACGTCCTCCGCGCTCAGGTTCAAGCTGGCCACGATTTTAAATTGGCGATGGGTTTCGTCGTAGAAATAAACCGCTCCCCGGAGGAAGTTCAGGAAATTCCCCAACTCTTTCAGCACCCGCACCATCAACCGTTCGGGTTCGTGGATGGAGTTGATGACCTTCGTGATGTTGGCCATGGCGTGCAGCCGTTTGGTGCGGTTTTTTAGGGTATCGACCGCGGCCGCTTCCTCCACCACCAGCGCCGCGTAGCTCACGAAGAGCTCCAACATGAAAAGGCTCTCGTCGCCCGGTTTCCTGTTTTCGATGGGGTCGTCCAGGACGACGTAGCCCACGGCCTTACCCTCCCGGCCGTACATCTTTACCATGAAGAGGTCGCGCGAATCCCATTCGCCCGCGCGGCCGCCGCCCTCGAGCGGGCTTACCCGGCGGATGAGGCCCGCGGTCTCGTCGCCGAAGGGGACGTGGTAGATGTTGCCGCTCGCGTACGGCTGCAGCGCTTCGCTCTCCAGCGCTTCCTTCGTCTGCTGCGCCGACTCGAGCGTCCCGGATAGCGCCTCGATCTCCTCGTCGCCGTAGCCGGCGGAGGCGGTTTGCGCCGGGCCGGCGCCCGGGCCGAATACCTTGAGGTAGACCTTGCCCCATCCCAGTCCCTTTATCCCCTTTACGATTAACTGGAACTTGTCGGCCAGGCTCTCGTGTTCGCGGATGCGGCCGGCGACGCGGAAGAGGTGTGCCAGCCGGTTCCGCTCGAAGACCAGGCGGGCGGTCTTATCTTCCAGCTCCTCTTCCAGCCGGACGTGGGGGGTGATATTGTCGCTTATCGCGACCAGGCCGACGACGTGGCCCTTCAGGCCGCGTAGCGGCGAAATCCGGAGGTCGAGGAACTCCTCGCGGTCGAAGCGGTCCCTGTGGCGGAAGCGCTCTATGCGGTACGGCTTGCCGGTCTCGAGCACGCCCTGCAACCTCTCGCGGACCTTCTTGCGGCCCATCTGCTCGAGCTCCATGTTGGGCAGCAGCTCGAATAAACCGCGGCCCAACGCGTTCTCTTCCCGTATCCCGGACTCTATCTCCTGTCCCTGCGACCAGTACGTTATCCGAAACTCGCGGTCCACGGCGATTATCCCGACCGGGAGGTTGGCCAGAAGGTACTCTTGCGGCGGCCCCACCGGGCTTTCGCGTTCGGGTTGGATCGTCGCGATTAGGATTTCTTCGCCGCCCCCGGTAACGGGTTTGGCGTCGAGGGACGCGTCGGCGACGTTGCCCTCGCTCGATATAATCTTTACGGCCGCGGCCGTTACGCTTCCCTTCGCCCGGGCGCGGGCCCATAGCTCGGCCACCTGGGCTTCTCCCCCCGTCAGGATGCCGGCGAAGCGACGGCCTACGATGTCCGCGGCGTCGTAACCGAATATCTTGCCCGAGGCGTTGGCGGCGGCCGCGATTATACCGTCGGCGTTAACGGCGAACGCCGGCCTTCCGCCCAGGCTGGCGGCGCGGGCCAACGCGGCCGCGAAATCCGCGGCGGAGCCGTTTTTATGAGAAGTCGTCGCCATTTTCGTTTTGATTAAACACCGGCCGGTCGCGATTTTCTACGGCCGTTGGACGCCGTTTTCCTATGCTACGTTTAGAAATTATAACACTTTCGCATTAATGCGTCAATTATACGCCTTAACCGCTCGGCGGCTTAGAAAAGGCCCGCGAACGCTAAACTCTTTATTTCCAGACCGGTATGGTAACGGAGGTGGGCGAGGATGAAGGAGAGGGTTTGCTCGACGAGTTCGGGGCCGGCCTTGACGAGGCCGAGCCTCGCCGGCTCGAGCGACGCCAGCGTACGTATGTAGTTATAAGCCGCCGGCGATAGCGTTATTAAATCGCCCCCGGGGGGTTGGCAATCGCGACATACGACGGTCCCTTCTTTGAGGACCAAGGCCACCCCCTCCCGGGGATTCGTCCGGCCGCAGCTCGAGCACGTGCCGATGTCCGGGTTCAATCCCAACCTCGCGGCCAGCTTGACCAGGAATTGCGAGAGCAGCGCCGCCGCGGGGCCGCCGTCGTCGAGCGCCGCCAGCGACGACGCCACGAGTTCGTACACGGCCGCGTCGGCGTCGCCTTCGCCGCTCAATCTATCGGTGGCTTCCACTACGGCCAGGCCGTAGGGGAGGTTTCGCGGGTCGTCGCGGATGAAGCGCCCCGGCCTGATGACCGACGTTTCGGTGAGCGTGAACAGGTCTTTGTTCTCCCGCCAATAGAAAACGAACTCGCCGCGGCTCAAAGGCTCGAGCGCGGCGCCGAATTTATTTTTGGGGACGCGCGCCCCGCGGGCCAGCAGCTGGAGCTTGCCGGCGCGGCGCGTATAGACCACGGCGATGCGCGAGGATTCGCCGAAGTCCCGTCGCTTGAGTACGACCCCCTCGGTTCGGATTATTTCCGTCAAAGCCGCTTAGCCCAAATAACCCATACCCTCCAGCCGGGCGCGGACCGCGGCGTCTTCGCCGTCGGCGTAGCCTACGGCGTCCACGTCATAGTCGAGGAAGGTCGGCGGTGCCGCGGCCAGGAGGTCGGGTTTCACTATCTCGGTAAGGACGCGCCCGTCCAGCCCCGCCGGCACGGCCTCCCCCATCAGGTACATCGCCGTCGGGTAGACGTCGGCCAGGTTCGCCTCCGCGGGCGCGGCGCCCGCCGCAACCGCGGGCCCGCCGGCGAAGATGATGCCTTCCAGGCGGTGTTCGCCCGGCCGCCGCCGCCGCGGCGCGACCGCCGGGTCGTCGGAGAATTCCTTGAGGCGAACGCCGTCCTCCCACAGCGGCAGGTAGACGTCGGGCGCATCGTCGAGGAACGGGCCGAAGTACACCTCTTCCCGGCGCAGCGCCCGGGCGGCCAGGCCCGGGTGCAGCTCGTCCAGACTCGCTATCAACTCTTCGCGGACCCGTTCGTAGTCGGCGCGGGCCACGACGCCCTCGGCCTCCCGGCCCGCGACGTTGAGGTAGACGCCGTACTGCGTCGCGGTCCCGGGGAAGGCTCGGGTCCTGCTCCAATCCACTGCGGCGAATACCGAGAGCCGCTCCATAATCCGGCCCCGCGCCGCCGCTCGCCAGCGTCGCGGCAGCCGCTTCCGGAGGTCGAACGCGTCCAGCTTCGCGACAGCGTCCATAAACCGGCGCGGCGACGGCCCCTTCTTTTCGTGCAGCGTCATAAAGCCGCAGCGGACCAGGTGCCCGGCGAGGTCGACCTCGCTCTCGACGGGGCCGAAGCCGTGGTCGGAGACGACCATCGTCGCGACGTCTTCGCCGCCGGCCTCCAGGAATTCGCCCAGCGCGGCGTCGAGCCACTCGTAGTGTTCGCGGACCAACTCCGGCCGGTCCCAATAAAAATGCATCAGGCGGTCGACGCCGGTGAAGACGACGGCGAAGAGGTCAGGCCGCTTCGACTCCCACAGGTGAAGCGCCACCCTCTTGCGCGCCTCCTCGACGCGGAGCAGCTCGTGGGTGAAGTTCTCCTCGGCGACCTCCTCGAAGTAGGCCGGGTCCATATCGACGAAGTAGTCGCCGACGGCGCGGACCTCCGCGCCGAGGGAAGAGGGGTAGAGGAATTCGTCGGCGAATTTCGGCGTAAGCATCCCCGGGATGACGAAGCCGTTGACGGGGCGGGGCGGGAAGGTGAGCGGCACGTTAACCGCGCCCACGGTCCGGCCGGCCGACGACAACGCATCGAAGACGCGCGGTACCCTCAGCGCGGACGCGTTCTGCAGGCGGCGGTGGTAGCCGAACCGGGGGGGCGCCAGGAAGTCGAAGACGCCGTGGCGGCCGGGGTTGAGGCCGGTCTGGAAGGTGGCCCACGCCGGCGCCGTGAGCGGCGGATATACCGTATGCAGTACTCCCGCCGCGCCTTCGGCCTTCAACCGGGCGAGGTTGGGCAGGCGGCCCGCCTCGAGCATGGGCTCGATTACGTTGAACGTCCCGCCGTCTATGCCGAATATTAGAACGCGATTTTTCATGTCGTTTGGGACGCGCCGGCTCGCGACGCCTCCCACCGCTGCGCCGCCACCAAAGCGCCGGCGAGCGCGTACAGTATGGCCATAATTTCGTAGTCGCCGAAGGTGTACTCGAAGAAGCCTTCCACCAGGAACCCGGTCGTGGCGCCGATGCCCGCCAGGCCCAGTACCCGCGTCGTCGGCGAGCGGCTGCGCCGGTAGCCGTGCACGAAAAACTTGAAGAGCGCGACGACGAAGTAAACGAATGCCGCCAGGCCCACGACGCCGCGTTCGACGACGAGTTGGATGTAGTTATTGTGGGCGTGCGGCACCTGGCTTTCGAGCGACGTTTCGTCTTTATACTGGTCGTAGAGGTAGAGCGTGTTGTGGACCCCCACGCCCGTCAACGGGTAGTCGCGGGCTATCCGCAGCGTGGTCCGCCAGATGTCGACGCGGAATTCGGGCGGCCCGTTCTCCCCGGCCTTGCCGCGGTCGGTGGCGGCGTCTATGATGGATTCCGCGCGCTTGATGATGGGGCGGGGCGCGATGACGACCGCCAGTACCACCACCGCCGGGAACGCCCACAGCAGGCGGCGGTCCGCTATCACCGCCATTACGAACACCGCCGCGGCCAGGCCCACCCACGCCGAGCGGACCAGCGACGCGCCCAGGCCCGCCAGCATTATCGCGAACAGGACGCCGAGGCCCAACCGGCTCCGCACCGGGAGTCGTCCCCGCAGGAAGACCGCCAGCGCCAACGTCAACACGAGCATCATCACGCCGCCGTACGTCATGTAGAACAGCCGGCCGCCGGGCCGGACCGTGAAGACGTCCGCGCCCTCGGCCACGGCGCGCGCGAATTGGAATACGGCGTACGCGGAGTTCGCCGCCGCCGCCGCGAATAAGGCCACCAGCATCGCCTTGGGCAGCCAGCGCGGCGGCTCCGTCAGGCCGAAGGCCACGGTGTAGTAGACCAACGGCGCGGAGAACGTGAACGTCCAGAAGAACGAGCGGTTGCCGAATTCGGCGCCGCCGATGAGGTAGGCCGTCGCCGATGAAATTATCATGGAGCCGTAAAGCGCGGCGAAGGGCCAATCGAGCGGCGTGCGGAACAGGGGGAGTTTGCGCGTCAGGTCGGCCTTAATAATGAGCGGCAGCAGGACGAACGCGAAGATG
>CBFCYS010000101.1:0-9638 GCA_965602215.1 uncultured bacterium
GCGTTACGGATATTCAGACGCCGTACGAGTGCAGGCCGCCGAAGATGAGGTTCGCGAAGAGCGTCAACACCGCCGACACGAAGATGAGCGCCGCCAGAATAGCCGTCCGCTTACCGCGCCAACCGGCCAACCGGCGGGCGTGCAGGTACGCCGCGGCGATAAGGAAGACGACGAGCGAGGCCGTCTCCTTCGGGTCCCAGCTCCACCACACCGACCACGCCTTCTGCGCCCATATCGCGCCCGCCACCAGCGCGCCGATGGTGAACAGCGGGAAGCCTATTGCTATCGCGCGGTACTCCAGAACGTCGAGCGCTTCCTTGGAGGGCAAGTACTTGCTCGGCTTGTCGCCGCGGAAGAGGTACAGTACGGCCGCCGCGAACCCCACCGCGAACGCCCCTTCGCCCAGGCACGCCAGCGTGACGTGAATCGTCAGCCACCACGACTGCAGCGCCGGGATGAGCTGCCCTTCGATCTTAGAGGGGAAAAGGGAGGATAACACTATGAGCAGAAAAGCGACCGGCATAACGATGGTCCCGAGGAAAGCTTGCCGCGTCCTGAGGTAGAACAAAAGGAAGATGAGCACGGACGCCCAAGAAAACAGCGCCAGGTACTCGTACATCCCCGTCGTCGGTAAGTAGCCGGCCACGACAGAGCGCCCCACGAGGCCCGCCGTTATGAAGACGAAGCCGGCGAAGGCCACCCAGGCGCCGGCGGTCGCAAGCCGCTTCCTTCCCAACGCCGCCCATACGAAGAAAAGCAGCGACGACAATAAATACAAGAAAAAGCCGATTTTAAGCACGCCGAATTTTTCCAAATAGACCTCGAGCTTTAACTTGCCCGCCGGCGGGTACCCGGCCTGTGCCGTCAATCTCCCCGCCAGCCGCGTCGCCGCTTCGCGCATCGCCGCGGCGTCGCCGGCCTCGTACGCCCGGTTCAACGCGACGACGTCTCCCCAGCCCGGGCCTTCGGAACCGAGCGGCTCCCACCCGACCTCGGGCGGCCCCGGCACGAACGGTAGGCCGCGCCACGAGAGCTCGTGCAGCGCGGTCGCCCGGGCGACCAATTTACTCGCCTCCTCTTTTACCTTCTCGTCCTCCAACGCGCCCGGCGCCCGCATCAACGCCGGCATTACCTCGTCTTCGTATTCGCCGAGCGATATCCACCGGTCCGCGGGGATGCCGGGCAAACGACCTCCCTCGACGAAGATAAGGCGGCCGCGCGTGCGGTACTCGTCGTCCAGGACAACGAGCCAGACAGCCGCGTCGCGGCCTCGCGCCAGGTCGCCGCCCCCGACCTTCCCGCCGCCCTTGAGTTCCCGGTAGCGCAGGTTCACGAACGCAGGCCAGGGCATCGGCCTCTCCGCCTTGACCGCCACATCGGCGAAAGCCTCGCCCAACCGCGCTTCCTCGAGCAGCGCCAACCGCGCGCCGAAATCGGGCTCGGCGGCCGCGGCGGAAGCGACTACCGCCGCCGCAAAGAAAATCGTGATTAAAACCCATCGCGTCGACATCACGTTATAAACCCTCTTTGATTTTGGCCGCCCAGCGTTCGAACGCCGGCCCCGCGAGCCGCGGCCCCTTGCTCGAGCGGCCCGCCAGGTGCGCCTTACCGTCGCGGACGTACAGGAACAACTCGTCGTAGGTTAAGAGCATCGCGGCCGCTACGCCGAGCGATAACAAAAAGCATCCCACGTAAAAAGCCGTCAGGCCCGGGTCGCGCGATACCGTAAGGCCCGTGAGCGCGGCCCGCCGCGCGCCGTTGAACCGGAACGCGTGCTCGCCGTCCGCCAGCGCCACCGTAACCCACTCGCCCAAAGGTAACGCAAATGTCTCGTTGCCGCCGTCCGGTCGCGCGAGCCGCGCCGTCAAGGCCGCGCCGCCGTGGGCCGACCCCCCGCCCGCGAACGCGACCGACATCCTCTCGGCCGCGCCCACGACGAACGGCGTCTCGGGAACGACGACGTACTCGCGCCGCTCGCCCGCCAACTCTCCCGCGGTGGGCGCGAGTTTTATCGTCAGCGGGAGTTCGGTAAAGTTTTTATCCGACGATTTGATAATCGAAAACTCCGGGTACAGCTCGAATATTATCCCCATCGCCGCCGCGCCCGACGGGCTGAAGACGTTCACGAACGCCGCCGGGTTATACTCCGGATTATCGTTGCGGAAGCCGCCCTCGTCGGTGACGAAATGGTCGTAGCGCTCGAGGAAGCGCAGCTCGAACCCGGTATCGCCCAGCGGCGCCGTTTCCCCGGGCGCCGCCGTAACGGTTCCCTTCTCTTCCCCCAACGTCCATTCGAAAGTAGCGGCGCCGACGCCGGCGGGGCTCTCCCCCGCCGCCAACCTAACGGCGTCGACCGCCAGGCCGCTCGCGCCGGCGACGTCCATATTCGACTGGTACACGCCCAGGCCGGCGTAGCGGAGCGGCCCGTTGACCTCGACCTCCTTCGCCGCCACCTCCTCGCCGCCGTGCAGCAGCCGCACCGCCGTCCGGTACTCCAGCACGCGGCCGGTATCGGCGTCGCGGACCTCCTCCACCTTGTCCGCTCGCAGCTCGTAGGCGGGGCCGTAGGCCGGCGGCAACGCCACGCCCTGACCCTCGAAAACGAACAGCGTCTCGCGGTGGCCGAACAGGCGGAAGAAAGCCGCCAGAAGGATGACGACCAGGCCGGCGTGGGTCAACACCTCGCCCCACAACGCGTACGGCCGCCGCCGGCCGTACAGCACGTCGCCCTCGCGCCGCCACCGGAAGGCCAGCCGCCGCCCCGCCCGCTCGAGCGCCTCCGGGTCCACCGCCGGGCCCAGCTCGGCGCGTAGACTCAAATCGTCGAGCGACGCCGGCAGCTTCGGGCGCCGCGTAAAGGGCGCCAGCGTCCGGGGCAGCCGCCGCGCCGTGCACGTAACCAGGCTGGCGACGAGGTACGCCAACATCAGGATGAAGTACCACGCGTGGTACACGTCCGTCAGCTGGAACGTCTTGAACAACGAGACGGCCCAGCTGCGGTAGTGCGCCTCGTAATAGGCGGGGAGTTCGTTCTGCGGGATGAGCGCACCCAACAGCGAGACGGCCAATAAGACCAGGAACAAGTAAACCGACACTCGCCGGGACGAAAGGAGGTCTAAGACTCTTTTCATAGATTAGGTAAACGGTTCCGGTTACCCGGGTGAGGTGGCGCCGCGCCGGCGGCCGGCGCCTCGGCCTAATCCTCGTCTTCCTTTTCGGGTTCGGCTTCCGCTTCGGGCTCCTTACCCCTGAGCTTTTTCAAGTATCGCAACCGCTCGCTCAGCAGCACTCTCTCGGGCACCTTGCCGTCGAGCCAGGCGAAGTTCATCGGGTACACCGACGGGTCGAAGATGACGAAGTAGAAGTGCCACACGACGATGGCCGTTACGGCCAGGATGGCCTCGTAGAAATGAATCGCCCGCAAGACCTCGTAGAGCCAGTACGGGAAGAGATGTTGGATGTACGGGTCGAGCCACATAAATAGACCCGTCAGCGCCATCATAGCCGTGCCCCACACCAGCGCCCAGTACTCGGCCTTCTCGGCGTAATTGAATTCGCCGAAATCGGGCCGCTCTTTCGCCAGGCCCAAAGCGTGCAGCACCGTCAACACGCCCTGGCGCACGTCCGAGAGACGCGGCCAAATGGCCTTGAGGCGAGCGCGGCCGTTGCGCGTCAGCAACATATAAAATATATGATACAACGACGCCGCTATAAGAACTACGCCCAGGGCCTTGTGCAGCGTTACGCGTAACGAGTACGCCCCCTCGAGTTTCACCAGCCAGGAGAAAAGGAACGCCGAGGGGTACTTAATAGAAAAGCCGGTGTAGGCGAGCAACGAGAAGCTCGATATCAGGACGATGTGTTGAATCCGCTCGATGCGTCTGAGCCTGACGACGACGCGGGAACGCGCGAGCTGGGCCCGCCGGATGGCTTTTATCTTCGCCACGTAGTCGACGACGTTGTGACCCAGCATGCCGCCGATTATGACCACGATCAAGATGATGTACACTAGGGCCACGTAATCGCCGGGGGACCGGCGACGATGCCGCAACGCGTGGTGGACGTCCGTACCTACGAAGCGTTCCGTCGCCCTTCGGTGACACTGGCCGCACGTCTTCTCGAGGTTGGCCGGAGCGACGCTCGAGCGCGGGTCCGACGGGGGCAGGACGTCGTGGACGCCGTGGCAGCTGCCGCAATCGGCCGCGGTAGTCTTCCCCCCTTCGGAGACGACGCCGTGATAACTTCGCTCGAACGTCTCGACGCGGTCGTTGGCGAGATCGAATTTGGCGTTGAGGGCGAGCGAGTAATGGCAGCTCGAGCACGTCGCGACGACCCGCGTGGCCTCCTCTCCGGACCCCGACGCGGCCAACGCTACGACGCCGTGGTCGCCGTGGCAATTGGGGCACGTCGGCGCGTCGCGGACGCCGGCCGCCACCGCCAGGCCGTGGACGCTGACGGCGAATAACTCGTGCTCCCGTTCGTGACACCGGCCGCAGGTGTCGGCGACGTTCATGAAGTGGGTCGACGAAGCGTAGTGCCACGCCGGCTGCTCGTCGTGCAGGTAGTGGCAATCGCTGCAGTTGGCGTTGCAGGAGCCGGTCTCGGCGTTAATCTCGCCGTGCACGCTTCCGCGCAAGGCCGCCCGGGGGTCGGGGATGGAAAAGGGCGAGGTCGGCGTCGATTCCTTCCCGCGGTGACAGCCCCCGCAAAAAACGGGTTGATGCGCGGCCGAAAGCTGGTGGTCCGTCGCTACCGGTTCGGTGGTGTGCGCCGTACCGTGGCAGAAGTCGCAGCTCGGCGCGTTGGCCCGGCCCTCCTCCGCCGCCGCGGCATGCGCGCTTTTTAAATAAACTTCGGTCTCCCCGGCGTGGCACCGGGCGCAGATCCGCGGCCCGTACGTCGGCTGCAAGTGCTCCGCAGTTAGAGAAGTTACGCGGTGGCCGGCGCCGTGACAGGTGTAGCACGTGGGCGCACTCTCGACGCCCGTGCCGTGGGCGCTGGCGGCCAGCGCTTCTTTCGCCTCGGCGTGGCAAGCGCCGCAGGAGCGGGTCGCCGGGCCGCCCTTGTGCGGCCTCGACGCGCCGACGTGGCAACTCAGGCAACTCTGGCCGGCGTGCGCGGAAGCGTACAGGCCCCAGGGCGTAGCCGGCGCCGGCCCGCCGGCCTTGTGGCACATGTCGCACTTACTGAGGTCAACCGCGCCGACGACGGTCGCCGACAACGCCGCCGCTGCCAAATAATAAAGTATACCCCTCGCGGCTCGCATATCCGAAACTGTTCCCCCTGTATGCGTTGTTGCCGCCCCCGGGTGGGGATTCCACCGCCGAGTCGTGATGCGGTTATATTATATAATAAATCGGGCGGAAATACAGCGCCCGTAAACGCGGACAAAGACGGCCGCGGATCCGATAAAAAACAGGACGGCCGCTATAGCCGTCCCCGTCAAAGCTTTCCGATGCTTCTTAACGACGTCCCGTAAATCGCCGAGTACGCTCGGCATAAATACCCGCCTAACGCCCGTAGGCCGTAAGCGCCGGCGCCCCGGGGCACCCCCGGCTTGCACTTACCGCCGTCCCGTTCGAAACCCCGGCCCGCCGCTAATCCACGCCGTGGATCCCCGTAGAGCTGTACGTCTCGTAGTCGAAGTCGGGAGACCAATCCGCCGTGTGACATTTCAGGCAATCGGCCTCTCCCACCTCGGCCTTGATCGCCGCCGCGTCGCCGGTGGCGACGTGCTCGCCGCCCGGGCCGTGGCACGCCTCGCACGTCACGGCGCCGCCCACGTACTTAGAGCCCTCGAGCCCCGTGGTGTGGCACGCCAGGCACTCCGGGTCGCCATCCGATCCGGCGGCCTCCAAAACCTCCAGCGCGTTCGCGTGCGCCGTCTCGCCGAACGAAGCGGCGACGTCGTCGTGACACCCCGCGCACGTCTCGAGGCCCACGTACTCGCCGGCGTTCTGCGAAGAGCCGACCAGAGGGATACCCAGAACCGCGACCGCGATTGCGGTCAATAATATGCGTCTCGCCATACTCCTCCTTCGCCGTCGCTTGTGCCGCGATGATAATAAACAAAAGCGCGCCGCTCAAGCGTCAAATAAACGGCGCGGCTTAGCTTCTCCTCCAGGGGGATATAAGTCTCGCTTTCCGAATACTCCGCGCGGTCGCCCGTTATTCCAGCCGGGGGTCGGCCGTGCTATGGCATTGGAAGCACACGTAACCCTTATCGGTCTGCCACGGACCGCTCTCCACGTCGATAATCGGGTTATCGCCGTGGGGGCTTATGCCGCTGCGGTGACACCGCATACATACGGGCTCGGCTCCTATCGGATCGTGGCACGCGGCGCAGGCGTCGAGCTCGTACGCCACGACTTCGGCGTGGCCGGCGGTGGTCCACCCGGGTTGGGCGTGGCTCGCAGGCCTTCCGCCCGCCTCCGCTTTAGCGTCCTCGTGGCAGGTGACGCAGAAGTCCTGGTTGTCGTGACAGCTTGCGCACTCGCGGTCGTCTATGAACTTATCGAGGTAGTGAGTGTATACGTAATTCGTCTTATGGTAAGCCTCTTTGGGGTTGTCGGAGGCGTGGCAAGCGTCGCAGTAGGATTGCTCGTGGCACAGGTAACAGCTTTGGACGTCGGTTTGGGCGAAGGTCGCGTGTTCGGCGGCCCAGGCGTGGTCGTGCGTCGCCGGTTTGGCCAAAGCGGCGGCCGGAGACCCGTCGACGGGCCATAAGGCGTAGCTCACTAGTAAAACGAAACCCGCGCCGGCCGTAACCGCGGCCACCCGCGACGCCAGCCACAATCTCCGTCTATTCGCTACCATACCGGTTCTCCCTTAGGGCTCTCGCCGAACTCGAGCGTTACCGCGAAACCGACGCGCTCGCTTCCAGGTAGGCCCGGATCTCATAATCGCGATCCGGGTTCCTTAGGGCTTCCATGCCCAAGGTTGTCTCAAACGTACGCCAGACTTTCAGGCGGCCGTGCAGGTCAATGAGCGACACGTCCGGCGCGTCTTCCCACTTCGGCGCGGGCGTACCGTATCCCTTGTACCTAATATAATTGCCGGAGATTCCGGCGCTCAACCGCTCGAAGGCGGGAATGGGTTTGGGAAATTCAGCCGCGGCGAAGCCCCCGACCTCCTCGCCGCCGGATTCGACCCTGTTACCCACGCCGTAAAGGCCGCCGTAACGCAAGTAAACGTACTCGTAGTTCTGTACGAGGCCGGCCTGCGCGAGATGACTCAGGTTGTCGCCGCGAATGCCCATGGAATAGTCGACGAAAGGCTCGAGCGTCTTGGTCAGCTCGTATTGGCCGCCGGCCCGCCAACGGTGCCTGCCCTCGCGCGCGAAGACGGAGAATATCGACGCGTAATCGAAACGCGGTTCCCGCCACCGGTAGTCCACGTACGTGCGGAGCGGCTTCCACGGCCTATACCGCGCCGAGTAGTACTGGTAGTCCACGCGGCGGCCTATAAAGTCGTAGTGTATCTCCTGGGTGGCTTTCAAGTCGGACCGAATATCCTCGGCCGCCTCGAGCCCGAAAGTGGTGTCGCTCCGGTGGCCGCCTTTCTTGGAAATGGCGCCGCTCATACCTAACCACACCGGGAAAGGCATCCCCCCCCAGAATTCTTTGACGCTAACGCCGCCGTGGGCGCCGTAGGTATAGTAGTCGAGCCAGTACCCACGGTCGTAGGGCGCGTTGGCCTTGTCCTTGTAGCCCAGCTGCGAGAACCGACGCATCGGCCCGTAATCGGGTGTCACCGTCGAGCCGCCGTACGCGTCGGCGCGCCACTTTTTCCCGCCCTTGTACGTAACGCGGCCGCCGTCAAGCGTCGCCGCGGTAACGCCGGCGGCGATGTACTGCCGCCCCAAGTTAAACTCGAGTCCCTTAACCGGCGGCCGCCAACGAAAGTACCCGTAGTACACGCGGCCGTTGACGTCACCCTCGTCGGGGTCCGTCGTATTCACCGCCTTATACAAACGGGTGGAGGCGACGATGCCGACGTTCCCGCCCCCGGTATCCTGGTCGACGCGGAACCGCAGCGGAACGTACGTATCGGCGACGGTCTCGGCCGGGTCCTCCTCTAACGTGCTGTAGCCGTAAACGGTCGTGCCGAGATACCCGGCGTAGTGAAAAGCGCCGGCCGGCGCCGCCGCCCCCGCTATAACCGCCGCCCACGCCGCCCAGGCCAGCCACTTGCCTCTCATAGCTACCTCCGCTTCGCTCTAAGCCGCGTCCCCCGCGCCTAGCGGCCTTTCGCTGCGCCGTAAGGCCGCTCGTCGTCGCCGCTCGGCGTATAAAACTCGATCGAATCCTCGAGGAGCTGCTTGGCGTACTTGTAGTTATGAACGCCGTAGCTGCCGTCGTTTTCCACGAAGCCGTAGTCGAAATTAGCGTATATATAGTCTTGCGCTTTTGGGTTCTTCTGCCGCTCGAGCTTGGCCTCCAGCTCCTCCAGCAACCTCTCGATGCGCTTCTGCGCGCCGCCGATGTTGAAGCTATTGGCGCCCGGGTGGCACTCCCGACACGGCTCGATTCTCGGCTTCCAGGTATGGCCCTTTATCGCGGGCTTACCTTCCTCGAACGGCCTGGTGTACATGTGGCACTTCATGCAGCGTTCCTCCACGACGTACGAGTGTTCCGAGTTGAGGTACGGACCGCCCTGGGGCCACTCGTAGCCGCCGATACCTACCAACATCTCGTCCTGAGTGTGGTGGGGAGCGCTGGGAGGCCGCGCGCCCTCGTCGGTGTGACACAACGCGCAGAGCTTTTCGCCCTCCTCGCGGAGCTGGTGTTCGAAGTTGGAACCGTGCGCGAAGTGGCACATGGCGCACGTTATGCCGTACTGCGCCGAGGCCAACGTTACCGTGCGGTCGTACCAGTAATCGGCGGAATGGCACTCCAGGCAATTATCCTGGGCGTGCGAGCTCTTCTTCAGGCCGTTGAGCGCGTCGGCGTGTTCCGATTCCTCCCACTCGCTGTACGTCGGGTTGTGGTCGCCGGTGTGGCACGCGCCGCACACGCCGGCGTCGTAGGAGAGGATTATCTTCGCGGCGTCGCCGCCGCCCTTGACGTGCTCGCCGCCCGGGCCGTGGCAGGCTTCGCATTGAATACCCAAAAGGCCCTTGCGGTACTCGACCTCGTCGGCGCCGTGGTTGCCCTTGCCCGGGTCCCAACCGGTGGTGTGGCACTGCAAGCAGTATTTGGGCTCGCCGTCTGCTTTCCAGATGGAAACGAAATCGTACGGGTTCTCGGGGTCGTCGACGAAAGTGTTGAAGTGGGCGGTCTTCATCGCGTCTTTATACGCCGTGGAATGGCACTGGCGACAGGCCTCTGCCCCTAAAAAATACCCGGCCGCCTCGCCGGGGCCGGTGGTGGTTTCGCCGCAATTCAGTATCGACGCGAGCACGGCGGCAAACAATAACGCGGGAAGCCAAAACCTTTTCATAACGCTACGCTCCTTCGTAATAGCGCATTCGTCACCCGTCGCGCGTTCGGCGTATTCGCCTTATTAAGTCTGTCCCCACGTTGCCGACATCCAAGCTTAACTAAAACCGTCAGGAATACCCGTAATAAAAACTCCCCCTGGCTACCAACGCCATTTAACATACCCCCCGCCACTTGTCAAGAGGGAATTATTAATAT
>CBFCYS010000102.1:0-9495 GCA_965602215.1 uncultured bacterium
GCTCCCGTGGGGGACAAGGGGCTTAAGCCCCTTGTTAAAATTCCCCGCCCAGTGCGCGGCGCCGACTTCGCTCGGCCGCATCCCGGCGTAATTCAAACAGGAGGTCATACCTTGCCCCAGGAAGATTTCTTCCCGGAAATAATCACCAACTTGCCGCGGGCCGACGTTCCGCTCGCCGGCGTGCGCGCGTACCTGTTCCAGGGGGAGGACAAGCAGCTCGTCTTCATGACCTTCGCCGACGACGTTGACGTCCCCGAACACGACCACGCGGCGCAATGGGGCGCGGTTCTGGACGGCGAAATAGAATTGACCGTAGGCGGCGAGGCCAATACGTACCGCCCGGGCGATACGTATTCCATCCCCGCCGGCGTGCCGCACAGCGCGCGCATCAAAGGCGGCTCGAGCCTACAAGATCTCTTCGACCAGGTGGACCGCTATCGCGCTATGTAGGGGCGCAAGGCCTTGCGCCCTTGGCGTCTGTCGTTACCAACCGACGAGTGGTTTTGTTATTCTGTAGGGGCGACCAGCTAATCGCTCCCGTGGGGGACAAGGGGCTTAAGCCCCTTGTTAAAATTCCCCGCCCAGCGCTCGGCGCCGCCTCAACTTCGCGCGGTCGCGTAAAGGGTTTATTCAAACAGGAGGTCGAACCTTGGCCCGCGAAGATTTCTTCCCGGAAATAATAACCAACTTGCCGCGGGCCGCCGATTTTGACCGGGGTTTAGGGTAGGGTGTTCGCTCGAGGCTATATGCCGCTGGGAGAAATACAGCCGGCCGGCGAAGGGCGATGTGACGTGGTTGCGTCCGCCGCTGCCGCGTTCTTGGAATTTACGGTTTTAATAATCGCGGCGATTTTCTTATTATACCCCCTGACCCCGGGGGACCTTTTTTTAGCTAAGGAACCGTGGGGTTCGTACGTTTTCCTCGAGCAGCGAATCGGGCCGATGCCCTTGCACCTTCTTTGGGGGGTGGAGGGTTTTCGCTACGTCGCCGTTGGGGCGCGCGGCCTTTTAGCTTTGGCGTTGGTTTTTCTCGCTTGTGCGCGGGTCCCGAAGGCCGCCGGCGACGCGTTCCTTTCGAAGGTAAAAATCAATAAATGGGTTTTGCTCGCGGCCGTGGCGGCGCTCACGCCGATATTTTGTTATATCTTTCGGGTGGATTACGGCAAGAACGTCGCTTTCGCCGACGGCCTCTGGCTGCCGCCGGTCGTTGACATCGAAGACGTGGCTTCGGCCGAGGTGCTGAGCAGCTACGTCTATTTCTTCGTGCGCCGCGTCGTCGACCATTTCCGGCCCGGGCCGAACGGCCTCGCCGCCGTCGTTTATACGAGCTGCCTTAGCGGCGGCGTCTTCGCCGCGGCCTCGTACCTGTTCGCGGGCGCCGCAGGTCGCGACCGGGCGGAGAAAATCATCCTTTTCCTCGGCGGCGTATTGGCGGGCTATTCGGTAATGTTCCTGGGGTACGTGGAGACCACCCAGATAGAGCTCGCGACGACGGCGCTTTTTTTCGCGGCCGCGGCGTGGGCGCTACGCCCCGCCGCCGCGGGCCCCAAGCTGTGGCGTACGGCGCTGGCCGTATCGGCGGCGTCGCTGGTTTTTATGGCTCACGGCGCGGGCGCGTTGACGTTGCCCGCTTTCATATACTTCCTGGCGGTGGCGAGGCGCGGGGCCGAAGGCGACCGCGGCCGGCCGTTGTACCGGGCCTTCCCGGCGCTGGTCGCCCTGTTCTCGTTGCTGCTCGTCGCCGTTCCGTACTACGTAATCGTAGCCGAACCTTTTTACCTCCGGGGCGACTTCGGCAATCTTAGCGGCGGCGGCGACGGCATTATGTTCGTGCCGTGGAAGTTGGTCCGAGGTTTGCCGAAGTCGAGGTCGGTATACTACTCTATGCTGTCGGGCCGCCACCTGGCGGAAATATTTTCAGCCTTCCTCGTCGCCGCGCCGTTGAGCGTTCCCTTTATCGCGTCCGGCACGGCGTTTGTTTTGAGGCGCGGTCGCCGATATGACGCCTACGAAAGGCGGGTCCTCCGGCTGCTGGCTTTGGCCGCGGCCGTGTGCTTGGCCGTGCCGCTGCTGTGGAACCACGATTACGGCATCTGGGGCGATTGGAATTTGGCGGCTTGCTTTTTATACCCGCTTAACTTATTTTCGTGGTGTTTGCTCGTCGTAGCCACGCGCGGGGTTTTTACCGACGACGCTTCCCGGTTCTGTTTTTTGTTGTCGTTGGTCGCGGCGCAACTCGTTATGGCGTTCGGCATACTATTCCAATTTTACTAGCCGGCGTTTCCGCGAGCTGCATCCGGGCGCTGTTCCGCTAACCGTCACGCCGCCGTTTGTTACCAACCGACCCGTGGTGTCGTTTTTCTGTAGGGGCGCACAGCTGTGCGCCCAAGACGGCGGCGTGAGGGACAAGGGGCTTAAGCCCCTTGTTAAAATTCCCCGCCCAGCGCTCGGCGCCGCCTCAACTTCGCGCGGTCGCGTAGAGGATTTATTCAAACAGGAGGTCGAACCTTGGCCCGAGAAGATTTCTTCCCGGAAATAATAACCAACCTGCCGCGGGCCGACGTCCCCGGCGAGCGCGTGCGGGCGTACCTCTTGCAGGGCGAGCGTAAGCAGGTGGTCTTCGTCGCGTTCGACGACGACGTCGACGCGCCGGAGGAGTCGCACGCCGCGCAGTGGGTCGTCGTCCTGGACGGCGAGGTCGAGGTGATGATGGCCGGCGAGAAGGCCGTCTATCGACGAGGCGATACGTACTTCGTTCCCGCCGGCGCCCCGCATGCCGCCCGCATCAAAGCGGGCTCCCGCCTGCTGGACATCTTCGACGAAGCGGACCGGTATCGCGCTATGTAGGGGCGCAAGGCCTTGCGCCCCCGAGCGGTTTACGATATGAACAAACCCGTTTGGTTCCTCGTTGCTTCGTCGTGCCTCGTAGCGACTTACCCCGGCCCGGCTGTCGGGGAGGCCGTCGTCGGGTACGAGTACGCCGGGGAGTGGGACCGCTGGGGCCCCGCGCCCGCCGAGGGCGAGGAGGCGCCGATTTTTATGCGGCCCACGCGTATTGCCGTAGGGCCCGATGGGACCGTTTACGTAACTGAAGACTCCGCCCCCGGCGTGTACTATTTCACGCCGGAGGGCGCGCACCTGGGAACGCTGCCGCCGCCGCCCGAAAGCGAGTCGGGGATGTTCGCGTCCCGAGGCGTCGCCGTCGGCCCGGACGGCGCCGTTTACGTAGCCGACGTTTACGACCTCCGCATCGTCGTTTACGACGCCGAGCGTTCTTACGTTACGGATTGGCCGGCGCCATACGGCCGCGTCTGGGGGCGTATATATTCGCCGATTATCGAAGACGTGGCCGTCGCCGCTGTCGGGGACATCTACGTCAGTTACAGGAGCGGCGCGCCGCTCAAGGCTATGTTCGGCCCTTCAGTAGATATCGATTGTTTTACTCCCGACGGTTCTTTGGTCGCTCGCTGGGTCGCGTCGGGGTACGGCATAGGCGTAGGGCCGTACGGCGGGGTGTACGTCGCGGACTACGGCTATAGCTTTATCGAGTATTACGACTCGCGCGGCGACTACCTTGGCTTTTGGGGTGTGCGCGGTTCGGGCCCCGGCGAATTGCGAAATCCCACGGACGTCGCCGTCGGCCCGGACGGAACCGTCTTCGTCGCCGACGCCGGCAACTACCGCATCCAATACTTCACGCCGAGCGGTTCGTACCTGGGCCGGTGGGGCGCGGCTGGTACGAAGGCGGGCCGGTTCGGTTGGATTACGGCCATAGCCGTAGGCCCCAACGGCACCGTCTACGTCGTCGACCGGGGCAACGGCCGCATCCAGTACTTCGAACCGGTGGTGAGGGATGAATAAAAAAACCTTCGTTGTCGCGATGGCGTTAACTGTAGCGGCGGGCGCTGCTACGGCGTTGAAAAGCGATCCGGATAACTACTACCTCGACCCCGACGAGATAAGGCCTATCATACGGGATAGCATCGAAACGACTATAATGTTGAGTGCTGGGGGCGAAAATACTAAGTTTTCCGGCGTCGAGGAGTTCGACGTACGCCTTATTCCGGGGCAATTACCGATGTATACTATCGACGGCCACTTGGGCGGTTATTTATACATCGCGTACGCGGTACCGGGGCCGCTGCCTACGTTCGAGGAGATTATTAACTGCGCCCGCGAAAACTACGACATAATTTACGAATATATTTGGAGCGATATTAGGGAAGAGCCGTGGCGTGAGTTTTGGAGTAGGAATTTTCCGTATAGATTGACTTGCAGTTATCAATTCGTTGGTACTACGCGATATTGGTTAGAAAGCGAGGAGTCTGCCGGCTTTCCGCCGGTACTTATTTACCAAAAAGGTGCCGAGAATGCGGCCCGCGATTACTACGGTTCCGACGATTTTGAGTTCGTGAGGTATATCTATTGCTCAAAGCTTAACGGTTACGAATTCACGAACGGCCGCGAGAATATAATCGTCCCGTACGATACGTTGAAACGCTGGATTTATCCGGACGAAGTGAAATCTATGGCTGACGTAGAGGCGGAAATCGAAAAGTACATTTACGACCCCGGCCCCCGCGCGCGAAAAGGACATTTCGAAAGGTGGAAAAGCCGTCTTTTAAAATACTATTCTCCCCAACCACCCCCGCCCCCTTTTAACCGTTTTTAGCCCCCTTTAACACGTTGACTTGCGCCGCGCCGCTGGTATTGGTAGAAGATGCAGACGGGTTTTGGGTTTCGGCTTTATCCCCTTGACCTCGGCGTTGGGATATTGCTATAATATATGCGAGGAGATTCGAAAGGGTTTATCATGGCTACCGATAAGAAAATCATCTGCGGTTCCAAAGAGGCTTCGAAGAAAGAGTCTTCGAAGTACGACAAGTCGAAAGTCAACCCCGACGTGCCGAAGAAATTCGACGAGATATTTAAAAGGCGTAAGGAGGCTCTCGACAAATTAGCAAAAATGTGATCCCAGAAGAGGACGTCGTGTACCTCAGCGTGGACGACGTCCTCAGTATATATTGGGGGTTAGTAAGAAAGTACGCAAATACCGCGGACCCGATTGAACCGGCTGGCGTTCAATCGGTTTCTTTATTGGAAATGGTCGTTAACCGACCGAAAACGGGAGCAGGCAAGAAGCGGTTTTTCAAGTCTATACCGTATAAAGGTGCCGCGTTGGCTCACGGGATTGCGGGTTTCCACCCTTTCTGTAACGGAAATAAGCGGACGGCACATGTGGCGGCCGAAATGTTTTTCGAGCTTAACGGGTTTTGTTTAAAGTTGGAAAACGACGAAATAGAGCCGTACCTTTTAAGAGTTGTTAACCACGAGTGGGGTTTACCCGAAGTTAGCAATTTTTACGCCGGACACCTTATAACGGCTAAAGAGTTTCAAGAAAGGGAGTACAACAAGATCGCGTGGATAAACGAGACAAAACCTGAGGGCGTTTACGATAAAATACGCCGTAAGATTTTCAAGCCGCGCCCCCCAAAGAAGAAACGTTAATCGCCATACCCCCCCAACCACCCCCGCCCCCTTTTAACCGTATTTAGCCCCCTTTAACACGTTGACGGTGGCGTATGCTTAGTTTATGGTATAAACAAAGCGGGGCCGGCGCGGCGCCGATTAACTTGACCGCATGCGTTTCGTTGTGGTATATTATTGAGCGTGAACGGTGCGCACGGAGATGATCGTATGAGCTGCGAAGGAAAATGGATCGCGTACGACGAAAGCGGCGAAAAGCCCGTAGCGGTGGACAGTTCCGCCGAGAAGGCTTTCGACGAGGCTAAGTCAAAGGGCGTCGAACACCCGGTGCTCGCTTTCTGCCCCCCCGAGGGGTGTACCGCCTTTTACGGCGTCCGATGAAGTTCGATTGGCATAAACTAAGAGAAGATAGGGCCGGCACTCTTGTAACTATAAAAGAAGTCCCGGCCATTTTGATAAGGTTTTACCGTGGGGAAGACTATATCGATATATACGGCTTGGTGGACTCCGGCGCCGATGAGACTATACTCCCGGCGTGGGTAGGCCGGAAACTGGGGATAAACATTACGAGCGGCGAACCGAGAAAAGGCGTGGGGTGCGGCGGCCTGTTCGATTTTTACTATTTCGAAGGAATCGAAGTCTCCGTCGGGGGCGAGGATTTTTCGATCCCGGTGTGTTTCGTGGACGACGACGGCCAGCCTCCCCTCCTCGGGTTATCGGGCATTTTCGCGCGATATAAGGTCGTAATAGACGCCAAGAAAAAGACTATCGAGCTGAAGCCGTATAGATGACCGCCGCCTATCCGTTTTATTTCCTCTTCCCCCAACCACCCCCGCCCCCTTTTAACCACAATTAGCCCCCTTTAACACGTTGACTCGCGCCGCGCCGCTGGTATTAATATAGGCGAGCGCGGCTCCACTCGAGCCCGCGCCTTAATCCCTAGCGGCTCGCGGTGAACCCGCGCGGTTAAAGTGCAGCCGCGAGCACCCCCTCCGGGGGGGGGAACCGGGGGTTCCATCCTCCGAAGAAACCAAACGTTTCATCGTCCGGCCTCCCTATGGACGGATAAGGGTATTGGGGGGGAGGCCGTAGGGGTTGAAACCCCTTGCCTTCTTAGCGTGTGCCCCGCAAAAATAAATCCGCCGACCGGGCCGCCGAGCGCCGGCGCCTCGACGCCGAACTCCTGGCGCGAGCCGAAAAGATTTATAAAAAGCTCGCCGCGCAGGCCGAGGAGGGCGACCTGAAGGCTATGCAGCTCTTCTTCAAGGAGCTCGCCGACGCCGAAGGCCGCGCCGCCTCGCACGTCCCGGCCGACGCCGACGTGGAAATCATCTCCGAAGTTGTCCCGCCGAATAATAAGAATAAGGGACGCCGGCCTAAAAAGAAATCGTAACCAATATGCTATCTACCGGGCGTGCGTTCTCGAGCGTAACCGCCGCGTCGTCGTGCGCGCCGGCCGCAAGTTCGGCAAGACGTTTACGGCCGTCCGCGTCGCCCGGGACTGGGCCGCCGACGCCGAACCGGGCGCGTACGTCCTCGTCGCCGCGCCCGAGTACGCCTACCTGCGCGACCAGCTCGTCCCCGAGATGGTCCGCGCCATCCCGGCCGAGGCCCTGCGGGGCGGCGGCTGGGGCGCCGCCTACAACAAGACGGAGCACATATTGACGCTGGCCAACGACGCCAAAATAATCCTGCGCTCGATGGACAACGCCGACGCCGTCAGGCCGCTCTCCGTCGCGGGCCTGGTGGCCGAGGAGTTCTCCCTCTGGAGCCGCTACGCCTGGGAGGAGTGCGTCCGGCCGACGTTGATGGCGAAAGACGCGCCCGCCCTCTTCATCTTCACGCCCAAGGGCCTCAACCAGGCGCACGAGCTGTGGGCGCGCGCCGCCGCCGCCGAGCCGGGCTACGTAGGCTTCCACTACACCAGCTACGACGGCATCGTGCCGGCGGCCGGCATAGACGCCGAAGGCCGCAGCCTTCCCGAGAACGTCTACCGTCAGGAAATTCTGGCGGAGTTCCTGGGCGACCTGGGCGGCGTCTTCCACGGCGTCCGCGAGTGCGTCGCCGGCGACCTGGAGGAGCCGCAGCCGGACGAGACGTACGTCATCGGTTGCGACCTCGCGAAGACGACCGACTTCACCGTGCTATGCGTGCTCAAGCGCTCGAGCCGGGCGCTGGTCCACTTCGAGCGCTTCAACCAGCTCGACTGGGAGTTCCAGGTGGCGAAGGTCCGCAGCGCCTCGAGCCGTTACCACGGCGCGACGGTGTGGCTCGACAGCACCGGCCTGGGCGACCCGGTACACGACCGCCTGAAATCGCTGGGCGTCCCGGCGCGCGGCTATAAGTTCACCGCCGAAACCAAGCGCCGCCTGGTGGAGAACCTGGCGCTCGCCATAGCGGAGCGGACGGTCCGCTTCCCGGACGTGCCGGCGCTTATGAGCGAGCTTGAGATCTACGCCGCCGAACAGCTCCCGGGGGGCGGCGTCCGCTACGGCGCGCCGGCCGGCTACCACGACGACGCGGTGACCGCGCTGGCGCTGGCCTGTTGGGGATTAGGGCGCGGCAGCTCGAGCGCCCTACCGACCGCCGACGGCGGCCGGGTATACCAAAGCAGAGGTTTAGACCATGGCGCAGAATAAAGACCGCAAAAAACCGCCGGCGGCGTATCAGGCGTCGCTGACCCGTTTTTATTACCAATACGCCGCGCGGCTCGTCGCCGAGCTGGGCGTCTACAACCCCTCGTCGATATCGTTCGCCTCGCTCAAGCGGATGCGCGAGTACCCGCAGATCCACTTCGGCCTGGCCGTCATCAAGATGGCGGTCCTCGCCGCGGAGAAGCGCGTGGTGTGCGACGACGCCGATGTGCGCCGCTTCGTCGAGTCGCAGTACCTCCGGCCGTGGAGCGAGCGCTTCACCCGGATGTGCCTCAACGCCCTCGACTTCGGCTACGCGCCGGTGGAGCACGTGTGGACCTCGGCGGACTACCACGGCGCGACGAAGTGGGTCTTCCGCGAGCTGCGCGACCCGCACCCCGAGAACTGCCGCTGGCTGGCCGACGAGCGCGGCTCCTACAAAGGCTTCCAGCAGCTCGCCGGCGACATCATCAACGTCCCCGCCGACAAGTCGGCCTGGTACGCCCACGACGACGAGTTCGGCAACCTCTACGGCACCCCGGCCACCAAGTCCTGCTACCGCGCCTGGTACAACCACGAGATGCTTACGCTGTTCATGCTGCGCGAGGCCGAGCGTTTCGGCACTCCCTTCGTGAAGGTGAAGTATCCGCCCGACACCGGCGACGACGTCACCAACCGCGGCGCGGCGCAGACGCTGGGCCGCGACGTGCGCGACAACTCCTACGTCACGCTGCCCCAGGTCTTCGACGACGGCCGCAACCCGTTGTGGGACGTCGACGTCGTCCCGCCCGCCGGCGACGGCAGCCACTGGGTAGGGAAGCTCGACTACTTCAACGTCGAGATGTTCCGCGCGCTCCGCATCCCGGACCGCGTCGTGACGCAGGGCGAGGTGGGCGCGTACAAGCAGGCCGAGGTCCACTCCAAGTTCTTCACCAAAACCACCGACGGCATCGCCGGCGACGTCCTGCGCGCCGAGAACGAGCACAACGTCAAGAAGCTAGTGCAGTACAACTTCGCGAAGCCGCCGACGTGCTACCTGGAGGCCGAGCCGCTCTCCGACGACAAGCGCGAGTTCATACTCGAGCTGTGCCGCGACATCCTCGCGAGCAACGCCGACCGCCGCACCGTCGAGGCCTGCCGCGACAAGGTGGCGCAGATGGGCCTCAAGATGCCGGAGGAGACGCCCGCCTCGCCTCCCCCTGCCACCGCCCCGGACGCCCCCCCCGAGGAAGAGCCCATGCCCAAGGGCGAGGGGGATGTCGCGGAAACGATTGGGGCGAAATAGGGAAGGTGAGAAGTAATGGCATGGACTACACCCGTTAACGTGAGCGACGTGCGGACGCGTAGGGGCGTAAGGCCTTACGCCCCTACCTTAC
>CBFCYS010000103.1:0-9258 GCA_965602215.1 uncultured bacterium
ATAGGCCTCCTTGGGAGCGGTCTCGGTCCAGTTGGCCCAAATTTCGTCGCCCGCGACGCGGACGTAATAATCGCCGTCGGTCTCGGACGCGCGCCATATCTTCACCGGCCTGCCCCGGGCATCGTAATTGGTTCCGGCGATGACGGTCTCGAGAGCGATGGGGCCGCCCGCCCTTTTGCCCGACAGGTCGCGCCACCGCCCTTCCATGCGCCAAAACGTCTTGTCTTGAGCAGGCCAGTACGAACCCGGCCCGCGGGCCGGGCCGCTCACGTCCTCGCCGCACGCCAGGCAAAGGGCGCCCGCCAATAGAATACCGATAGCCAATCTAAACATATTTAACACCCCTCGGCTGTGAGTTACGTTCACGACGCCGGCCGAAAAACCCGAGCCCGCCGCGGCGCCTCTAACGCCAACGCTACATATTAAATATACACCGTCGGAGCTCGCGATGCAAGCCGAACACGCCGCCGACCCCGGCGGCATAGGGGACCGGCGCTCGAGCGTACGGGCGGCGTTATCAATTGATATACGGGGCCGGGTATGTTATTTTTCACACAATATGAACGCGAAAATCGCTTATCGCGCGGCGTCAACGGCGGCCGCGGTTACTTTAATATGCCTCGCCTGCGCCCCCGTTACCATTAGCCCGGAAACTTCCGACCCCGGGACGATATGGGTAGCCGACGAGGGCAGCGGCCGCATCCTCAAAGTCAACGAGTCGTGTACCGCTATCGTCGCTACGTCGCCGGACCTGGGACGGCCGGTCGCCGTCGCCTTCGACCCGTACAAAGGGTACTGCTGGGCCGCGGACGCCGACGGCGGCCGCATCTTCCGTTTGACCTCCCGCGCCGTCGTAGAGAAAACGCTCTACGGCTTCGGCGAACCGGTATCGCTGTCGTATTTTCCCAAAGAAGACGCCGTATGGGTCGTGGACCGCGCCCGCGGTACGGTCTATAAATTATCCGCGTTGGGGAACATACGCGCCCAAATCAGCGGCCTTAAAGAACCTACCGCCGTAGCCGTCGACACCCGGCGAGGCGAGGTATATATCGCGTGTGCGAATAAAATCGTACGCTGCGACCGGTGGGCCCAGCGCATCTATAATTTCAACGGATTTAAAAATCCCCAATCGCTGGCCTTCGACGCCGGTTACGGCTTCCTGTGGGTCGCCGATACCGGCAACGGCCGCGTAGTTAAAATTACGCCGTCGGGCCAAGTCGTCGCCGAGTCGCAGGCGCTGGCGAACCCCACATCCATCGCCGTCAACCCCCGCACCGGTTTCTGCTTCGCCGCCGACGCGGAAGCCGGCAAAATCGTATCGCTCAAAGGCGACGGCACCGTACGTTGGGCGAACGACGAAGACTACCGCCGGCCTAACGCGCTCGCCGCCAACTCCTCAGATATGTCGCTGTGGGTCGCGGACGGCTACGGCTTCGTCGTCGCGAAATTAAAAGGGAGTACCGGCGACGTAGTCGACGACAAACCGCTCCCCGGGTTCGCGAACGCCGTCGCCCTATCCCCCGACCCGGGTCTGCGGTGAAATCCCCGCGCCAGCCACAAACCCCACCGCGATTCTTATAAACCATGCCGAAGATCGACCTGCACATACATACCGTTCACTCCGACAGCCCTCTCCTCGTCGCCGACGTCGCGAAGCGCGCCCGCCGGGCCAAGTTCGTAGCCGGCATCTGCGATCACCTGTCTCCCTACCACAAGATGTTCGAGGCCGCGGCCTTCGACGATTACGTCGGTGACGTCCGCGAACACGGCCTCCTGCTGGGCGCCGAGTATTGCATCGGCGAAGAGATACCGGTGGACGACGGCCGCCTGGCCGAGCTCGACTACCTCACGGGCGGCGTTCACGCCGTTTCCATCGGCGGCAAGAAATATTTCTTTTGGGGAAAGGAGTACCCGAACGACGACGACGCGTTCGCGGACGCTTACTTAGAATTAACGCTCAAAGCGCTGGCGGAAGACCCCATCGACGTGCTCGCCCACCCTACGTACCTGCCGGCGCCGTTGAACCAACGCTACAACGACGTTTGGAACGAGCGGCGGTGCGGCGAGCTGTGGGCCGCGGCCGCGGAGCGCGGCGTCGCCGTCGAAATAAGCGGCCGTTGGTTGGTCCCCGGGGAAAGGCAAATAATGCTCGCGCTCGAGGCGGGCGTCACGTTCGCCGTCGGCTCGGACGCCCACCGCCGCGAGGAACTTTTCGCCGTAGAGTACCCGACGCAGGTAATCGAACGCCTTAACATCCCCGAAGAACGGATCTTCTTACCCCGGCGCAAAAAGGCTTAGCGCTATGGCCGAAGACGAAATCGCCGCCTTCCTCTCTTACCTCGCCGACGTAGAGCGCGCGTCGCCGCACACCGTACGCGGCTACGCCGGAGACGTTAAACAACTGGCCGCGTTCGCCTCCGAATACGACCCCGGCGGGGACATAGCAGCGCTAACGACGCTGGACCTCCGCCACTTCCTGGTCCACCTGCGCGAGGCCGGCGTCTCGCCGCGCTCGCTGGCGCGTAAGCTCTCCTCGCTCCGCCGTTTCTATAAATATTTAAGGCATAAAGGACTTGTTAAAGACAACCCGGCGGAGGCGCTGCGGACGCCCAGGTTCTCGAGCGCGCTACCGACGTACCTCAAGGTCGACGAGGCCGCAGCCGTCCTCGACCACGCCGAAGCCCGGGCCCGCACCCCCGGCCCGAGCCGTTTCCAAGACGAGCGCGCGCGCGAAAAGGCCGCGGCGGCCACGGTGCGGGATTGGGCCATTATGGAGTTGCTCTACGGCGCCGGCCTCCGCGTGGGCGAGCTCGCGACCTTGAAGCTGGGCGACGTCGACGTTAAACGGGAGTTGGTAACCGTCATCGGCAAAGGCGACAAGATGCGCGTCGTACCGACGGGCGCGAAGGCCGCGGCGGCCGTAGCGGAGTACCTAACCAATCGCGATAAATTGGTCCCCGCGGCCGGCGAGCGGAGGTTGTTCCTGAACCGGCGCGGCACGCCGCTGTCCGAGCGGAGCGTGCACCGCGTCGTCGCTCGAGCCGGCGGCCCGGGCGTCAGTCCCCATACCTGGCGGCATACCTTCGCCACGCATATGCTGGACGCCGGCGCCGACCTCGAAACCATCCGCGAATTACTGGGCCACGAAAACGTCGCCACGACCGCCATTTACACGCACGTTACGGCCGGCCGCCTCCGCGACGTATACGATAAATACCATCCCCACGCCCATAAGCCCCAGAACAAAAAACGGCAGGGAGAATAGAAAACTGTTTAACAACCGCGAAATTTAATGTATAATATACGCTTGAAGAAGCGATCGAGTTAACCGACGCAGCGGGGGGCGGCGACGTCACTTTCCTTTATAGTTTTATCACTCGGTCGGATTTCCGCCGCCGTTTCCCGGCGGCGTTGCCGGCCCAAGTTAAATCCGGGGATTTTTAACGCAACAAGCATAGGGCCTCAATAGCCAAGTATTCGTAGCCGAAAACAAAAGGCCACCACCAATCATGCAAAAGCCACACGGTACTACGGTCCTCTCCGTCCGGCGCGACGACGGCGTAGCGTTGGGCGCCGACGGCCAGATCACGGTCGGCGATACGATACTCAAAACGGGCGCGGTGAAGGTCCGAGAGATGCTGGACGGCAAGGTCCTCTGCGGCTTCGCGGGGGCTACGGCCGACGCGCTGGCGCTGTTCGAGCGGCTGGAGGAAAAGTTGAAAGCCCACCCGGCCAATCTCCCGCGGGCCGCGGTCGAACTGGCGAAAACCTGGCGCACCGACAAGATGCTTCGCCAACTAGACGCCCTGATCGCCGCGGTCGACGCCGAACACTCGTACGTCATAACCGGGGCCGGCGACGTCCTCGAGCCCGACGACGGTATAATCGCGCTCGGCTCCGGCGGCCCGTACGCGCTGGCCGCGGCCCGCGTCCTGCTCAAGCACACGGACCTCGCCGCCGCCGAGATATGCCGCGAAAGCCTGGCTGCGTCGGCGGCGATAGACCTGTACTCCAACGGCAGCCTAACGGTCCTCGAACTTAAAAGTAAAACGCCGTAAGTCGACTCCGGCCGCCGAGGCGGACTTAATAACGGAAAGCACCTCCGCGGCGCGGACGTATTTTACGGGGACAACTAACTCCACATTTTAACTCGAACGGAGAAAAGGAAGAATGTACAAACCAGATTTCGCGACCATTGCGCGCCACATCGTACGCGACAACGCTCGCGTTCGCCCCGGCGAACGGGTCCTCATCCGCGCGCGCGCCGACGCCCAATACTACGCCGAGCTCATCGGAACCGAGTGCGCGCGGGCCGGCGCTCACCCCCTCATCGTCGCGGCCAACGACGAGTTCCGGCTGCGGGTCGAAAACGAAACGCCCCCCGACATCCTGGCCGAAGCGCCGCCTCACCTCATCGATCTCATACGCAACTCGGACGTCGTCGTTAAAATCGACTCCAATTGGCGCGACCCCCTACTCAGCCGGCAGCTCCTCCCGGAGCGAGCGACGCTGGTCCAAAAGCGGGCCATAGCCGTTATGGACGTGATGTACTTCACCAAAGAACGACGCGTTATAGTGACCGACTTCCCCACCGTCGAGCAAGCGAATTTCTTCGGCATAGACTTCCAAAAATACCACCTGCTCTTTTGGCGCGCGGTGGAAGTACCGCCCGCGACGATAAGGGAACGCGCCCGCGAAGTTCACCGCAAGCTCGAAAACGTTCAGAATATATCGATAAAAACGAGAAAAGGGACGGACCTCGCTTTTTCGATATCAGGCCGCAACGTATTCATAGACGACGGCATCCTGGGCTACCCGGGCGATAACGACGGCCCGCTTATCGCCAACGTCCCGGCCGGCGAAGTGTACTGCGCGCCGCAGGAGGACAGCGTAAACGGCCGCGCAATCCTCGACCGCGCTTTCATCCAAGGCAACCGCGTTCGGGACCTCGTTCTCGAATTCGAAAACGGCAACGCCAAGGTAGTGGAGGCCAAAGAGGGATTCGACGTCTTCACCGACTTCGTCGACGCCGGCCACGGCGATTGTCTGCGGCTGGGCGAGTTCGGCGTAGGCCTCAACCCCGCGGTGGTCGAGGCGTACGGGTCCGTCCTCACCGACGAGAAGATGACCGGTACCATACACCTCGCTCTGGGCGAAAACCGCTTCATGGAAGGCGCAAACGCGTGCTCCTACCACCAGGATATGTTGGTTTTCGAACCCAGGGTGGAGGCCGACGGCACGGTCGTCATGGACAAAGGCGAGTTGGTCTAAACCCGCCCTAAACGACGCGATGGCCGGTAATAATTTAAAAGACGTAACGGCGTTGAGCAGGGACGAACGCGCGGCCTTCGTCGGCGCCGCGGGGGAGCCGCTGTACCGCGCGGCCCAGCTCGAGAAGTGGCTATTCGCCCGGGCCGCGGCGGCGTTCGACGAGATGACGGACCTGCCGGCGGCGTTCCGCGGCGAACTGGCGGGGACATTCTACATCCCCCGGCCCGTCGTTCGCGACGAAGCGGCCGACGACGACGGCACCGTAAAGTATCTATTGGAGTTGCGGGACGGCGCCCTGGTGGAAGCCGTGTACATGCCCGGCGACGACCACGACGCGGCCTGCCTTTCGTGCCAGGCAGGGTGTCAGTTCGACTGCCGCATATGCGCCACCGGGGCCCTCCCGTTCCGACGCAACTTGAAGCCCTACGAAATCTTCGCCCAATTCGCCCTTATCCAAAACCGACATCCCGGCTCGCGCATCCGCAACGCCGTCCTTATGGGCCAGGGCGAGCCGCTGGCCAACTCCGGAAACGTCGCCGAGGCCGTGGCCCTTTTGCGGGAACACTTCGACGTCGGAAGCCGACGCATAACGGTATCCACCGTCGGCATCCCCGATAAGATCGTCAAATGGGCGGACGAGGGGCCGTCGGTCAAGCTCGCGGTCTCGTTGAACAGCGCTATCCAAGAAACACGCGACCAACTTATACCGCGGGCCGCCCGTTATTCGCTCGACGACTTGGCCCGGGCCTGTAAGTATTACGTGCGGCGGACGCGCCGCCGCCTTACCTTCGAGTACGTGCTGTGCGACGGCGTAAACGACGACCGCCGCCACGCCCGGGCGCTCGTCGCCTTCACGCAGCAGGTACCGTGCAAGATAAACGTAATTCCGTTCAACGAATGGCCGGAGGCGCCGTTTAAAGCGCCGGGCGAAGAAAGGCTGGCCTTATTCCTGGCGGAGGTAGCGCAGGGGCCGATGGCTCTTACGGTCCGACGGCCGCGCGGCGCCGCGGTGCACGCGGCGTGCGGTACGCTGGCCAACCGGACGCCGGCGGCGATTGAAGGTTAACGTGACGCACTACCAAATAGGAGACATAAAGGTTTACCTATTGCGCGACGCGGTGTATTGGACCGACGCCGGCGCCATCTTCGGCATCGTCCCCAAGGCCATATGGTCGAAGCACGCCAAGCCGGACCGACGCGGGCGGGTCCCGTTGGCCGTCAACTGCTACTTAATCCAATCCAAACGGCGCAACGTCCTCGTCGACACGGGCCTGGGCAACAAACTCAACGCCAAGTGGCGCGACATTTACGCCGTCAAGAAGGACGGCGTACTGCTCGAGGAGTTGGAAAAGGTGGGCGTCGCCCCCGACGACGTAGACGCCGTAATCCTTACCCACCTCCACTTCGACCACGCCGGCGGCGCGACGACCGTAGACGAAGACGGCGTTCGCCGCGTTACGTTCCCCAACGCCACGTACCTCGCGCAGCGCCGCGACTGGCTCGACGCCACCCGCCCCAACGAAAGGACCCGCGGCGGGTACCAACCGGAAGACTTCCTGTTGCTGAAGGAAACCGGCCGCCTGAGACTTTTAGAGGGAGACCAGTACGTAACCAAAAACGTGTCGCTGGCCGTTACCGGCGGCCATACCACCGCGCACCAGGTCGTTCGCGTCGCCTCCCGTCGCCAGGTGGGATATTTCCCGGGAGACATCATACCGACCGCGGCGTACGTCCCGCCGGCGTACGCCACCGCCTACGACCTTCACCCGTTGACGACGCTGGAGGCGAAGAAGACCCTCCTGCGCCGGGCAGTGCGGCGGCGGGCTTTGCTATTCCTGCCGCACGAAATAGATAATCCGGTCGGGAGGGTTACGCTGGACGACAAGAAACGGTACGTCTTCGCGCCGGCGCCTCCCGGCGAAAACAACGCTTAACGCACCGCAGCACACGTAGGGAGTCCCGCCAAATGAAAGTAGATTTAAGCGGCAGGTCCTTTTTGTCGCTCGCCGACCTCACGGCGGACGAAATAAACGCCGTACTCGAGTTGGCGGAGGAGCTTAAGCGGGAACGCGCCGCCGGCATCCGTCGCGACGTCCACGCCGGCAAAACGCTCGCCCTCCTTTTCCAGAAGCCGTCCCTCCGAACGCGCGTATCCTTCGACGTCGCGATGCACGAGTTGGGCGGCGACGCCCTGTACCTGGGGCCGGACGAAGTCGGCGTCGGCAAGCGCGAGTCCATAGCCGACGTCGCGACGGTCCTCTCGCGCTACGTCCACGGCATCGCGGCGCGGGTCTTCGGCCACGACATCGTCGAGGGCCTGGCGGAATACGGCGACGTCCCGGTAATCAACGGCCTGTCGGACCTGCTGCACCCGTGCCAGGTCCTCGCCGACCTCATGACGGTACGCGAACGCTTCGGCCGGTTCGACGGCCGTACATTGGTATACGTCGGCGACGGCAACAACGTCGCCAACTCGCTGATGCTGGGCGGCGCCATAACGGGCCTCAACGTTACTGTAGTGACGCCGGTCGGCTTCGAGGCCGACGCGGCCGTAACGTCGCGGGCCCAGGAACTCGCCGACGGCTCCGGCGCCGTAATCGCCGTTACCAACGACCTCGCCGCGGCGAACGGCGCCGACGTACTCTACGCCGACGTGTGGGCCAGCATGGGCGAAGAAGACGTCGCCGCTCAGAAGAAACAAGCCTTCGTCGGCTTCACCGTCGACGCGGATATGGTCGCGGCCGCCGCCCCCGACGCCATCGTGCTGCACTGCCTCCCCGCCCACTACGGCGAAGAGATAACGGAAGACGTCGCCCGCGGCCCCCAGAGCGCGATATGGGACGAGGCCGAGAACCGCCTCCACGCTCAAAAGGCGCTCCTGGCCCTGGTGTTGTAAACGTGCCGAAATCTCCGGGAAAAGTTTTAATATTGTCTATGGCGTTGGCGGCCGCTCCGGCCGCCGTTCGCGCGGGGAACGACGGCGAAATCCCGCTCTACCTTTGGCCCGAGCCGTACCCCTTCAAGACGGTGGAAGCGGCGCCGGACGACGCGTATAGCCCGGGCGACCTGGCCGTCGTCGCCGGGAAGTGGCGGCGCGGCGGCCTGGCCGGCGGCGCCATACTATTGTCCTCCGTAAAAGAACCGGACGCCGGCGAGAAAAACGTTCTGACGGAAGCGCCGTTCGACGTGCGGTATTTCTACCTGGACGTATTGCCCGCCGACGCGCCGACGGACGGGCCCGGCGGCTTCGCCCGGGCGCGGGGCCTCGTCGCCGCGGACGACCTGTACGAATACGCCTACATCCTTCGGCCCGAGAAACTGGAGACGCTGCCGGCGCCGACCCTGGACGAGGCGGCGATCCGGGGCGCGCTGGCCTCCCTCCGCAAAAGCATAAAAAAGATAAAGCTCGACCTAATCACCGGCGAGGCGCATCACGAGTATAATAAGAAATATAAGATCGTCGCCGACGTCGAATCTGCCGAGCTCGAGATGGAGGCCGCGGACTACGAACGGAAGCTGGCCGTCGTCTCCGCGCGCTTCGAGCGTCTGCCGCCCCTCGACAGCGACGTCCTGTTCCGTTACCTCGACGTGTTCGTCGTTACGGATTTGGAGACGGGAGAGCCGCGGTGGGCGCTGGCGTGCGTGGGCGGGTATTATCTGGAATAAAAATTTCCCGTTCGAAATAAAAAGCCGGCCCGCAGGCCGGCCTTATTTATTTAGGTAGCTTAAACGGCCAACGGCCGCCGATCCCGGCCCCGCCTGCCCCGCCGAAATTCCTCCATGGAACGACGCCTTGATTTGCCCGACGGACGCCGGCGCGACGCCCGACATCGGTTTGCTCCACATCACGTAGCCTACGCTCGGGTCGTCCCAGTGGTCGTAGATGCGGGTAACGTTGACCTCCTGCCAGGTCTTACCGGCCATCTCCGCTTCGGACTGCGGGTCCCAGGTGTTGCCGTAGGCCGGGATATCCTCGCTCGAGGCGTT
>CBFCYS010000104.1:0-9221 GCA_965602215.1 uncultured bacterium
GCCTCGGGCGCGTCCGTTCCGGCCTTCGTTTCTTCCTTTGTCTCGGCCTCGGCGGCCTTTTCTTCCACCGGCTCGGGCGCGTCTGTTCCGGCCTTCGTTTCTTCGGCTTCCTCGGCCTCGGCGGCCTTTTCTACCGCCGCCTCGGGTTTATCCGCTCCGGCCTTCGTTTCTTCCTTTGCCTCGGCCCCGGCGGCCTTTTCTACCGCCGCCGCCTCCGGTTCCCCGGCCTCGGCGCTCGCCTTCTTCGCGCGGACGCGACGGGCGATGCGGGTCTTTTTGGCCTTCTCCTCCGCCTGGGCCGCCCCGGCGGCTTCCGTCTTTTTCTTCGCGCCCCTGGGCGATTCGCCGCGCCGGGCCGCCGCTGCTTCCGGGGAGATAAGCGACTTCAACCCCTCGACGGCGGCGCCGAGTACGTTATGGGGGTTATTCGAGCCCAAGGACTTCGTTAAAACGTTCTGGACGCCGGCCAACTCCATTATGGCGCGCACGGGGCCGCCGGCTATAACGCCGGTTCCGGGGGCCGCCGGTTTAAGTAAAACTATGGCCGCTCCCTTTTTAACCAACACCTCGTGCGGAAGCGTGCCCGCCACGATGGGGAACGTGAACAGGTTTTTCTTCGCCAATTCCACGCCTTTACGCACCGCTTCGGCGACCTCGTTGGCCTTGCCGAGCGCTACGCCGACGCGGCCGGCGCCGTCGCCCACGACTACCAGCGCGTTGAAGCCGAACCGCCGGCCCCCCTTGACCACCTTGGCCACGCGGTTGATAGTCACGACGCGGTCCTGGAAGAGTTGGTCTTCTTCGGTCTCTCTTCTTCTGCCTCTGCTTCTGCTTCTATTCATATCGTCTCGGCGTGGCTGACGTTAGAACCGCAGGCCGCCTTTACGCGCGCCTTCGGCCAGGGCTTTGACGCGGCCGTGGTACTTGTACCCGCCGCGGTCGAAAACTACTTCCGTGATGCCATGGGCGGCCGCTTTCCCGGCGAGCGCCTCGCCGACGGCCGCGGCGCCCTCCGCGTTGCCGCCGTTCACCTTGCCCCGCAATTCGGGGTCCAGGCTGGAGGCCGCCGCCAGCGTCCGGCCCGCCCGGTCATCGATAACCTGGGCGTAGATTTGCCGAAGGCTGCGGAAGATACAAACCCGAGGCCTATCGCCGGTCCCGCTCACCTTGCGGCGGACGCGGCCGTGCCTCCTCAAACGCCTCGGTATTTTTTTATCGGGATGCACCATAGTTACGACTCTTACGCGCCGGGGCCTAAGCCGCCCAACGTGCCCTTGCGGACCTTGCGCCGAACGCGTTCTCCTCTATACCTTACGCCTTTGCCTTTGTACGGCTCGGGCGGCCTCTTTAACCTTATCTCGGCGGCACATTGGCCGACCTTTTCCTTGTCTATTCCGCGAACCACGACCGCCTGCGGCGACGGGACTTCCAGCGTGACGCCTTCGGGCGGTTGGTACATAATGGGCTGCGAGAAGCCGAGGGAAAGTTTCAACACCTTACCCTGAAGTTCGGCCCGGTAGCCCACGCCGACGATCTCGAGGTCCTTCGCGAAGCCCTGCGAGACGCCCTCCACCATGTTGGCCACCAGCGTGCGCGAAAGGCCCCACAGCTCCCGGCTCTCGCGGCTGTCGTCGACCGGGCTCACCGATACCTGGCCGTCGGCGACGCTGACGGTCACCGCCGGGTGAAGGTCGCGCTCCAGGCCGCCGTTGGGTCCTTTGACGCTGACGGTCCGGCCGTCGACCTTCACTTCCACCTTTTCAGGCAGCGGTATGGGTTTTTTTCCTACGCGAGACATATCAATCGGTAGCGGCTACCACGCCCGCAAGAGCACTTCGCCGCCGATGCCGCGTTTTCGGCATTCGCGGTCGGTCAGGATACCGTGAGACGTCGAGATTACGGCCACGCCCAACCCGCTCTTGACGCGGGGGACGGTTTCCTTATCGGCGTAGACCCTACGCCCGGGCCGAGAAACTCTTTCAATGCGCCGCAGCACGCCGGCCTTGTCCGGCCCGTACTTCAAATATACGCGGAGGGTCGGCGCCGGCTTTTCGTCGATAACGCGGTAGTTCGATACGAACCCCTCGTCCTTGAGGATTTTGACAATCTCCTCTTTGATCTTGGAGTGAGGGGCGTCGGCCTTCTCGTGGCCGGCGCGGAGCCCGTTCCGGATCCGCGTCAACAAGTCCGCTATGGGGTCGGTCATTACCATTTACGAAAACCTTTTAAACGCGCGCCGCACGGCTTTCGCCGGGGCGTCGCCCCTACCAACTGGCCTTGATTACGCCCGGGATCTCGCCCCGCAGCGCCAGCCCGCGGAAACAAATCCGACACATGTCGAATTTACGGAGATAGGCGCGGGACCGACCGCACAACGGGCAGCGGTTGTACCGTCTGGCCTTGAATTTGGGCTCCCGCTTGGCCTTGGCAATTAAAGACTTCTTAGCCATAACTCTCTTAACGGTGCGCGCGGGGTTGGCCGAAGGGCATCCCGAACGCCGTCAATAAATTACGCGCCTCCTCGTCGTTTCCGGCGGAAGTCGCGATCGTTACGTTCATCCCGGTAATCTTGACCACTTCGTCGTAATCTATTTCCGGGAAAATTATTTGCTCCTTTATGCCCAGCGTATAGTTCCCGTGGCCGTCGAAGCTCTCGGGGTCGAGGCCGCGGAAATCGCGGACCCGCGGCAGCGCGAAGCTTATGAGCCGGTCGAAGAATTCGTACATGCGGTCGCGGCGCAACGTAACGCGAACGCTGGACGGCATGCCGGCCCGGACCTTGAAGTTCGCCACCGACCGCCGGGCGCGACTAACCACGGGCCGCTGGCCCGTCACCGCGGCGATCTCTTCGGCCGCGGCGTCGAAAACCTTTATTTCGTCGTGGTACCGGCCGAGGCCCGAATTAACGGCTATCTTCACCAGGTGCGGGACCTGGTAACGGTTGCGGTAGCCGCCCTCGGACATCATCGCCGGGACCACTTCTTCTTCATACTTCTTCTTTAAACGCGGTTTTATCATGGCCGTACCGGACGCGAATTAGCGATCCAAGACCTCCCCGCATTTCCGGCAGGTACGGACCTTCGTACCGTCGGCGAGATCGGTGTTGCCGACGCGGGTGGTCTGCCGGCACTTGGGACATACCAGAATCACGTTCGAGACGTGAATGGAAGCCTCGATCTCGTGGATGCCACCGGCCCGGTCTTCGCGCGTCCGCCGGGCGTGCTTCTTGACGAAATTCACGCCCTCGACGATAAGCCGGCCCTTCTGCGGTATCACCCGCAGGATTTTACCGGTCTTGCCGAAGTCCTTGCCGGCGATAACCTTGACGTTATCTCCCCTACGCAATCGTATGCGCAAATTTCGGGGGCGGTTCTTTTTATCGGGAGACACTGCCTACAACACCTCGGGCGCGAGGGATATTATCTTCATAAAACGTTTCTCGCGCAGCTCGCGAGCCACCGGGCCGAAAATACGCGTCCCCGCGGGCTCGCCGCCTTCGTTTATTACTACGCAAGCGTTATCGTCGAACTTGATGTAAGAACCGTCGGGCCGCCGCGTCTGTTTGCGCGTTCGCACCACGACCGCCCGGACTACCTGGCCCTTCTTCACGGTACCGCGGGGCGACGCGTCTTTAACCGAGGCGACGATGGTATCTCCCACCTCGGCGAAACGCTTGGCCCCCGAGCCGGCCACTACACTGATGCAGGAGGCCTGCTTGGCGCCGGAATTGTCGGCTACGACCAATCTCGAATACGGTATTATCACTTTCGACCTTGGGCCGGTTTACTTGGCCCGTTCGACCACCTCGACGAGGCGCCAGCGTTTGCATTTGGACAAAGGCCGCGTCTCCATTATGCGGACCGTGTCGCCTACGCGACACTCGTTATTCTCGTCGTGCGCCATGAAGCGCTTCGACCTCTTGACCATCTTCTTGAAAAGCGGGTGTTGTTTCCGCGTCTCGATTTCGACGATTATGGCTTTTTGCCCCGCGTCGCTTACCACGCGGCCTTGCATTATTTTCCGGCGGCATCGCCGCACCGTTGTCTCTTCCGTCACGGTCATCGGTTTTCTCCGGCGGCGGCAGGAGCCGCGGCCTCGTGTTGTTTCTCGCCCATAATGGTGAGGATGCGGGCGATGCGGCGCTTGAGCATCTTGCTCCGATTGTTGTCCTCTTCCTTGCGGGTGGCGATGTTGGTCCTAATATCCAACATCTCCTTCTTGGCGTCCCGGAGCGCGATCTCCAGTTCCTCAATCGTCTTGTGACGCAACTCCTCGCGTTGTTTCTTCACGGCCAAGGTTATTCCTCTAACTCCAGGTATTTCGTCTTAATGGGCAACTTGTACTGGGCGAGCCTTATGGCCGCGCGCGCCGTGGCGGGCGGTACGCCCTCCAGCTCGAAAAGGACCAGGCCGGGGCGGACGACCGCCACCCAGAACTCGGGGGCGCCCTTGCCTTTGCCCATCCGGGTCTCGAGCGGCTTCTTGGTTACGGGTTTATCCGGGAAGACGCGAATCCACAGCTTCCCCTGGCGTTTGACGTGGCGGGTGATGGCGACGCGCGCCGATTCTATCTGCGCCGCGGAGAGCCAACACGCTTCCCGCGCCTGCAGGCCGAACGAGCCGAATTGCAGCTTGTTGCCGCGCGTGGCCTTGCCGCGCCGGCGGCCCCGCTGCTGTTTGCGCCACTTTGTTCTTTTAGGCATTAACATAATATATACGCGCTCCGGACGCTCGGGTCGCTACGACCTCTCGCGCGGACCGCCCTTCTTGGGGCGACGCCGCTTCCTCTTGGAGGGGCGACGCGTCTGCTCCGCGAGGAGGTCACGCTCGGCTACCTCGGACGGCAACACTTCTTCCCGGAAAATCCACACTTTAACGCCCACGAGGCCGTATACGGTCTTGGCTTCCGCCTGGCCGTAATCGATGTCGGCGCGGAGCGTCTGGCACGGGACGCGGCCGTCGGAGTACCGCTGCTGTCGGCCCATCTCGGAGCCGCCTACGCGGCCTTTCGCCTGAATCTTGCAGCCTTTGGCCCCCAGCTTCATGACGGTGGCCAGCGTCTTCTTCATGACGCGCCTGAAACCCATCCGGCGCTCGAGCTGGGCGGCGACGTTCTCCGCCACCAGCTGGGCGTCGAGCTCGGCGTTCTCTATTTCGCGAATTTCTACGTCGAGGTCGCCGCCGACGAGCGTTTTAAGCTCTTCTCGCAGCTGGGTGATGCGGGCGCCCTTGGTACCGATTATCATCCCGGGCCGGGCGGTCCAGATATGGACGATTATGCGGTCCGTCGTCCGCTCGATCTGGACGCGCGATATGGCGGCGTTGCCGAAGTTCTTCTTGACGTAGGCGCGGATGGCGAGGTCCTGATGGAGTTTGGCGGCGTAATCGCGTTTGGCGAACCACCGCGAATCCCAGGTCTTGATATACCCGAGCCTAAAGCCTATCGGATGAGTTTTCTGTCCCATAGTACCGTTCCCGCGCCGCTACTTCTTCTTGCGGCCGCGCTTGGTTCCGCGCTCGGTTTTGCGGCGCTCGGCCGCGGGTTTCTCCGGTTCTTCTCCCGCGCCCTTGACCTTGGCGCCGTACTTGTCCTGTTTCTTTTTGAACCCCAGGAAGCGCGCTTTCTTGGGTTTGGCGGGCGCCGCTGCCCCTCCTTCGGGTGCGCCCTCGGCCGGTTTCCCCGGTTCCACTTTCGGGGCCCCGCGCGAAGCCGCCTTGCGCCGGCCTTCGCCGCGGGCACGCGCCGCGGCCAGTTCCTCCTCCGTCCTCTCCCCCAGCACTACCATAATATGGCTCGTACGCCGGCGGATGCGGTGGGCCCGGCCGTAAGCCCGCGGCTTAATGCGCTTCAGCGTAGGGCCGCCGTCCACCATTACCGTTTTCAGGAATAACTTGTCGACGTCCGGCTTGCCTTCGCCCTTGTACTCGCGGGCGTTGGCCAGCGCCGAGCGTACCGCTTTGCTGACGAGCGGCGCCGCCTTCTGCGTCATGAACTTGAGGGTATCGATGGCGTCCTGGACGTCCAGGCCGCGGACGGCGTCCGCTACCAGCCGCGCCTTCTGCGGCGAGAGTTTAATCCACTTCTGTTTGGCCTTGAATTCCATCACTACTTCAGCCGCATCGTTTTAGCGGTCGGGCCGCCGTGCGAACGGAAGACCCTGGTCGGAGCGAACTCGCCCAGCTTGTGGCCCACCATATCCTCCGTTATGTAAACGGGGATGAACTTCCGGCCGTTGTGAACCGCTACGGTGTGGCCTACGAACTCGGGCGGTATCGTGCAACGGCGGGCCCAGGTTTTAATAACGACTTTTTCGCCCGTAGCCTCGACCTTTTTAACCTTGGCCATCAGCTTGAGGTCAACGTACGGTCCCTTTTTCGTCGAACGTGCCAAAGCTCTTCCTCGCGGCTCGAGCCGGCGCCGTTACTTCTTCCGCCGGCTCACAATGTATTTATCGGAATGTTTCTTTTTGCGCGTACGGGCGCCCTTCGTCAACCATCCCCAGGGCGACTGCGGGTGGTTGCCACCCTTGGACTTGCCCTCGCCGCCGCCGTGGGGGTGGTCGTTGGGGTTCATCGCTACGCCCCGCACCGTGGGCCGGATCCCCATATGGCGCTTACGGCCGGCCTTGCCTATTCTAATGTTGGCATGGTCGGCGTTTCCTATTTCGCCCACCGTGGCCCGGCAATTGAGCGAAAAAAGCCTCACTTCGCCGGAGGGCAGCCTGACGTGGCCCGTGTCGCCCTCCTTGGCCAGCAGCGTGCAGTACGTCCCGGCGGCGCGGGCTATCTGCGCCCCCTTGCCGGGTTTGAGCTCGACGCACGAGACGACGGTCCCGGCGGGGATATTGCGGAGGGGCAACGCGCTGCCGACTTTGGCTTCCGTACCGGCGCCGGCGTTCACGACGTCTCCCACCTTCAGCCCCTTGTTGGCGACGACGTACCGTTTATCGCCGTCGGCGTACACGATGAGGGCGAGGTCCGCGGAGCGGTTCGGGTCGTACTCCAGCGCCGCGACGCGGCCCGGTACGCCGTCCTTGGCCCGCTTCAGGTCGACGATGCGGATCTTACGCCGGCTGCCGCCGCCCCGGTGGCGGACCGAGATGCGGCCCTGGTTGTCGCGGCCGGCGCGCTGCTTCTTGGCCTTCAGGAGCCGCTTCTCCGGCTTCTTGTCGGTCAGGCCGTCGGTGGAGCGGACGCTCATGAAGCGCCGACCGGGAGACGTAGGTTTGTATTTCTTTATAGCCATAACGGACGGTTTATTCGAAGTACTCTATGGAGTCCCCCTCTTTGAGGGTGACCACGGCCTTCTTCCAACCCGAGCGCTGTCCCTCGGTGTAGCGGACGCGGCGCTTCTTGCCCATACGGTTCATTACGTTGACGTCGGTCACGGTAACCTTGTAAATAGCCTCGATCGCGCCCTTTATCTGAATTTTATTGGCGGAGGGATGCACCTTGAAGGCGTACTTGCGCTGCACCTGTTGGAGGTACTCCATCTTCTCGCTTATGATGGGCCGAACCACTATGTCCTGGGGCGCCTTCATCCCGTTAATTTCTGCTCCAGCGCTTTCGCCGCCGCTTCGGTCATCACGAGCTCGTCGGCCCCGACGACCTCGTAGACGCTGGCGTTGCCCGCGTGCCGCACGTTCACGGTGGGCACGTTGGCGGTGGATTTAACGAACTTCTCGTTCTTTTCGTCTATTACGAATAAAACCTTGGCGTCGAGTAAATTCATATCCGCCAGCAGATCGACGACGCCCCTGGTCCGGTACTCGTCGAACCGCAAGGCCTCGATTATCCGCAATTTGCCGTCGCGCGCTTTATCGGACAGCGCGCTCCTGAGCGCGGCGCGGCGGACCTTACGGGGGATATTTTTACCGTATTTGCGGGGCCGGGGGCCGAAAGCGACGCCGCCGCCGCGCCACTGCGGCGCGCGTATGGTCCCCTGGCGGGCATGGCCGGTCCCTTTTTGGCGATAGGGTTTACGGCCGCCGCCGCGGACTTCGCTCCGCGTCTTCGTCTTGGCGGAACCGGCGCGCCGCGCCGCCAACTGGGCTACGACGCACAGGTGCACGAGGTCGGGCCGGGCCTCGACGGCGAAAACGCTGTCCGCCAGCTCGAGCTCGCCCGTCTCACGTCCTACCTGGTCTAGTAATTTCGTCTTCATCGCTTACGACTTCGATTCGGTACGCGGGCCTTTACGCGCCGGCAAGACGACGACAAGGCCGCCGTTGGGCCCCGGGGCCGCGCCCTTCACTATTAAAAGCGCTTTCTCGGCGTCGAGCCGGAAGACCTTGAGGTTCGCCTCCGTCAACCAGCGGTGGCCCATATGGCCCGGCATCTTCTTACCCTTGTAAACCTTGGAGGGCGTGGCGGAGGCGCCGATAGACTTGGGCCGCCGGTAGGCCTTGGAGCCGTGGGTCTTGGGGCCCCGGTGGAAATTGTGCCTCTTAATAACGCCCGCGAAACCCCGGCCTTTGGACCGGGCCCGGATGTCGACCGCGCCGACGCCCTCAAAAATAGAGATGTCGACGACGTCGCCGGCCTTGTAGGGCTCGACGTCGCCGAGCCGGAACTCCCGCAACACGGCCGGCGCCGAGACGCCCGCTTTCGCGGCGTGGCCCGTTTCCGGCTTGTTGGGCCGCTTCTTCTCGCCCAGGCCCAGCTGCACCGCGGCGTAACCGTCGCGTTCGGACGTTTTGACCTGCGTAAGGCGGTTGGGAGGCAGCTCGAGCACGGTGACGGCCACCGCCCGACCTTCGTCGTCGAAGGCCGTCGTCATCCCGAGCTTCTTTCCCAACATCCCGAGCGGCATTTTGGCGCGAACCTCGTTCACAGTTTAATTTCCACTTCTACGCCGGCGGGCAATTGGAGCCGCGTCAGCGCGTCGATTGTGTCGCCGCTGTGTTCTTCTATTTCGATTAAGCGGTTATGGGTCCGCATCTCGAACTGCTCGCGCGACTTCTTGTCCACGTGCGGCGAGCGGAGGACGGTGTACCGGTTTATCTGCGTCGGCAGCGGCACCGGGCCGCATACGTGCGCGCCGGTGCGCCGTATCGTCGCGCAGATCTCCTCCACCGACCGGTCCAGCAAGCGGTGGTCGAAAGCGCGGAGCCTTATTTTTATCCTCTTTTTACGCATTACTTATTCGCGCCGCCTCGCGCGCGCTCTACTCTTCGATTTCGGTAACGACGCCGGCGCCGACGGTGCGGCCGCCCTCGCGGA
>CBFCYS010000105.1:0-9216 GCA_965602215.1 uncultured bacterium
TCGCGGCGGGCATAATCGTCGCGCGGCGCAAGTCGCCGGAGGAGGTCGCGCGCAAGAGGCTGGTGTGGGGCGACACGGCGATGGCCTCGCGCCAATACGACCAGGCTATAGCGTTCTACAAAACCGCCATCGACAAAGATCCCACCCTCTGGAACGCGTACTTCAACCTCGCGCTGGCGTACGAATTCGTGGACGACGAGAAAGCGCTCGCGGCCTGGGAGAAATATCTGGAGGTGGCGGAGGCCGAGCCGTCGCAGCGGGAATGGTTGGCGCAAGCACGCGACCACCGCGGCCGGCTCCGCGGCGCGCCCTACTTCACCCGGGCGCTGGACCTGGCGGAGGCCGGCGACCACGAAGGCGCGCGCCGGGAGTACGAGGCCGCGTTAAAATGGGACCCGGAATACCTGGATATTCTGAGGAACGCGGCCGCCAACGAGGCGGCCTCCGGCGACTACGCCGCCGCCGCCGGATACTACGAGCGGGCGCTCGAGCTGGCGCCCTACTCCATGAACATCCGGTACGAATTGGCCCTCGTCTACGAGAAAGTCGATAAAGGCAAAGCGGCGGCGACGTACCGGGAATTATTGGAAATGTCCGCCACGAAGACCGGCATAAAACCGGAAAAACTTAAAGATGCGCAGAAGCGACATGCCGCACTTGCGCGGGAGGGTTATCGCGGCTAAGCGGTTGAGTTGGGCGTTCATCGCCGTTTACGCGGCCGGAGTTTACGCCACCGGCGCCGCGCCGCCCGACGACGAGGCCCTCGTGGAGGCGAAGATGCTGACGGCCGAGGCCTCGTTCTGGGCGGCCGACTACGTGGCGGCGGAGCTGGCCTTCTACGAGACTTTAATAGCGCGCCCCGACGACGCCCGCGCGCATTACTATTTGGGGAGAATATGCCAATCGCGGGGATTGCGGGGCAAAGCCGCGGAGCATTACGAGGCGGCGGCGGGGCCGGCGTACCCGGAGACTTATTTCTTTTTGGGCTTAATCTACCACGAAGAGGGGCGGCTCGAGGACGCCGAGGCGCGATACCGCCGCTATATGGAATTTTACCCGGACGACGCCGCGGCCTGGTTTAATCTCGGCGTCACCCTGGCCGCCGCGGGGCGACCCACGGAGGCCGAGGAGGCGTACCTGAAGGTATTGACCGAGGACCCGCGCAGCGTGGCCGCGCTCCACAACCTGGCCGTTCTGTACCACCGCCGCGGCGATTTCGGCCGGGCGGTTTTCTTTTGGCAACACCTGTTGGAGGTAGCGCCGGCCGACGCCGACGCCTATTACGGCCTGGGCCTGGCGGATTATTACGCCGGCGATTATACGGAGGCGGCCGCGGCCTTCAACCAGGGGACGCGACTCGAGCCGCTGCAAAGCCGGTTTTTCTACCAATCGGGGCGCGTATATTCCGAGTTGAAGAAATACGACCTGGCGGTGGGCCTTTACGAGCGCGCGTTCGAGCTCGGCTACGACGAAGGGGAAGTCGCGGAGGGCATGGGCCTGGCGTACGAGGGGTGGCGCCGATACGACAAAGCGATGCCGCTCTTGCGAAAAGCCGCGGAGCTCAAGGGGGACGAGGCGGGCCGCGCCTACGCGGCGCTGGGTCGAATAGAACGCGAAATGGGCCTGTCGGGCGCGGCGCTGGCGGATTTCTACGAGGCGGCCGCCAGGCTGGAAGACGACGCCGAGGTGCACAACCAAATTGGCGAGCTTTACCTGGAGGCGGACCTGGCGACGTGGGCCGCGGAGGCTTTCGAGCGGGCGACGACGCTCGATCCGTCCGACCTCGATTTCAACTATAACCTGGCCGTGGCGCGCGAGCGCTCGGAACCTTCCCGGGCGGCGGAACAGTGGCGCCGGTACCTGGCGTTGGCCGAGGGCGTCCCGGGCGAGAAGCGTCGCGCCGAGGAGGCGCGCGAGCGGCTCGAGCTCTTACTCGAAGAAAAAAACGGAGAGGCGACGCCGTGAATTTTAAGCAGGTGGCCGTAAAAATGCTGGCGTGCGGGGCCGTCGTGGCCGCGAGCGGCTGTTACTGGCTAATCGGCGGCGAGGAGCACCGCCGCAAGGAGAGCATAGCCAAACACACCGGCATGGCCGAAATCCACGAGGCGGCCGGCAACTACGAGGGCGCGACGGACGAGTACCGCGCCGTAATCGAGCTCGCGCCCCAGTTGGCGGAGGCGTACCTGGGCCTGGGCAATAACCTCAACCGGTTGGGCCGGTACGGCGAGGCCGCGGAGGCGTACCGCAAGGCCGCCGCGCTCGAACCCCAAAACTACGACTTCAGATTCAACCTCGGCGTAACGCTGGCCCGGGCGGAGAAGTACGAGGAGGCCGCGGCCGAGCTGGAGGCCGCGGCGTCGCTGGCGCCGGATAAAGCGGAGCCTTACATTTATTGGGGTTCCGCGTTGCGCGAGGCGGGCGATTACGAGGAGGCCGCGGCGGCGCTGGCCCGCGCCCTCGTCATCGAGCCGGCGAATACCCTCGCCCACCTTAACCTGGCGCTAACGCTGGACGAAGTCGACCCGGCTCGAGCCGCGGACGAGTGGCGGAAGGTACGCGACGCCCCCGACGCCCTTCCCGAGTGGCGCGGGATGGCCGACGAGCGGCTCTCCCGCGGCGAGGGGGATTGACCGGAAAATTACGTGTAAAAAAACCTATGTATAGTATGCGTTTTTCGATTGACACGGTGGGCGCGGTGTGTTAGCGTCGTCAAAAGACTTTTAAGAAAGGAGGTCGTGAAATGGCGGTAAGCAAATCGGATATCGCCCAAGTGGTGGCGCAGAAGGCCGGCATGCCCAAGAGCCGGGCGGACGAGGTTGTATCCATGGTTTTCGACACGATCCAGGACAGCCTCCAAAAGGGCGAGCGGGTTTCGGTAGTTTCGTTCGGGACGTTCGAAGTACGCACCAACAAGGGTCGTATGGGTCGGAACCCGAAAACCGGCGAAACGATATACATCCCGGAGAAGCGGTCGGTCAAATTCAAGGCCGGGAAAGGATTGAAAGAAACGGTACGATAGCGGTTTTATTTGTAATTTGAATAAACGGGCCCCTATACGGGGCCTTTTTTTCATACCCGGGGCGGAAAAATGAGATGCCAGGGGAATCGAGCTCGGCAGGCCGCACTAAAATATCTTTTCCCGGGTGCTTGACATATCCCGGCCTCATGTTAATATCGCTCGAGTCCGCCCCCGCCGCGATTGCGATACGGCAGCGCTTCGAAGGGGATATCTAAATATCAAACCGAAATTTTAAGCAGTAATTTGGTTGACCGCGGCGGTTTTTTAAAGTATAGTGGCTTGAGCAGGATAGCGAACCCACAGGAGAATTGATTATGAAGAAAACGGTAATTTTATTTTCCGTCGCGGCCCTCTGCGCCGCCGCGGCCGCCGTCGCCGAGGAAGAAGTCATTTGCCGCGACGCGAAGTTCGCCTTTACGGCGCCGGACGAAGGTTGGCGCGTGAAGGATGATTTTCCGGCGCCGGTGGCGGCCAGCCTGTCTAACGATAAACTCAACGGCACAATTACGCTGACGTATAAAGATTTCGACCTTTACGATTTCGACGTGGATTACGGCTTCCTTAAAGGCCAACTGGAAAAGAACGAAAAAAATACTTTCAAGGTTACTAAGCCGAATTACGATCGGGTTTCGTTGGGGGACAAGCGTTTCGACTTCGGCCGGGCGGCCCGACTCGAGTTCACCACCTTCGACGAGCTCGGCTACCATCACACCGTCGTGTACGCTATTGCCAACGGCCCTATCGTTATCTTCGCCTCCGTCGAGAGCCTCGAGCGCGAGTGGCCGCTGGTCGAAGAAGATTACGAAGCGTTGGTCGCGTCGATAAGGTTTACGCCCTGACGTAACGTAAAAATATTTGGCGCCGAGAAAATCGGGCCCGGTTTTAAACCGGGCCTTTTTTTATTTCGGGAGAATCCAACCGGTCTTGGTTTGACGAAAAAACAGGAGGTGCGGAATTGGCAGCGTTGACCGCAAATCACGACGCCGAGCGCAAGGACGGCATCCTCGTCGCGTACAAGGTGGCCGCGCGCACGGTGATATACAAGGGGGCGCTGGTGTGCCTGAACGAGAACGGGTACGCCGTCCCGGCGGCGGACGAGGCCGGCCTGACGTTCGTCGGCGTCGCGTACGAGCGCGGCGACAACGCCGCGGGGGACGACGGCGACGTCTCGGCCCGAGTGTGGAAGGACGGCTCATTCCGGGTGGCTATGCGTTCGCCCCGCCTGGCGGACCTGGGCGCGCCGGCGTACGTCGTCGACGACAATACGGTGGCCCTGTCCGCCGCGAACACGGTCCCGGCCGGAACGATCGTCGAAATACCCGACGACGACGTCGTCCGCGTGCTGATACGGAACGCGGTGAAGTAGGGTGCGGCGCGACGCGACGAATTACGTTCGGGAGGTCAAAGAGCGGGTCCGCGCGCTAATCGAGCGCGAGCTCGACGGCGCGGTCGTGTACCCGGCCGACCCGGAGCACATCCCGGCGTTCGGCCCCGGCGGCACGTTCTGCGTCGAGGCCGCGTCGTCCGGCGTCGAGGCCGCGGCGGCGGACTACGGCCGCGTCGTCGTAACGCTCCGCATCTGGACGTACGTCGACGGCGACGGGTCCGAGGCTGAGGAGGGGGTGGCGGCGCTGGCGCAGCGGCTCGAGGCGGCCCTGTTCGCGGCCGGCCTACCTTCGGCCGGCGCCGGCTCGCTCGGCATCGAGACGGAATATTTACGCACCGATTATTTAATACGGGAAAAAGGCCGCGCGTTCCGGCGGCGGCGCGTCCGCGCGGGGCGCACCGAGTGGCGCGCCCGGCTGGCCGCGCGCCGATAGGGCGCGCACGCGGGAGTTGCGTATGAAACTGATAGGAAGAGGTTTGGTAATAGACGCCGAGCGGGGCGAGAACTTCCCGGACTACGGCGACGTGGAAATCGACTTCGGCCTGGCCGTGGCGCTGCCGTCGCCGGCGGGTTTCGTCTTGCCCAACGACGCCGCCATAACCGGCAAAATAGCCTGGTACGACCTGAACGCCGAGCTGCTGGCCGCGGTCACCGGCGACGCCCTCTCGGCCGGCACGGTGGCCCGCGCCGAGGCGGAGCCGCACCAGGTCCCGACGGAGCCCCCCTACGAGGTGGAACTGGTCGAGACGACGGTCGTCCCGCTTTCGGAAATAGCAATCGGCGACGACAACTGGCGGCTGCGGCGCGTGGACGGTATCCCGGGCCCGGACGAGTACGCCGTCGACGGGACGGCGCTGACGTTCCACGCCGCCCGGGCGGGCCTCTACGTCTACGCGGACTATTTTTATTCCGACGCCGCCGGCGGCAAAACGGTCGTCGTGAGCCCGTTCAGCGCGCCGGGCGCGTTCAAGCTGCTCGCGACGTTGAGGCTGTACGACGGCGACGACGGCCTGTACGAGCGCGAGCTCGTCCTGGCGGCGGAGCGCTGCCGCCGCACCGGCCCGCTCAAGGCGGAATCGCCCGCCGCGGAGCCGGGGTCGTTCGGCTTCGCGTTCGCGGTGGAGAACCGCGTCCCCGGCGACGTCGTCGTGCATTTCCCGTAAGGGCTTAAAGCGTGCAGTTGCAAACGACGTCGGTTATGCCCAGCGCGCGGTGGCACGCCTCCGTCTCCTTGCACAGGCCGACGTCCATCCCGGAGGGAACCAGGTCCATTAAATATTTATAGATATGCAACCGGCGCGCCGTTGGGATTCGCCGCCGGCCGTCGGCGGGCGTACGTTCGGAGGCATAGTCGAAGGCCGAAGTCTCCCGCCCCAACTTGCGGGCGTACGTTTTGACGTTGGGGAAATAACGCAGCGAGCCGAACGTGATGCGCTCGGGAGGAGCTACTTCCGGTATGTGCTCGAGCAACGAACGGTACGAGTCCTCCCACCCCGGGATGGGGATTACGGGGTCGACGCGGAAGCGGATCCGGTATCCCGCCGCGGCGGCCCGCCGCGCCGCGGCCACCCGCTCCCGGGGAGAGGGCGAACCGATTTCGTACTTCGCGGCTACGTCGGAGGCGTTGACGGAAAAGGATACTACGGTGCGGCCGTTGTGCTCGAGCGGCAACAGGTTATCGACGTTGGTGGATTTCGTCAGCAGCAAAAGCAGGTGCCGGCCTTGCGAGGCGAAGCGGGGGACTAGCTCCTTCGTAAGGCCGGTGCGGTCGTCGACGGCCAGCGAGTCGGAGAGCTCGCCGGCGTTGAGGACCGAGGGTTCCTCGCGGGTGAGGAATTGGTCCGCCTCGCGGAGCATGTCGTCGGTATTCGTGAAGATCGTCTGGTGGACCTTGCCGCGGAAGGTGAGTTGGAGGTAGCAGTACGCGCACCGGAAGACGCAGCCGTTGCCGTGCGCCAGGATGTAAAAATGCGGGCAGACGATTCCGGGCGGCGTTTTGTCGAAGTAGCGAATGAACTTCGAACGCCGCGGCCTTTCCGTTATTACCGTCGTCACGCTACGAGCACCTCACCTCGGGAGGTTAGTCTATGTTAAACGAGGCCGAATATCAAGGAGCCCTTTCCCTGGAAGGCGACGTCGACCACGTCAACCCCGAGAAGTTCGCCTTCCGCCGGGAGGCGCTGGCGCGCGACCGCGGGCGAGCCAAGATTATCGAATTATACGCCGGCGTCGGTCACCTCACTTCCCGCGTCTACGCGCCGGTTTACCGCGAGGTCGTCGTCGTAGAAAAGAACCCGGAGCATTTCCGGCGCCTCCTGCGGCGCCTCGGCCGCTTCGCCAACGTTCGCTATTACAATAAAACGAACGGCGGTTTTATCGCCGAGGACTTGCCGAACCACCTCGACTTCTCCGCTGTCGACTTCGACGCTTTCGGCTCGCCGGGCGAAGTCGCGATCGAGTTCTTCGGAGCTATTAAGGGCAAAGGGTCCGACCCGTTCCTCCTGTTGATGACCGACGGCGGCCTACTCGCGGCCAGGCGCCGCGCGCCGATGAACCTGTACCGATACTACCTCGCGGGCCCCGACGAGACCCGCCAACCCCCGGCCGGCCTTGCCGGACGTTTCGAGGAGTTCCAGGCGCGCTTCGTCGAGCGCCTCGCCTCCCGCCACGGCTTCACCTCGAAGGCCACGGCCGCCCAACGCAACCGGAACGAGACCGTCCTCTACTCCGCGTACGTAGTTGCGCCAAACCAGGTCGTGACGTGATATGAGGTCGTTCCTGAATTATATCGGCGGCAAGTCGCGCCTCGCCCGGGTCGTCGCGGATAAGTTGCCGGCGAGCCGCTGCTACTGCGAAGTCTTCGGCGGCGCGGGGTGGGTCCTGTTCGCCCGCGAGCCGTCGTACGTCGAGGTGCTGAACGACAGCAACGGCCGCCTCGTCAACCTCTACCGCGTCGTGCGGGACGCGCCCGACGAGCTGGCCGAGGCGCTCGAGCTCCTGCCCCGCTCGCGGAAGCTGTACCGCGAACTCCGGAAGGCCTTCCGGGCGGGAGACCCCGTCGCCGCGGCGGCGTTCTATTATTACCTCGTCAAGAACGCGTTCTCGGGACAGGTGGGTTGCGGCTTCAGCTCGAGCCGGAAGTACCCGGGCAAGTACTCCATGCTGGCCGACTTCAAGCTGTGGGCGCGGCGGCTCAACAAGGTCACCATCGAGAACCTGGCCTACGAGGATTGCCTGCGGCGCTACGACGCGGCCGATACCGTCTTCTACCTCGACCCGCCGTACGTCGGGACCGAGCGCTACTACGGCGGCGACTTCACGACGGCGGACCACGAACGCCTGCACGGTATCGTTAAACGATTAAAAGGCCGGTGGCTGGTGAGTTACAAAGATTGCGGCGCGGTGCGGGCGCTGTACGACGGCTTCAACGTCGAGGAGGTAAGGCCGCGGTATTGCGCGGATAAAGTAAGGCCGCGCGGGACGCGCCGCGCGGCAGGGCGGGAGCTCTTTATTACGAACTATTAAATACGAAATAAACCTTGCTTTTTTAGACGCAATAGACTAAAATTCCGTGAGGAGGTCGGCTGTGGCCGATAGAATATATACGCTCCGGTGCATCGCGTACCCCAAGGGCGAACGCTACGTAGGCGTTTGTTTGGATTTATCGTTATTCGCGGAAGGTGATACGACTTCCGACGTTCGCGCTCAAATTGAATCACAAGCAATGTCGTATATGTCATATATCACAGAAAAAGGCGTCGAGAAGGAAATGTTTCCGCGGAGGGCGCCCCTAAAATACTGGTTAATCTATTTACTTATAAGAACCGCTAAGTTAATAAAGGGATGGTTATTCGATATCGAGTTCGACCCGGAGGGCTACAGGAGGGCACCGCTATTTGCCGAGGTATCATCCTCTTAAAAGGAGAGTGGTAATCAAAGTACTGGAAAGCCACGGTTTTAAATTCGACCGAATGAAAGGCGGCCACGCCCAGTACGAACACGCGGATTTCCGCGGCAAGAGAAGGTTAGTAACCGTTCCGTTCTACGAGGAATTTAGCCCTAAAGACGACGTACTCAAAGGTATTTTTAAGCAGGCGGGGATAGGCAAAAAGGAATTCTACAAAGCCGCTGCTCACTTATAAAATTTAATACTAAAGGGATATGCCCGCCGCTCGGCGGGTTTTTTGTTTCCATAAGTTGAAACGGGGATACTCCGGCCCCTTAGAACCCTTAGCCCGGGGCTCAATCTTAGGGTATTACACGAGGGCTTTCCTACTCGAATACGGCCATCATAGGGGGCGCGGCGGTCAGGCCCAGGAGGGCGGCCTTACCGGCCTTCTTCTCGTCCTCGGCGACGAGGTCCCGGAACGCGGCGTAGGCCGTGGCGTCGTCGAACTCGGCCAGCGTGAGGATAAGCTCGGGGTCGGTGGAGGGACTGGCGACGGACCGCGAGCCGGAGAGTACGCGGGCGTCGCGGCAGCCCTCCAGGCGGCGCTTGAGCGCGGCCTGCTCGTCCAGGATGGTGAGCGCCTGCGCTTCCTTGCCGGGGATAACTTTATATAGAGCGATTTCAACAAGCATCTCGGCCTCCTTTTGCCGTTAGCGTTTCCCTTATAATAAATCCCGGCGGGTTACGAAGCAAGGTAAAATTTAACCCGCCCTATTAAATTACGCGACCCGTACGCAAACCCCGCCTTGCGAAAGGCGGGGTTTTTTTATCGCTGCCTATTCCGAGGTTAGTCGCCGACCAGCTTCTTGTAGGCCTCGCCGCCGTCGCGTTGTTCCTCGTAGAGGATGACCGTGAACGGCA
>CBFCYS010000106.1:0-9160 GCA_965602215.1 uncultured bacterium
GAGCCCACCGCGGCCGCGCTCGCCTACGGCCTCGACAAGAAGGTCAACGAGAAAATCGCCGTCTTCGACCTCGGCGGCGGCACCTTCGACATCTCCATTCTCGAAATCGGCGAGGAGGGCGTCTTCCAGGTCCTGGCCACCAACGGCGATACTCACCTCGGCGGCGACGACTTCGACGAGCGCGTCATCAACTGGCTCGCCGACGAGTTCAAGAACGACACCGGCATCGATCTGCGCGAGGACAAGATGGCGCTGCAGCGGCTCAAGGAGGCCGCGGAGAAGGCCAAGTGCGAGCTTTCCACCGTCCTGGAGATGCAGACCGAGATCAACCTGCCCTACGTGACCGCGGACGCCTCGGGCCCCAAACACCTCGAGAAGGTGCTCACCCGCGCCAAGCTCGAGGAACTGGTGGGCGACCTGGTCGAGAGGACCGTGGGGCCGTGCCAGCAGGCTCTCAAGGACGCGGGCCTTGCGCCGGGCGAAGTCGACGAGGTCATCCTGGTCGGCGGCCAGACGCGCATGCCCGCGGTACAGAACAAGGTCCGCCAGCTGTTCGATAAGGAGCCCAACAAGTCGGTGAACCCCGACGAGGTGGTGGCCGTCGGCGCCGCCATTCAGGCCGCCATCCTGACCGGCGAAGTCAAGGACATCCTCCTGCTCGACGTTACGCCGCTTTCGCTCGGCATCGAGACCCTGGGCGGCGTGACCACCAAACTTATCGAACGCAATACCACCATCCCCACCCGCAAGAGCCAGATCTTCACCACCGCCGACGACAACCAGACCACGGTCGAGATCCACGTCCTGCAGGGCGAGCGCGAGATGGCCTCCTACAACCGGACCATAGGCCGCTTCCACCTGGAGGGTCTTCCGCCCGCGTCTCGCGGCGTCCCCCAAATCGAGGTAACCTTCGACATCGACGCCAACGGCATCCTGAACGTCTCGGCCAAAGATATGGCCACCGCCAAAGAGCAGCGCATCACTATTACCGCCTCCAGCGGCCTCTCCGACGACGAGATCGACGGCATGGTGACGGAAGCCAAGGACCACGAGGCGGAAGACAAGAAGATGCGCGAGGAGGCCGAAATAAAGAACCGCGCCGACTCCGCCGTCTACCAGTCCGAGAAGCTGCTCAACGAGCTCGGCGACAAGGTCACCGCGGAGGAGAAGAATAAAATAGACGGCGCCATCCAACGTCTCAAGGACGCCCGGGAGAAGGGCGAAGCGGGCGAGATACGGTCCGCGACCGAGGGATTGGAGACGGAGTTGAACGAGATGTCCACGCGTCTGTACCAGCAGGCCGGCGCGGGCGCTCAGCAGCCGCCCCCGGGCGGCGCCGGCGCCCAACCGCCGCCGCCAGGCGGCGAGGCGGCCCCCGAGAGCGACGTCGTGGACGCCGACTACGAAATCGTTGAGGACGAGGGGGAGAGCCAAAAATAACAGAGAGGCTACTTCGCCTCTCGGCCTCAGGTAACAACGCCGGCTCGGCTCGTGGATTTTTCCCTTGCCCGGGCTGGCTTTTTTCATCTTGACGCGGCGTGGTTCGTTGGGTAGAATTGTACGAGAGGGGAGAGGATGTCATGAGGAATATAATAGTGACGGCCGTCGCCGCCGTTAGCTTTGCCGCGGCGGCGTACGCGTTACCCGCCGACCTCGTCGTCGTATCCGATAAGGAAGTACGGCCCGACGAGGCGGCGGCGTTTTATTATTTGGGCACGTGCGCGGCGGGGTATTTGTACAACGGCTCGAGCGCGGCGGCGGGCCGGGCGGCGCCGTACCGCGTGCTGGATCGCGACGCGCAACTCAAAGACTACTATATCGTCTGGGCGCCCGATTGGGTCGGCGTAACGCCGCAGGCGTTCGCGCAGCTGGGGACGTCGGTACGGCTCTCGGAATATGAGATATTAGTCGGCCTCGAGCACGGCCTGGGCCCGGGCGCCCTACGCGCCGTCGACCACCGTATTGAATTGATCAAGCTCGAGCCGGTCACGCCCGTCGATTGGCGCTACGACGGCGAGGCGCCGCCGAAAAAGAAGGACCCCCGTATCGAGGCGGCCGTCAACACGATTACGGAAGCGGAGTACGCCGGGTATATTAAGCGACTGCAGGATTTCCGGACGCGGTATACGTTTACCGAGGGGTGCGAGGGCGCGGGGAATTATATTCGGAATTTACTCGCGGCTCAAAACCTCGATGCCACGCTGTTCGCCTTCCCTTGCAGTTACTTCTCAGTGGGACATTATCCGTCAGCGGACGGGAATATATACCTCGAAGAGGACCACTGCATATTAAGGCGTTCGAAGGACGGCGGCGGCTCCTGGGATAACGTTTTGCCGGCCTGTGTTAACGGCCTCGCGGCCGTTTCGTGGGTGGACGGCGGGACCGGCTTCGTCGCCGGCTACAACAACGCGCTTGCGAAGACCCGCGACGGCGGCGATACCTGGGAGAAGCTAGGCTTCGGGCGGGGGCATCCCGGATGGCGCTACGTTCCTTACGCGAGTTATTTCTTGACGGAGAAGCTAGGGTGGCTCGGGGGTGCCGCGGGTTCCCCGAACGAAGGCTACGCGGGCTTTTTAATTAAAACTAGCGATGGGGGCCTAACCTGGTCGGAGCAGCAACTCCCCGAGCATTTTCGGCCGGGAGCAATTCATTTTTATAACGCTAAGTTAGGTTGGGCCGCCAACTCCTACACGAACTTCGAACCCACTTTTATTTATACCGACGACGGCGGCTCCACTTGGCGGCCGTGCACGGACCCGTATTCCGGAATAGCCTACGGCATTGACTTGGCCGCGGTCGGCGGGAAGGAGGCCTGGGCCGCCGGCCCTATGGGGCGTCTGTTGCATACTACCGATGGCCTGAATTGGACGTACGTTTCCGTCCCCGTCTCGGGGCCGTTTAACAACGTGGAATTCCCTAACCGATATTACGGGTACGCCGGCGGCTCGACGCTTATCGCTACCGACGACGGCGGCGTTACGTGGCGCGAAGTAGCGGGAGCGCCTGAAATGGAGTATGAATTATTGGCCTTCGCCGACCGTTTAAACGGCGTTGCCGGATGTCGAACGGGCGAAGACTTCTACCGTACGGACGATGGGTGTAAAACCTTTGCCGACGTTTCGGCCGGCGTGCAGATGTCGGCGGACAACGTCATCGGCGAGCGGCGCGGGACCGAGCGGCCGGACGAGATCGTAATTATCGGCGGCCACTACGATTCCATCTCCGACGCCCGGCCGTGGGATTGCCCGGGCGCGGAGGATAACGCTTCCGGCGTCGCTTGCGCCATAGCCGCGGCGCGCGCTTTTCGCAACGTTAACTTCAAGCGGACCGTGCGCTTCATGGCCTTCGGCGACGAGGAAGCCGGCCTGAACGGCAGCACGGCTTACGCGAACGAATGCGCCGAGAAGGGCGAAAATATAGTAGCGGTCCTCAACGCCGATATGGTGAGTTACGACGAGGAGGAAGGCGCTCGCGACGATATTTCGGTCGCCCACGACCAGTATGTCTGGCTGTTCGATTACCTTAAAGGGGTAGGAAAATTATACGGCAATAAGCTTGTTTACGACCCGGTGGAAAGTATCGGCAGCGACCAGATATCTTTTTGGAACGCAGGGTACGCGGCGCTGGGCGTCATTGAAGGCGGCGTCGGCGTCGGCGGCGTCGTAGGTTACCCCTATATCCATACCACCGAAGATACTCTCGACAAACTCCAGCCGGCGTTCGGCGCGCGATGCGCCCGGGACCTGGCGGCGACGCTGGCGCACCTCGCCGGCGTGGCCGGGACGTTCCCGGACCCGCCGCCGCCGGGGACCGTCGCTGTTCCCTTCACCCGCCCCTTCGCCGTCTACCCGAACCCCTACTGCTACGCAACGTGTGGCGGCGGCGTGAGCTTCGTCGGGTTGAAGGCGCCGGCGACGGTGGAGCTATACGACCTCGCCGGCCGGCGCATAGGCCGGGAGGAGGTCGCGGCCGGATGCGACGAGTGCGTGTGGCGGCCCGCGCGCCCGGGCGGCGAAGCCCTCGCCCCCGGCGTCTACTTATACCGGGTAGAGGGGCAAGAGCAGAGGAAGGCCGGAAAAGTAGTAATTGCTAGATAGAGGCGAAACGAGAAGGGCGGCACCATGAAGAAGATAATAACCATAATGATAACGGCCGTAGCCGCGGCGGCGTACGCGTTACCGGGCGACGTGGTCGTCATCTCGGATAGAGAGGTCGCGCCCGACGAGGCGGCCGGGCTCTATTATATGGGCTCGTGCGAGGCCGGTTATCTTTACAACGGCTCGAGCGCCGCTGTAGGCCGCGCGGCGCCGTACCGCGTCCTGGATGACGCCGCCCGCGGTAAGCATTACTTCCTCATATCGCTGCCGAAGCGTACGGCGTTGACGGCGGCGGATATGGCGAAGGCCGGCGACGTTCAGCCGCTCGGCGACGACTACCTGCTGGCGGTCGCAAGGCCGGGCGACGTCGGCCTCCTGCTGGCGATGGAGCCGCGGCTGCGCGTCCGCGAGCTGCGGCCTACGGCCCGCGTAGCGTGGAAGGCCGCGGCGGAGGCGCCGCCCAAGAAGAAGAACCCTCAGGTCGAAGCCGCGGTCAACACCATCACTGCGGAGGAATACGCCGGGTACATCGCGAAGCTCCAGTCTTACGGGACGCGCTATTCCTTTACGCCCGAGATAGAGGGCGCGCGCAACTGGCTCCGCAACTGGTTCGCCGGGCAAAACCTGGACGCCGATTGGCACGCCTTCGCGTGCGGCCGCTACGAGGTGGCGCATTACCCGGAGGCGGGCGGCAACCTCTACCTCGACGATTACCACTGTATGGTCCGGCGTTCCCGGGACGGCGGCTCGAGCTGGGATACCCTACGCCCCGCCCATGGGACGGCCGGTTACTACTATAACCCGCCGTCGTGCTGGTGGTTCGACGGCGACACGGGTATATTCGCCGGCATCGACGGCTACGTCGCGTTGACCTCGAGCGGCGGCGACTCCTGGCAATACGTGAAGTACGCCGTTCCTCCGGCGGGAGGTTTCCTTTACGTTGGCGGCCTGGCGTTCGCCGCGCCCCGCCTCGGCTGGCTCAGTTACGCGGCATACAAGCCGATAGGCGGCGGTATTTATGAGGGAAAGTATTACATAATAAAAACTGAAGACGGCGGCCGGACTTGGCGCGAGGTAGAGTGGGGTATGGCAGTTCCCTCTTTCCGCCGCCTAGCGTTGTACGACGCGAGGCGGATGTGGGCGCTGCACTACGCCGTCGGCTCGGGTACGCGTTTCTATTACTCCGACGACGCCGGCCAAAACTGGAACGAGTGCGTCGCCCCGATAGGTTCCAACGAGTACGTTTACGACGCCGCGGCGGTGGGCCCTCGCGAGGCCTGGGGCGTTACGACCTACGGCCGCGTCTTCCACACCACCGACGGCGTGAACTGGAAAGAAGTCGATACCGGTTTCACGGGCGACTTCCGGCAGGTGGAGTTCCCGACCGCGGCCCGCGGCTACATCGGCGGCGACCCGTTAATCAAGACCGTCGACGGCGGCCGAACGTGGACTAAGGTACCCGCCGCGCCGGCGTTCGATTGCGAAGTTATGGCCTTCGCCGACGCGAGGCACGGCGTCATAGCCGACTACTACGGCGACGCCGTCTACCGCACCGACGACGGCGGCTCGAGCTGGACCGACATGTCGGGCGGCCTTAACGCCTCCGAGTACAACGTCGTCGCCGAGCGAAAGGGGACCGAGAAACCGGACGAGATAGTCATCGTGGGAGGCCACCACGACTCCATTTCCACCGAGCGGCCCTGGGTCTGCCCCGGCGCGGAGGACAACGCCTCCGGGACGGCGGTCGCGATGTGCGCCGCCCGCGCCTTCCGCAACCTAAACTTCAAACGCACGGTGCGCTTTATGGGTTTCGGCGACGAGGAGGCGTATCTGCTCGGCAGCGAGGCCTACGCCAACGAGTGCGCCGAGAAGGGCGAAAAGATAGTAGCCGTCCTTAACGCCGACATGGTTTCCTACGACGAGGAGGAAGGCTCGCGCGACGACCTGATGGTGGGCGCCCCGGACGACGCGGCCTGGTTGGTGGAATACCTCCAGGCCGTAGGCGGCCTTTACGGCCAAAAGCTCATATACGACTGGGACGACGAGTGGGTCAGCGACGACTGGTCGTTTATTAAAGTCGGGTACGCGGCGCTGGGCGTCATCGAGGGCGACGTCGGCGAGGGCGGCGGCCAGGAATACCCCTGGTACCATACGCCCGAGGATACGCTCGACAAGCTCCAACCGGCGTTCGGCGCGCGGTGCGCGCGGGATCTGGCGGCGACGCTGGCGCACCTCGCCGGCGTGGCCGGGACGTTCCCGGACCCGCCGCCGCCGGGGACCGTCGCTGTTCCCTTCACCCGCCCCTTCGCCGTCTACCCGAACCCCTACTGCTACGCAACGTGTGGCGGCGGCGTGAGCTTCGTCGGGTTGAAGGCGCCGGCGACGGTGGAGCTATACGACCTCGCCGGCCGGCGCATAGGCCGGGAGGAGGTCGCGGCCGGATGCGACGAGTGCGTGTGGCGGCCCGCGCGCCCGGGCGGCGAGGCCCTCGCCCCGGGCGTCTACCTCTACCGCGTCGAGGGGCAGGAACAGAAGAAGGCCGGGAAGGTCGTCGTCGCGAAGTAGCCGGGGTCCCCTTTTTCTTTGGACCGAGATGGGCCGCTGTACGCGGCCCTTTCCTATTTCCCTTGACCGCCGCTTCGAAGTATCGTTAAATATATGTGAAAGGTTGGCATAAATATGAACAGGATTACTCTCGCGGCCGTCGCGGCCGTGTTATTTAGCGCGGCGGCCTTCGCGTTGCCCGGCGAGCTCGTCGTACTCTCGGCCAACGAAGTCCAACCCAGCAAGGCGGCGGGGCTTTATTATTTGGGCGCGTGCGGCGCCGGGTATTTATATAACGGCTCGAGCGCCGCGGTGGCGCGCGTAGCACCCTACCGCGTCCTCGACGAGGGCGCCCAATTCAAGGATTACTATATCGTGTGGGTGCCGGAGGACGTCGCGGCCTCGCCGGCCTCGTTCGGCCACGTCGGCCCGGCGGTACGCCTTTCGGAGAACGAAATCCTGGTGGTTTTAGCCGACGGGACGGGTGTCGGGGCGCTGCGGGCCGCGGCCCCGGGCGTAGAACTCGCCAAGCTCGGGCCGGTCACGCCGGCGGACGGGCGCTGCGACGCCGAAACGCCGCCGGCCAAGAAGAACTCCCGGGTCGCCGCGGCGGTCGCGACCATCACGGCCGGAAACTACGGCGGCCATATTAAGACGCTGCAGAACTTCAAGAGCCGCTACACCGACTCGTTCGGCTACGACGGCGCGCGGATATACGCCTTCAATTTCCTCGGCATGCAGAACCTGGAGGCGTCGTACTTCCCCTTCAAGTTCGGCAATTTCACGCGCGTCTATTACCCCGACCCGGGCGGCGCCATGTACGTCGATACGACCTATCAAATTATAAAGAAGAGCGCGGACTACGGCACGACGTGGAAGGCCATCGGCGCCGCGGGAGTGGACGACGTCGCCTGCGCGTTCTGGCTCGACGGCCTGACGGGCTTCGTCGCCGGCTACAACGGCATGTTGTCGCGCACGGCGGACGGCGGCTATACCTGGTCGCCGTGCCGCATCGGCTCGACGCCGTCGCTCACGTACAAGGTCTCGGCCATGTGTTTCGCTACCGCCGACGCGGGGTGGATAGGCGGCACGACGTACAAGAGCGGTTCCCCGGTCGGCGAGTTCTTCGTCAAAACCGTGGACGGCGGCCGCACCTGGTCGAACGTTAAAGTGCCGGCGGATTTCCGAGTGCGGCGCATCGCCCTCGCCGACGAGCGGCACGGGTGGGTCGGCGGCCCGAACGGCATCCTGTATACCGACGACGGCTCGAGCTGGCGGAAGTGCGACGCGCCGTCGTCCCTGGGGGACTTCGTCGCCGCGGCTCCGCGCACGGCGTGGGGGACGGACGATAACGGCCGCGTGTACAAAACGGCCGACGGCGTCAACTGGCATCGAGTAGACGTAGGCGTGGGCGGCGGCTTTTGGCGCATAGCTTTCCCGGACGCGACCCACGGCTTCGCGATAGGCGAGAGGCTGATACGCACCGTAGACGGGGGCTCGAGTTGGCGGGAGCTGGCCAAACCTCCCATCCCCGGGTGCAACGTCTTCGCGTTCGCCGACAAAGACCACGGCGTGGCGGGCTACACGTTTGGCCAGCAGCTCTACCGGACCGGCGACGGCGGCTCGAGCTTCGCGGATATCGCGGCCAACGTGGACGTGTACGCGGAGAACGTTATCGGCGAGCGCCGCGGCTCCGAGAAGCCGGACGAAATAGTTATCATCGGCGGCCATATGGACTCCGTATCGGAACGCCCGCTGACCAACGCGCCGGGCGCTGAGGACAACGCCTCCGGCACGGCTTCCGCGCTCGCGGCCGCGGCCGCGTTTAAAAATATTTCGTTCAAGCGGACCGTTCGTTACATCGCCTTCGGCGGCGAGGAGGAGGGGCTCTTCGGGAGCACGGCGTACGCCGAATACTGCGCCCAGAAGGGCGAGAAGATAGTCGCTTTCCTCAACGCCGACATGGTGAGCTACGACGAGGAGTACGGCGCCCGCGACGACTACGGCATCGCGTACGGCGAATATCCGTGGCTCTTCGACTACATTAAACGTATAAACTCGTTGTACGGGACCGGCATGATATGCGAGCGTTTCGAATACAGCGGTAGCGACCACAGGCCCTTCTGGGACCGCGGCTACGCGGCGCTCGCCGCTATTCACGGCCGCGCCACCACCGCCGGCGGCCAGGGGTATATCTGGTACCACAGCACCGAGGATACGTTCGACAAAGTATGCCCGGACGTGGGCGCGCGCTTCTCCCGGGATTACGCCGCGATGCTGGCGCACCTGGCGGGCGTGGCCGGCGTTTTACCGGACCCGCCGTCGCCGGAAAACCCCGTCGCGAAGTTCTCCCGCCCGTTCGCCGTGTACCCGAACCCGTACTGCTATTCCTCGAGCGCGGCCGGCGTGAGCTTCGTCGGGTTGGAATCGCCGGCGACGGTGGAAGTATACGACCTCGCCGGCCGGCGCGTAGCGCGGGAGGAAGTCGTGGCCGGTTGCGACGAGTGCGTGTGGCGGCC
>CBFCYS010000107.1:0-9155 GCA_965602215.1 uncultured bacterium
GCGGCGGGCAGGTACAGCGCGCCGGCGAGCAAGGCAACCGTCGCCGTCCGCGGGCCGAACTCGGCCCGGGCCGTAGCGTACGCCAGCGCCAGCGTCAGGACCGCGACGCAGGCCTGCGCGAGCCGAACCGCCAGCACGCCGCCCCCGGCGTAAAAAATCGCCGCCACGAAGGCGACGTATCCCGGCGGGTGGCGGTGGACGTAGAGCCGGCCGTCCGGCGCCGTAAGGCCCAGGCCGCCGGCGAGGCGCCGGGCCGCGGTGACGTATTCCGCCTCGTCGGCGTTCAGCGGCGCGTCGCCCACGGCCAGCACGAACGCCAGCTGGACGGCGAGCGCCAGCAGGAGCAATAAAAAGACTGTTCGCTTCTCGGTCAAACGCCAACCCCGGCTCAGCTGCCGCGCGCGACGTACAGCCAAACCATCCTCGCCCAGATTAATATAAGGAGCCCGACGGCGGCCCCGGCCAGCGCGAGGCCGCGGCGGGAATACGTACCGGCCTTGAAACGAGGGAGCACCTCCGCGAAGAGGTACCCGACAGCCGGCAGGCCCAAAACCATCAGCGGATAATTGTACCGCGGGTGCGCGACCGTGGCGGCGTACGCCAGCGACGTCCACAACACCACCACCAGCGCAAGGCCGCGCCATGGGCTCCTCGGCATCATCGGCACCGCGACCCAGAACAAGAGCAGCGCCGCCGCGGAAGCGACGACCTCCGCGCCGATATATCCGAAAATAAACGGCCGGCGCGCGTTGGGCAAATACCCGCTCCGGTACCCGCCGAAGAACAGCCGCTCCGGCTCCCACATATCCGCCGCCTTCGACCAGAACCGCGCGAAGGTCTTGGCCGGGTGCGCCTTGATATAATCGAGCGCGGCGACGCGATATATGCCGGAGTGGTCGAAGGGGTCGTCGGCCTCGGCGATGCCCGACGGCGGGACGAACGGGCTGCCGGCGTGCGTTATGTCCCAGGCGTGATGGTCGGGCGTGCTCACGCCGTTGCCGTAATAGAATACGGCCGAGCTCTTGGTATCGAGCAGCACGAACCGGCCCGTCTTGGAATAGACGTAGCCGCTCCACGGCGCGACGGCCGCGACGACCGCTACCGCCAAGGCCGCCGCCGCCGCGACGCGGCGGCCTACGGGCAAGCCACGCCGCAGTAGGATATACACTACGAGCCCCAACGCGACCGTCAACGCGACGCCGCGGGTGAGGCCCGCCAGGCCCAGGAGTACGCCCGCGGCGGCGTAGCGCCAGATGCCGGCGCCGGCGTTCTTTATCGCCGTGTACAAAACGTACGCCGCCGATACGAGGAAAAACGTGAACAGTATCTCGGAGAGGAGTTGGGCGGCGTAGAAGGCCGTGGGGAGGTACGCCGCGCCCGCGACGAGCGTCGCCCTGGCCGCGCCCGCGCCGAACGCGGCCCGCGCCGTCAGGAAGACCAGCACCAGCGTCGCGAGGGCCAACGCTAGCTGGACGAACCTCGCCGTAACGTTGCCGCCGCCCGCGCGGTAGACTACGCCCAGGAACAGCGCGTACAGCGGCGGGTGGGTGTGGACGTACAGCTCGCCGCCGGGGTGGGTGAAGCCCAGCCCCTTCGCAAACCTCATAGCGGCCGAGTAGTACTCGCGCTGGTCGCTCGCCGGCTTAATTTCGCCGATGACGACGATGAACGATCCCCATACGAAGGCCGTCACGCACAGGACGATCAACGCGAACCGCCACGTGCGGCCTAAGGGGTGCGGCTCGCTTTTCGCTGGAGGAGTTGTCATCTCCGTTGGCATCGTACTACCGCCGCCGGCCTAAGGCCGTCAGCTGCCCCGGGCGAAGATTAACCAGGCCATCCTCGCCCAGATGAGGAGCAGGGCCGCCACCAGGACGCCGGCCAAGACGAGCCGCCGGCCCGGGATCGCCCGCGCCCTCAGCCGGGGCAGGGCGTCGACGAAGAAGTAGCCGACAGCCGGCAGGCCCAAAACCATCAGCGGGTAGTTGTACCGGGGATGCGCTATAGTGAGGGCGTACGCGACCGCGGTGCTCAACACGACCGCGAGCGTGAGGCCGCGCCAAAGGCTCTTCTCCGTCAAAGGTATCGTAAACCAAAACAGCGCGAGCGCCGCGGCCGAAGCCGCTACCTCGGCCGCGATATAGAAATATATCCACGGCTTCGGGGCCTTCAAGAGGAAACCCTCCCGCCAGGCGCCGATGAAGAGCCGCTCCACCTCCCACATATCGGCGAATTTCGACACGAACCGCAGCGACGTTTGGAAGGGGTGAGCGGCCATATATTTCAACGCCGCGACGCCCAGGACTTGAGAGCGGCCGTAAACGCTGCCCGCGCGTATACCCTCCGGCGGGACGAAGTATCCGCCCGAGCCGTCGATCATATCCCAGGCGTGGTGCATCGGCGTACCGGGGCCGTTGCCGAGGTATAAAATATCCGGGCCCTTGGTATCAACCAGCACGGGCCGACCGGTCTCGCCGTAGACGTAAACGCTCCACGGCAGGACCGCGGCCGCGACGCCCACCGCGAAAGCCGCCGCCGATACCCACCGCCGGCCCCCGGGTATCCCCCGCCTGAGCAGCAGCGCGAAGGCGACGGTTAAAGCGGCCACCAGCGCGACGCCGCGCGTCAAACCCGCGACGCCGAACGCGACCCCCGCCGCCCCGTCGAGCCACCACCCCCGACGCTCGCGCGCCGACGCCGTTATTAAAAGGTACACCCCCACGACGAGGAAGAACGCGAACAGGACTTCGGACAACAATCGTGTAACGTAATAGGCCGTGGGGAGATACGCGCCGCCCGCGAGCAACGCGGCCCGCGCCGCGGCCGTCCCGAAAACGCGGCGCGCCGTCAGGGACACCAGGACCAGCGTCGCCAGCGCCAAGGCCAGCTGCACCCACCGCACCGCCGCCGCGCCCCCTCCCAGCGCGTAGATTCCGCCTATAAAAATCGGATAAAACGGCGGGTGGGTGTGCACGTACAGCGCACCGCCCCGGTCCGTCAGGCCGAGGCCCGAGGCCAGCCGCCGCGCCGTAAAGTCGTACTCGGCCTCGTCGCTCCCGAGCGGGTACGCGTCGACAACGATGATAAATGACGCCCATACTATGGACGTCGCGAGTAGGATTAACGATACCTCGCGTACCTGGCGCATGCCTCCAGGTGCCGAAGCGGCCGTAAGCGGAACTTCGGGGCCGAGGAATATCCGACGCCGGCACTCCCTAACGTTAAGGGTTAGTGCCTGAGAATGGTGCCCGCGGCGCCCATAATCCAGCCGCGCTCCGCCGTCGAATAAGCGATGTCGAACAGCTGGCGATTGTGGCCGTCCCACAAACGCCAATTCCTACTCTCGGGGGAATAGGCGTAAATGTTGCCGCCCTTGGTTACGGCGAGGCCCCGGCCGTCGGAGTGGAAGTAAAGGCCCGTAACGGTTTCCGCGCTCGGGAGGCGGGTTTTGTTAAGGCCGCCGGACTTGAGGTGCACGACGAAGCCGTCCTCGGCGCCGAACCACGCCTCGTCGTCGCTCACGAAAAACGCGCACCGGTAATCGGACACCACCGGGCTCGTGACCTCCAACCACTCATCTCCCGACCTCTTAAGTATCCGGCCGCCGTTGCCCACGACCCAACCCTTGTCGCCGACGACGCGGATGCCGTAGAGGTCGTTGTCGACGTTGGGCGATTCGTCGGTCCACACGCCGTCCTTGTAGTGGAGGACGGTGCCGCGGGAGCCGCAGAACCACGCTTCATCGGCGCCGTGGGCGTCCAGGGCGTGCAACGTATTGGAGCGCGTATTGCCGGGAACCCTTTGCCACTTGCCGCCGTCGCGGCACGCCACCCAGCCGTCTTTGCCGCAAACCCATCCTCGCGACCCCGATACGAACTGGATGTCGTAAAAGTCGGGAGCCAACGTCGTGATGTCGAGCCGCCATTCGTACCCGTCGTAGTGCAGGATGTTGCCGTTGTCTCCACATGCCCAGATGTCATCTTCGTCCACTACCCAGAGGGCGCGGATGTCCTCCGCCGTGGGGCTGTGGACGGGCCGCCAAGGAACGGGGGTTTCCGCGGGGCCGGACCCTCCGCCGGAGGAACAGGCTACTACGAGAAGGGCCGAGGCCGCCGCTATCGAGAAATATTTGGACATACGTACCTCCCACGGTTTCCGCCGTGCGCGGACGGATATAATTTACCACGGGCCGGCGGCGGCGTCAAGAATTCCGAGGCCGCCGGCGGCGTCGATTTTCAACCGTTTTTTGTGTTGCTATACATCACGCGCAATAATAAAATACCAACCGGGAGACCGCCTTTGAATTTATCGCTTGGGATCGGGGAAGTTTTAATCCTCTCGGCGTTCGCCGCCGCGGTGGGGGCGGCGTGCGCCGCCTTCGCGGCGTTGCGCGGAAAAATCCGCCTAAAGGCCCCAACGCCGGAAGCAATCGTCTGGGGTTTAACCCTCGCCTACTTTCTAGCCTTCTCCGCGCTCACGCTGGCGCGGCACTACGGCATGACGACCTACGGCCTCGACCTCGGCTACTACGGCAACGCTATCTACCAATTCGGCCAGGGGCGCTTCTTCGAGCAATCTTTATTGACCAACGATATATACCTAAACCATTGCGCGCCTTTGCTGGCGGCATTCGCGCCGTTTACGTACGTCTTCCGGGACCCGGCTTACCTCCTGCCCATCCAAGCGCTCTTCATCGCCGCCGGCATTCCACTGATATATTTCATCGCCAAGCCGGAACGCGGGTCGCGTTGGCCGGCCGCGGCCCTCGCCGCCAGCTTCGCCTTGTCCCCCCCGCTCCACGGCGCCAACCTCTACGACTTCCACCCGCGGTCGCTAGCGGTACCCTTCGTGCTGGGGGCGTTCTATTTCTTTAGACGAAAAAACCTGGCCGCGGGTTTAGCCTGCGCGGCCCTTTTGGCCTTGTCCCAGGACGAGCTGGCGTTGCACGCCGTCGCCCTCGCCTTGTACGGCGGCTTGGCCGCCGGTCGGCGCCGCGCCGGGTTGGTCGCCGCGGCCGTAATAGCCGCGTACTTCGTCGGCGTCTGCTGTTTACTCTATCCCAAGTTGACCTACGCGGCTAGCGGCGCGCCCCTTTACCTTAAAAGTTACTTCGCATTTTTCTCCTCCGGCGGCGCGTGGCCGACGTTTTCGACCCAAGTCTTAGCCGCCAAAGGCGGTTACGTCGGCGCCCTCGTCCTTCCGGTCGCCGCTTTTCTCCCCGCCGCCGGCGCGGCCTTGCTAACAATCGCGACGCCGCTCGCCGTACCGGCCCTTACGAATACGCGCACCGTCTTCGAAATCGGCTGGCAGTACCCGCTCTCGATATTACCGTTCCTATACGGCGCCGCGGCCGTAGCGCTGCGGCGGCTGGTCCCCGTAGGACCGAGTCGACGTCGCCGCCTTTTCGTCACGGCCGCGGCCACGTTCGCGGTCGCCCTCCAAATCGTCCTCATCATCGCCCTCGCGCAACGTTTCTACCGGGACAAAATCGCGGACGCCTTCCCGTCGGATTACGAAAAAGCCCTCGCCGGCGCGGCGTCCCGCGTACCCCGCGATATCCCGCTATCCGCGGACGACGTCTTTGCCGGGCGGCTCGCGCACCGCCGCCACCTTTTCCTTTACCACCCGGCTCCCGGCTTTTGGCCGCCTATAGAACCGGAAGCCATGTTGCTCGAGCGCCGCGTCCACCCGCCGCTCGAATTCGTGGTAATACTCCACTCCGCGGGGAAGTTGAACCTCACCCCGGTCGAAATTAACGGCGATTACGCGTATTTCGAAAGGCGGGAGGGCAACCACGGCGCCGAATACGAACGCCTCTTCCGAACGTGGTACGGCTCTCTGGAGGAGTGGCAGTGCTGGGTGCCGGGCGGCGAGGAGTTCGTGGCCGACCCGCGCGCCCACGACGGTCGCGCCGCGCTGGCCAAGAATTACCTATTATGCGCCGCGCAGCCCGGTTACGTCTACCCCCCCGGCAAGTACCGCCTGGCGTTCCTAATACGCCCCGCCGACCCGGGCGACTTCTGTTACGCGGTACTAACGGCGCGCGTTACCAACTTCGACGACCCTTCGTCGTCCAAAGAGTACCGGAAGGTCAAACGACTCGAGAACGCGGAGGATTACCGGCGGTCCGTAATCCGCTTCAAGCGCAAAAAACCGTTCACGCTGCAACTCGAGGTCCATTCCGTCTCGCCGCTTTACCTGGACGCGATATCCGTGAATAGCGACGACTACACACTCGACGGCGTCCGCGCGTTGGCGCGCACCCCCTAACCGCCGCCGCCCCCCGTGAAGTTGGACTCCCGCAAACCTGACCAATATGGTATAGTTAACCCGAGAAGCGGCCGTGGAAATAGTACGCGACATATCGGCCTCGACGTGGGAGCTGCTGCGCGAAGCCGGGCCGTACATGCTGGCGGGGTTCTTCCTCGCCGGCCTGGTGCGCGCCCTCGTTCCCGCGGGCGCGGTCGTGAAGTTGTTGGGCAAGCGCAACCTCGGTTCCATATTCTGGGCGGCGGCCATAGGGGTACCGCTGCCGCTGTGTTCGTGCGGCGTGATACCGATGGCCGCGACCCTCAGGCGGGAGGGCGCGAGCAAGGGCGCGGTTTCCTCCTTCGTCATATCCACCCCCGAGTCAGGCGCCGACTCCGTGCTCGCGACGTACGCCCTCATGGACCTCCCGATGACGATAGCGCGGCCGCTAGTCGCGTTCGCTACGGCGGTCGCCGCGGGCGTCGCCGAGCTGGTCTTCGGCCGCCCCACGCCGGCGCCCGCGCCGGAACCGCAAACGTGCAGCTACGGCTGCGACGACGCCGCCGGGGAACGGAGCGACGAAAAGGCCGCCCCCGCCCTCGGCGCCCGGGTTGTCGCCGGCCTCCGCTATGCCTTCGGCGAGATGTTCGAGGACATGGCCGTTTACCTTATAGCCGGGTTCGTTCTGGCGGGCGTGCTGGCCGCGTTGGTTCCGCCGGCGTTCGTCGCCGAACGGCTCGCGTCGCCCACGCTGCAGATAGTCGCGATGGTCCTGCTGGGCGCGCCGGTGTACGTCTGCGCCACGGCCGCGACGCCCATCGCCGCGGTGCTGATAGCGAAGGGCGTTTCGCCCGGCGCCGCGCTGGCCTTCCTCCTCGCCGGCCCCGCCACCAACGCCGCGAGTATCGCCGTCCTCACGAAGTACCTGGGGCGGCCCTCGGTGGTCATATATCTCGCCACCATAATCGTCTGCGCGGTGGCCGCGGGCATCGCGTTAAACGCGTTCTACGGCGGCCTCGACCTCGCCCCCGCCGTCGCCGCCGGCGCCCCCGCCGCCGAGGGGGCCTTCGACTACGTCGGGACCGTCGCCGGCGCGGCCTTCGTCCTGCTCTGCCTGAACGGCCTCCGCCTCAAATTAAAAAGCCGCCGCGAGGGCGACGTTTGCGACGGCCAGGGTTAAGCGTAGGCAATTACGAACCGGCCTCGCGCGCCCGCGCCCGGGCGCTTCCCCGCAATACGGCGTACTGGATAAACAGGCCGAGCAAAACGGCATACAGGGGGTCCGTCGGGAACCGCATGCGGTTGGTCTCGGCCCAGGAGAAGCTGTTCGCCACCAGCGCTACGTACAAAATGGTGAAGCACACGTACAACGCGGTCAGCCGTCTCGCGCGCGCCGGCGCGCTCTCGCCTAACGTCTTCTTCCCCAGCGCCGCCCTAAAGCCGTAATACAACAAGAGCGGCAGGCAAATCCATAAATATAGATAAAAGGGTTCCACGGATTCCAAGAGGAATAGGCCGCTGGCGATCTTCGTTACCGGCTCGAAGGTTACTTTGCCGAAGAGCAGGCGGTCGAAGAGGTCGTTTACGAACGAGACGCGGCCCAGGTTGCCGGCCTCGTCCAGGAACGGGACGCCGCTCACGTAGTCGCTGCTCGAGCGGAAGTATATGAACCACGACCGCAGCACCCCCTTCCCGTACGCCCGCGGGAAACGCGCCAGCACGTACAACGAGTCCTCAAGGTACGCCCTCGAGACGCCGAGGTACGCGAGGTGATTGTAGTTGTTGGGGCCGGTCGACTTGTAGGGCCGCGCGAGCGCGTCGACGTCGGCGAAGCGCGAGGCGTCGGCGTAGGCCCGCGGGTATTCCGCCACCGCCGAAAAGGGCAACGACAGGGAAACCTCCGACGGCTTGCCTTCGGCCAACAGCGATTCCTTTTCCTCCAGCGTAAGGTTCACGCCCGTCATCTGCCAGAGGTTCATACCGGTCCACGAGCAAGCGCCGAACTCGCCGAACAGCACGTAATTTTTCAAACAAAAGGAGAAAAGCAACAGGAACGGCGCCGCGGCGGCCAGCAATACTTTCCTGCGCGCGCCGACGCAGAATACGGCCAAAGCCCCGGCGACGACGACGTAGTACGCCAGGTGGAAGGTGTGGCGGATGCCGCAGATTAAAAATATGCACGCGAAAAACGCGGCCGCCGCCCGGGCACTCCGCCGCGCCGCCACCTCGTAAAACAAGAGCGCGGACAACGTTAAAAGCGCCGCGAGCGGGAACGCGTAGAAGAGCCAGTGCTCGTACAGCACGAACGACGGGCTGAGCACGAAGGCGGTACTCACGACGAAAGCGACGCCGCGCGAAACGCCCAGCTTAACCTGCAGCCAGAAAAGGGAGAGGTAGAGCGTCAACCCGGCGGCGAGGAAGACGCCCTGGAAGACGTACCGGCCGCCGCCGGATATTTTTAAAACCGCCCCTAAAAACAGGTTGAACAGGGGCGGTTGGCTGTGCATATAGAAAACGCTCTCGAGCAGTCTACTTTTTAAAAGCTCCGGGTCCAAATATTGCCAGTACCACGCCAGCGACGTATTGTCGAAACGCACACCTAACGCGTAATAAAAAAGGTGCGCCGCGGCGAACGAGGCCGCCAGCGCCAAAGATATCCGCCCGGGCGACAACCCGTTAATCCACTCGTTGAACCTGCCTGCCATTTCCCTATTCCCTGATTTAATCCGAAATATTAAGCTCCCTGCCGCTCACCGTTTTATATTAAAAATTATATCAGCGTAGATTGCAACGCTTAAATTCCCGAACCCCGCCAAAAAAAACGGCCCTAAAAGGGCCGTTTTCGCATTTGCGGGGGCTGGATTCGAACCAGCGACCTTTGGGTTATGAGCCCAACGAGCTACCAG
>CBFCYS010000108.1:0-9089 GCA_965602215.1 uncultured bacterium
ACAACGTCGTCGTCATCTGCTCCATCGAGAACGTGGACCCGATGGGGGTGCACACCGGCGACTCCATAACGGTCGCGCCGGCGCAGACGCTCACCGACGTCGAGTACCAGCGGCTGCGCGACATGGCCCAGGCCGTCATCCGGCGCGTGGGCGTGGAGACCGGCGGCTCCAACGTGCAGTTCGCCGTCAACCCCGAGGACGGCCGCGTCGTCGTCATCGAGATAAACCCGCGCGTAAGCCGCTCGTCGGCGCTGGCCTCCAAGGCCACCGGCTTTCCCATCGCCAAGATAGCGGCCCAACTCGCCGTGGGCCTCACGCTGGACGAAATTCCCAACGACATCACGCGCGAGACGCCGGCGTGCTTCGAGCCCACGGTGGACTACGTCGTGGTGAAGGTGCCGCGATGGAATTTCGAGAAGTTCCCCGGCGCCGACGACGCCCTCACGACGTCGATGAAGTCGGTGGGGGAGACGATGGCGCTGGGCCGCACCTTCGGCGAAGCGCTGCAGAAGGCGCTGCGTTCGCTGGAGGCCGGCCACGGCGGTTTGGATGCCGACGGCTCGAGCCGCCTCGACGCCGACCTCCTCCGCGAGCGCCTCCGCGTCCCCAACCCCGACAGGATCTTCTACGTCAAGCTCGCGCTCCAACGGGGATGGAGCGAGGCCGACGTGGCGCAAACGACGGCCATAGACCCGTGGTTCGTCCACCAGATTAATAAGCTCGTCGAGTTGGAGGGAGAACTCGGCGCGTTCGATTTGACGTCGGCCCCAGACGAACTCCTCCGGAAAGCCAAGCGCGCCGGCTTCGGCGACGGCCAACTGGCCGGCCTGTGGGGCGCCGCCGAGGAGGACGTCCGCCGGCGCCGCGAAGGGGCGGGTGTCGTGCCCGTCTTCAAGGCGGTGGACACCTGCGCCGCGGAGTTCGAAGCTTACACACCTTATTACTATTCCACCTACGAGGAGGAGAACGAGGCGCCGGAGGGCGTTGGCCGCGCCGTCGTCATCCTGGGCGCGGGCCCCAACCGCATAGGCCAGGGCATCGAGTTCGACTACTGCTGCGTCCACGCCGCGGTCGCCCTGCGCGAGCTCGGCTACGACGTCGTGATGGTGAACAACAACCCGGAGACGGTCTCCACCGACTACGATACGTCGACGCGGCTGTACTTCGAGCCGCTGAACCTGGAGGAGGTCCTGGCGGTGGTGGCCGGCGAGCGGCCGGAAGGCGTCGTCGTCCAGTTCGGCGGCCAGACGCCGCTAAAGCTCGCCGGGCCGCTGCAGGCCGCCGGCGTCCCCATACTCGGCACCTCCCCCGACGCCATCGACCTGGCGGAGGACCGCGAGCGCTTCGGCGCGCTGCTGGGCGAGTTGGGGATACCGCGGCCGGAATACGGGACGGCGTTCTCGCTGCCGGAGGCGCGCGAGGCGGCGGCGCGGGTGGGTTTCCCGGTGCTGGTGCGGCCGTCGTACGTGCTGGGTGGCCGGGGGATGGCCATCTGCTACGACGAGCGCGCGCTGGCCCACTACGCGGCCGAGGCCGCCGAAGTCTCGCCCGAGAAGCCGATGCTGGTGGACCGCTTCCTGGAGGACGCGTTCGAGGCCGACGTGGACGCCGTCGCCGACGGCCGCGACGTGTACATCGGCGCCATCATGCAGCACATCGAGGAGGCGGGGATTCACTCCGGCGACTCGGCCGCGGTCATACCGCCCTTCCTCATCAAGGGCGTCCACCTCGAGACCATCCGCGACTATACGCGGCGCCTCGCGCTCGCGCTCGGCGTCCGCGGCCTTATCAACATCCAGTTCGCCATAAAGGACGACGTCGTCTACGTGTTGGAGGTAAACCCCCGGGCGTCGCGGACCGTTCCGTTCGTCTCGAAGGCGACCGGCGTGCCGCTGGCCAAGGTCGCGGCCCGGGTGATAGGGGGTAAGACGCTCGCCGAACAGGGCCTGCACGGCGAGGGCCGGGCGCCGGGGCACTTCGTCAAGGAGTGCGTCTTCCCGTTCGACCGCTTCCCGGGGGTGGACACGGTCCTGGGGCCGGAGATGAAGTCCACCGGCGAGGTGATGGCTGGCGCGTCGACCTTCGGCCTGGCGTTCGGCAAGGCCCAGCTCGCCTCCGGCTACCACGTGCCGCTGCGCGGGACGGCCTTCGTCTCGGTGAACGACAACGACAAGGATAACGTCGTGCCCATAGCGCGGGACCTGGCGGCGCTGGGCTTCAGGCTGGTCGCGACGCGCGGGACCGCGGCCCGCCTCCGCCGGGAGGGCCTGAACGTCGAGCCGGTGTTCAAGGTGAACGAGGGCCGTCCCAATATCGCCGATAGGGTGGTCAGCGGCGAGATAGACCTGATAATAAATACGCCGATGGGCCGGGAGTCGTTCTACGACGACGTGACGGTGCGCCGGGCGGCGGGGGAGCGGGGGATATTAGTGGTGACGACGTTGTCCGCGGCCCGGGCGACGGTAGAGGCGGCGCGGGTTCTCCGCGAAAACGTCGCGACGGTCCAGAGTTTACAGGAAGTGCACCGCGACTAGGCGCGGGCGCGTTCATGCGAAAAAGTAGGGCCGGACATGCAGGTCCGGCCGCCATCGGTGCCGTTAATTGTTACCACCTGGCGTCGTTTTTCATATTAATAAGGAATAAAGGTGGGCGCACCTAAAGGTACGCCCCTACGATAAACGCCCCTACGGTCTAGATCCTACAAGACGTACACGGCGGCCGCGACGCGGATTAATCCGTTGCCGCCGGACCTTTAGGTCCGGCCACCGCGTGTTCGGACAAGGGGCTTAAGCCCCTTGTTAACCGGCGGCCCGAACTGAAGGTCGGCCCCTACTTACGCGGGTGCCTTTTAACCCATAACGAAGGCTAAATTCCCCTTGACACCACGGCCCGGATATTATAGATTTTACGCCCTCGTGAATTTTTTACCGAAGTTAAATTCGCGAAGTTAACAAAATAGGTAGCGATTGTAGCGCTAAAAGGTTTGGATTCGCCAACATCATCGCCCCCTTTATTAGACGAGGCCGGCGCCGTCGCGTACCGGTTTTTAACCCGCCCGAGCTTCGCGAGGGTGGGTATTTTTGTCCTCTGCCAGGAGGTTACGGAGAATGGCGGGAATAGTAGGCTGGGGCTGCCACATGCCGCGCTATCGCATCAAGGTGGAAGAGATAGCGAAGGTGTGGGGCGCCGACGCCCAGGCATACAAGAAGGGCCTTAACGTCCAGGAGAAATCGGTCCCGGCGCCCGATACCGATACCATAACGCTCTCGGTTACGGCTGCGCGGCGCGCGGTCGCTCGAGCCGGCATCGACCCGGCCGTCATCGGCGCCTGCTACGTCGGCTCGGAGTCGCACCCCTACGCCGTCAAACCGTCCGGGACGACGGTGGCGGAGGCGCTGGGCGCGACGCCCGAGTGCCGCTGCGCCGACTTCGAGTTCGCGTGCAAGGCCGGCACCGAGGCGATGACGGTGGCGCTCCGGCTGGTGGATGCCGGCGAAGCGACGTACGCCCTCGGCATCGGCGCGGACACGTCGCAGGGCGCGCCCGGCGACGCGTTGGAGTACACCGCCTCCGCGGGCGCCGCGGCCTTCATAATGGGCGCGGACAACCTGGTGGCCGAGTGCGAGCACACCTATTCTTATATGACGGACACCGCGGATTTCTGGCGCCGCGAACATCAGTACTACCCGCAGCACGCAGGCCGCTTCACCGGCGAGCCCGCCTACTTCAAGCACGTCACCGGATGCGCCGACGGCATCCTGGCGAAGGCCGGCCTCAAGGCCGGCGACTTCGCGTACTGCGTCTTCCACCAGCCCAACGGCAAGTTCCCGGCGACGGTCGCGAAAAAGCTCGGTTTCAAGGTGGAGCAATGGGAACAGGGCCTGCTGTGCCCGCTCCTCGGCAATACCTACTCCGGCTCCTCGCCCATGGGCCTGACCGCCGTCCTCGACGTCGCGAAGCCCGGCGACCTCATCCTGCACGTCTCTTACGGCTCGGGCGCCGGCTCGGACGGCTTCGTCTTCCGCTGCACGGACCGCATCGCCGAGGTACAGAAGGCCGCGCCGCAAACGCGGGAGCTGTTGGAGGGCGAACGCTTCTATTTACAGTACGGCGAGTACGCGAAGTTCCGCGGAAAAATTATAATGAACGTCAAAGGAGCGTAATAGATGAGGGACGTTGCCATAATCGGCGTGGGCGCCAACCCGAAGTGGGGCGAGCTGTGGGGGCAGTCGCTGCGCGATATTTTCGTGGAGGCGGCGCTCGCGGCCATGGACGACGCCGGCGTCGACCACATCGACAGCATGTACGTGGGCTGTATGTCCTCCGGTATCTTCGCGGGCCAGGAGCACATCGGCTCGCTTCTCGCGGATTACCTGGGCCAACCGCACGTACCCGCTACGCGCGTCGAGACCGCCTGCGCCTCGGGCGGCGCGGCCGTCAAGATGGCGGCGCTCGAGGTCGCGAGCGGCCACAGCGACATTGTCCTCGCCGGCGGCGTGGAGAAGATGACGGATGTCGGCGGCGGCGACGCGACGTACGCGTTGGGGACCGCCGCGGACGCCGAGTACGAGTGCTACCACGGCGCGACCTTCCCGGGTCTGTACGCCATGATCGCCCGCGCCCATATGGACCGCTACGGCACGACGCCGGAAATGCTGGCGCAGGTGGCCGTCAAGAACCACGACAACGGCGCCCTCAACGCGATGGCGCAGTACCCATTCAAGATAACCGCGGACCGCGTCCTGAGCTCGATAATGATCGCGGACCCGCTGCATATCCTCGACTGCTCGCCCATCACCGACGGCGCCGCGGCCGCGATAATTTGCCCGTTCGAGACGGCGGCGAAGCTGTCGAAGAAGCAGCCGGTCAAAATCGCCGGCTTCGGCCACGCCACCGACACCATCCAGCTTGCCCAGCGCGACGACATGACCTGGCTCGCGTCGACCGCCAGAGCCGCCGAACAGGCGTTCGAGATGGCCGGCGTTACGGCTCAGGATATCGACCTGTCCGAGGTCCACGACTGCTTCACCATCGCCGAGCTCGTCGTGATGGAATCGTTGGGGCTGGTGGGGAAGGGCGAGGCCGGCAAGGCGACGCTCGCGGGTCGGACGGCGCGCGACGGCGACATTCCCGTTAACACCTCCGGCGGCCTGAAGTCGAAGGGCCACCCGGTCGGCGCGACGGGCGTGGTGCAGGTGATGGAAATCGTGAAGCAGCTCCGCGGCGAGGCCGGCGAGCGCCAGATTAAGGATGCCAAACGCGGCCTGACGCAAAACATGGGCGGTTCCGGCGGCTCCGCGGTGGTTCACATATTGGAGGTGGCGTAGATGCCCTCGGCCCGGTACACGAGAGAGATCCCGCAGCGCTACCGCCTCGAGGCCGGCAAGTGCTCGAGCTGCGGCAACGTATACTACCCGCCGCGGCGGGTATGCCCGTGCGGCGGCCGCGAGTTCGAGACGGTCGAACTCCCGAATACCGGCAAGGTCGTGACGTATACGATTATCCGCGTGGGCCCGAGCGATTTCGCGGATGAGGTCCCGTACGGCCTCGGCATCGTCGAGCTCGACGGCGGCGTCCGCCTGATGGCCCAGCTGGTCGACGTTCCGCTCGACGACATTAAGACGGGCATGCCGGTTACGCTCGAGTTCCGCAAGATATACCAGGAGGGGGAGGCCGGCATCATCTGTTACGGCCACAAGGCCGCGCCGGCGTAGCGTATCTGTTTTTACGTAGGGGCCTGGTAGGGGCGCACGGCCGTACGCCCGTTTTAGGAGGTTCATGTAGGGGCCGACATTTATGTCGGCCCGCCGAGGGATGGATAAAGAGAAGGCCGGATTACCTGTTCGCAAAAGGCCGCCGCGGTTAGCTTGTTTCGATTACGTCGGGCCCTGCCGGTATTTCGTAACGCTATGTACCGCGGGTAAGCGGCCCGTGTTTGCCCACGGCTTCGATTATGCCTTGACCTTGGGGATACTGTCCCGGGTAGCCGGGCGCTTCGGCATTGACGTGCTGACGTATTGTTTCATGCCCGACCACCTACATCTCCTTTTGGAGGGCAACGAGAATACCGACCTGAAAGAATTCATCCGGGTGTTTAAACAAATGACGAGTTATCATCGCGAAAACAAAAACGGCGTCCTTTGGCAGCGATCGTATTACGACCGTATTCTACGTCGCGACGAGGATTCGGTTGCGGTAGCACGGTATATCCTTAACAACCCTGTTCGGCGCGGGTTGGCCGAAACCGCCACGGATCATCGGTATTCCGGTTCTTTCGTGGTTCCGTTAAACGATATCTTGTAATCTTTCGGGCCGACCTGAAGGTCGGCCCCTACATAGAAGACGACGCGCCGTTTTAATCAAATGCGTACGATATTTCGGAGAGTAATGTAGGGGCCGACATTTATGTCGGCCCGCCGGTCCGGCAGCGGTAATTATATGGTAGTTACAATCCGTTAACCTTTCGGGCCGGCCCGAAGGCCGGCCCCACGTAGAAACCGTAAAAATATGTTCCGTCTCGAGTCTAAAATAAATACGAATTCGGAGGAGTTCAAGAAGAACCGCGACGTGAACCTCGCGGTGGTCGCGGAGTACCGCGAGCGGCTGGCGCAGATCCGCGAGATGGGCCCCGAGGGCCAGCGCGAGCGCCACGTCAAGCGCGGCAAGATGCTGGTGCGCGACCGCCTGAAAGGCCTCTTCGACCGCAACACCCCCTTCCTGGAGTTCAGCCCCCTCGCCGCGTGGGACATGTACGACGACGGGGCGCCGGCGGCGGGCCTGGTGACCGGCGTCGGCGTCGTCCACGGCCGCGAGGTCCTGGTCGTCGCCAACGACGCCACCGTCAAGGGCGGCACTTATTTTCCTATCACCATTAAGAAGCACGTCCGCGCCCAGGAGATAGCGCTGCAGAACCGGCTGCCGTGCGTCTACCTCGTCGACTCGGGCGGCATCTTCCTGCCGCTGCAGGAGGGGACCTTCCCGGACCGCGACCACTTCGGCCGCATCTTCTACAACCAGGCGCGGCTCTCAGCGTTGAACATCCCGCAGATAGCGGCGGTGATGGGCTCGTGCACGGCGGGCGGCGCGTACCAGCCGGCGATGTCGGACGAGGCAATCATCGTCCGCAAGGAGGGGACCATCTTCATCGGCGGCCCGCCGCTGGTCAAGGCCGCCACCGGCGAGGAGGTCACCGACGAGGAGCTGGGCGGCGCCGACGTCCACTGCCGCATCTCCGGCGTCGCCGACCACTACGCCTTGAGCGACGAGCACGCGCTCGAGATGTGCCGCAACGTCGTGCAGAACCTCGAGGCGCCGCGGTACTACGAGCTGGGCCGCGACGAACCCGAGGACCCCCACTACGACCCGGAGGAGCTCGCCGGCGTTATTCCCGCCAACGTCAACAAACCCTACGACATACGCGAGATTATCGCGCGCCTCGTCGACGGTTCGCGCTTCCACGAGTTCAAGGAGCTCTACGCGCCGACTATAGTGTGCGGCTTCGCGCGCCTTATGGGCTACCCGGTCGGCATCATCGGCAACAACGGCGTGCTGTTCTCGGAGTCGTCCCTCAAGGCCGCGCACTTCATCGAGCTGTGCACGATGCGCCGGATACCTATTATATTCCTGCAGAACATCACCGGCTTCATCGTCGGCAAGCAGTACGAGCACGGCGGCATCGCCCGCGACGGCGCCAAGCTGGTTCACGCCGTGGCTTGCGCCGACGTGCCCAAGTTCACCGTCATCGTCGGCGGCTCCTACGGCGCCGGCAACTACGCGATGTGCGGCCGGGCGTACGAACCCCGGCTGTTGTGGATGTGGCCCAACGCCCGCATCTGCGTCATGGGCGGCGACCAGGCCTCCAACGTCCTCCTCACCGTCAAACTCCGCCAGCTGAAGAAGAAGGGCGTGGAGTGGACCGAGGAACAGCAGGGGGAGTTCCGCAGGCCGGTGATGGAGGAGTACGAGCGCCAGAGCACGCCGTATTACTCGACGGCGCACATCTGGGACGACGGCATCCTGGAGCCGACCGAGACGCGGACGGCGCTGGGGCTCGCCATCGCGATGTCGCTCAACGCGCCCATTCCCGAAACGCGCTACGGCGTGTTCAGGATGTAATGACCACGACGAACGCACGTCCTAAACGCGATCGCGCGACGATTGGGAAGTCGCTTATCGCGAAAGCTTATGACGGCTTTCGGCCCCTTCCTTATTATTTCGAGAAAGGAAGCGGGGAAGCCGTCGTCCAAACGTTGAACGTAAACGTAATAAATACGGCTCGGGCGGTCCTGGTAGCGCACGGATACGGTTATAAACCGAGCGCCGCGGCGAGGACGTTTACCAAGCGCTTCGTCGATACGGGCGAATTCCCCGGGCGTTTCGGTGCGCTGTTAAAAACATTGGCTCACCTTGACCACGAGGCCGATTTTAGCCCACGATTCTCGATCTCGAAATCGGAGTTACACGAGTTAGAATCTGAAACGCGCGCGTTCCTCGCCGCCGCGGAGGAATATCTGAAGAAGGAATAATATGGCCGACTACGAAACGATAACCTTCGACGCCCAGGGCCCGGCTATTTGGGTAACGCTCAACCGCGACGACGTCCGCAACGCCTTCAACGGTCAAATGCTCGCGGACCTGCTCGACGTCTTCGAGGCCGCGCCCAGGGTCCCCGGCGGCCGCGTCGTCGTCCTCACCGGCGTGGGCTCGGCCTTCTGCGCCGGCGCCGACCTCAACTGGATGCGCGCCGTCCGCGACTTCACGTACGAGCAGAACCTGGAGGAATCGAACCAGGTGGCCGCGGTGATGCGGCGCATCTACGATTGCCCGCTGCCGACCATCGCGCGCGTCAACGGCCCGGCCATCGGCGGCGGCGCGGGGTTGGTCGCTTGCTGCGACCTGGCGGTGGCCGCCGAGAGCGCGCGCTTCAGCTTGAGCGAGGTCAAGCTGGGCCTCATCCCGAGCTGCATCTCGCCGTACGTCATTAAGAAGATCGGCGAGGGGCCGGCGCGGGAGTTCTTCCTCACCGGCGAGCGCATATCGGCCCGGAAGGCCCGCGAGATAGGCCTGGTTAACGATATGGCGAAGGCGGA
>CBFCYS010000109.1:0-9080 GCA_965602215.1 uncultured bacterium
GGTTTTTCCTCGCAAGGCCGTTTGAAGAAAAGCGGCCCTTGCGGGCCGCTTAAGTTCCGGTGTGGGGATCGTGGCTTAGAAGTAGTAGTTAACACCTATCAGTAGCTCGATTAACTGGCTCCGGTGCTCGGACCTGGCGAAACCGGGTAAATTTAAGTCGTAGTATAGCACCGGCTCGTCGAAGAGGACCGTGTAGCGGGGCCCGGCCTCCACCGCCAGATTGCCGCCGAGGAAATAACGCGCGCCCCCTTCTACGTACAGGCCGCCGTACCATTCTGTTATTAAGGTTCGGCCCGATACGAATTTTGGTTTTTCCCGGGCGATGGCGGCGCCGCCGCCGGCAAAGGGGCTAAAGGGCCCGAAACGGAAGCCGTAGTCGGCGCCGAGGGTCGTAATATACGTCGGTATTGAAAGGACGTACGATACTCCTGTGGTAATAGGTTCTTCCCGGTAGACGAAGTCGTTATAACCGAACCCTAACGTTACGTTAAGGCCTTCGTAAACGCCGAGCGAGACGCGGCCTTTGAAGCCGCCCTTGCTGAACTCCTTTCCGCTGTATTCGTCCATTTCGGTTGCGCCGCCGAAGACTCTACCAGGGGCGTAGAAGGCGCCGACGCCTACGTCGAGCGCGAGCGTCGTCGCCGCGAGCATAACTACGCTTAAGGCCGTAATAACTGTTGTCTTGCCCATCCCGTTACCTCCCGGTTCAGTTTCATAGCCTACGTTTCTTTGCCGCGCGTAGTTTAACGCCGTTGGGGCGGTTTGTCAATAACTTAAACCGCGTACTCGCCCGGGCGTTAAAAAAGCGGCCCTTGCGGGCCGCTCGGGGCAGCCTAACCGGTAGCGGTTACAAGCTGTAGTCGAGGCCAATCATAAAGTCGACGAGGATGCTACTCCGTTCTGCCCTCCGGTAATCGGCTTTAAGGGGTGTGCCGGTTATTTGGTAACTCTCTACCGGGTTATCGAACAGGAAGGTGACGCGGGGCCCGAACCCCAGCGCCCATTTGCTACTCCCTAAGGGGCGGTTGGCGCCGGCGCCGGCATAAACGCCCGGTGCGAATTCCACGAGCGTTTCGAAGTGGTAATTTCCGTAATACGTCGGTACGAACTCCGCCGCGGCCGCGGCGCCGCCCACGACGTTGAATATCCAACCCTTGGCCGGCATGCCGTAGTTAGCGCCGAACGTTAATAGAGCCGTGGGTATCGATTGCACGACGTCGTAACCTACTACGTCCGGCATGAAAACGAGTTCGCCCCGGCAAACGTATTCGGTGTATCCGGCCCCCAAGGCCCAGGATAGGCCCTCGGCGTTTCCAAATGTCGCGCGGGCCCTAATGCCCAGGAAACTCGGCCGTTCGCCGGTACTCGCCCCCCGGGCCATTAGCGCGGGCGCGTACGAAGCGCCGGCGCCAACGTCGAGCGCCGCGGCCGCGGTAGCCAACGCGACGGCGGTTAATACGGCGATAACGGTTGTTCTGGCCATTTTCGTACCTCCCGGTTTGGTTTTTCTGCCAAAGTTTCTACTCTCTAACCATACTATACCCGGCTTTTTAGTCAAGCTTTTTTAGTTATTAATTTTTCCTGACGTTACTTACCTAACCGGCAAGGTGAACTCTTTTACTGCTAGAATGGGTCACGAGCTATTTTACTATTAGTATTAGTATACGAAACATTACCGTATTAATAGGGTTTTGACAAAAGATTTTTATTGCAATATCGGACCGTGCCGTTATAGAATAGCCGTGGAATATTACGGGGCTCGGGTTTAATAAAAGGAGGAGTTGAAATGAGGAGGTTCTTAAGAATACCGGCGTTGCTCGTGGTAGGCGCTATTTTGGCGGCCACGGCGGCTGGCGCCTCTGGTAAAGTAGTAACCATCGGTACGCGTGTTATCGGCAATCGGGTACCATGGAGGGGCGGCGGTACCGCTATGAGGTTCCAATGCCTTTGGCTAAAAAGCGAAATTAACGTCCCGGGGTACATAAACGTAGTAGAGTTCGCTTATTCTTCTGGGAGCACCACCGGCGGGTTCAATAACGTTCGCGTCTCGTTGTGCCACACGACGAAGACCAGGCTCGAGCCTACGTTCTACAACAACTACGCCGGGAATACGCCGGTACAGGTCATGAACAAGCTGAGCCTGGTCCTAAGCGGAACGGCTTGGATGGATATCGGCATAGACGCTGATAAGTTCAACTACAACAACCAGGACAACTTGCTGATGGAGATCCGCTGGCGCGGCGCCACCGGCAACAGCATCTACTGCTGGCTTTCGAACATGACGGCCGGCCGCGTATACGCGTATAATGACTCAGTCGGGGTAGGAACTGTGTACGACCAAGGCCAGTACATTCGCCTACACGTCGGGACGATGGTGGGCCTCGAGCCCACGAGCCTGGGCCGGGTCAGAGCTTTGTACAGGTAGGTACTCCCAACCGTTCAGATAGACGCCCTCGCCACGGGGGCGTTTTTTTATTCGGCATATGTTAGAATACAAAGATGGCCAGGGTCGGTACCATAGTCGAGGAGGCGGCGGCCTTCGCCCGCCTCTCGCATGAAGGCCAGCGGCGTCTCTCCGGCGAGCCGTACGTCTCTCACGCCGAGGCCGCCGGCGAGGCCGTCGCGGCGCTGGGCCTGGACGAGGCCGCCGTCGCCGCGGCCTACCTCCACGACGTTCTGGAGGAAACAGACGTTACCGCGGCCGAGCTCGAGCGCCGCTTCGGCGCCGACGTTCGGCAATTGGTCGAGGCCGTGACGAACCTGAGCCGCCTCGACTTCGCCTCCGACGCCGAGTACGAGAAGGCCAACCTTCACCGGATGCTCCTCGCGATGGCGGGCGACGTGCGCGTCGTCATAATCAAGCTCGCCGACCGGCTGGATAACCTGCGCTCGCTGGAGCATCTGCCGCCCGGGCGCCGGCGCCGCGCCGCCCGGGAGTCGTTGTACCTCTTCGCGCCGCTGGCGGACCGGCTCGGCCTGGGCCAGATCCGCTGGGAGCTCGAGGACCTGGCGTTCCGGCACCTCGAGCCGGCACGATACCGCGAGCTGGCGGATGCCGTCGCGAGCCGCCGCGCCGCGCGCGAACGGCGCGTGCGCGAGGTCGCCGGCGAGCTCGAGGGCGTGTTGGCGGATGCCGACCTGAAAGCGGAGGTCGCGGGCCGCGCCAAGAACCTCTATAGCATCCACCGGAAGATGACGCGCGACGGCCGCACCGTGGCCGAGATTTACGACCTCCTCGGCGTCCGCATCGTCGCCGCCGACGTGGCCGACTGCTACCGCGTCCTCGACGTCGTCCACCGCCGCTACGAGCCGGCCGCCGGGCGCTACAAGGATTATATCGCCAAACCCAAGGCCAACCTCTATCAGTCGATACACACCACCGTTCGGCTCGACCCGGGGGAACCGTGCGAGGTCCAGATCCGCACCCGGGAGATGGACGCCGTCGCCGAGTACGGCGTCGCGGCGCACTGGTTCTACAAGAAGGGCGAAGGCCGGCGCGATTGGGGCGGCTATCCCGCCCTCAAGTTGATGCGCGCGGCCCTCGGCACGCTGGGCCCGGCGACGGCGCGCGGCCGCCTCGAGGCGATGCTCGCCGACTTCACGAAGGAGGACGTCTTCGCCTTCACGCCGGTGGGCGACGTCAAGCGGCTGCCGCGGGGCGCCACGCCGGTGGACTTCGCGTACGCGGTCCACACCGCGGTGGGGAACCGGTGCTGCGGCGCGCACGTCAACGGCCGGCTGGTATCGCTCCGCACGCCGCTCGAGTCCGGCGACGTGGTCGAGATACAGACCGCGGCCGCGGCCGCCCCCAGCCGCGACTGGCTCGAGTTCGTCGTCAGCTCCGCGGCGCGCCACAAGATCCGCGCGTACTTCCGGCGCCGGGACCGCGGCGAGCTCGCGGCGCTGGGCCGGACGCTGCTGACGCGGGAGGCGGAGAAGCGGGGATTGAAGCCGAAGGAGGTCCTGGCGGACGACGCGGTGGCCGAGCTCGCCCGCTCGCGCGGCCTGTCCTCCGCCGAGGAGCTGCTGGCGCGGGTGGGAGACGGCCTGCTGGCGCCGTCGGCCGTGCTGGAGGGCGCGCTACCCGCCGCGCCGGAACCGGCGTTACCCCCCGCCGGGTTGCCCGATTATGGCGCTTTCGTGGACGTGGCCGGGATGAGCCGGATTGAAATAAAGATGGCCGGGTGCTGCAAACCGATACCGGTAGCGCCCATCGTGGGGTACGTTACGACGCGGGGAACGCTGTCGGTCCACCGCGCCGACTGCCCGACGATTAAACGGGCGGGCGACGCGGCGCGGGTCGTCGACGCCGCCTGGCGGTTGGAGGAAGACATCACGGGGGTCGGCTGCGTCGACGTTACGCTGCGCGACGGCGACGACGCCGTTCCGGAAGTAGTGCGCCGCGTACGGCGCGCGGGATTGCGGCTGGCGGGCGTCGCCGCCGAGGACGCCGGCGCCGGTTCGGTAAGGTGTACCCTTCACGTCCGCCTCGCGACGCCGGCGCGCCTCAAGCGCGCGGCGAAGGAGATACGGTCGCTGCCGTTCGTATCGTCGGTCGAACATCGGATATGGCGTCCTTGAGGAGGTTCGCTTGATAGCTGAAAACGAGTTTGCGCCGCAGGAGCTGGCCGGCGAGGCGGGCGCGCTGTGGCTCGATAAGGTGCCGGCCTTCGACGGCGTAAAGGCCGCGTTCGCGACCAAAGAAACGCTGCGGTACGGCGCCGCGGCGGCGTTCGAGGGGAAGCCGCTCGACGAGGCCGGCCGTATAAACGAAGAGTACGTCGCGCGGTTGTGTTCCGCGTTGGCCTTCCCGTACGGCCGCCTGACGACGTGCCGCCAGGTGCACGGGACCGAGATATGCCGGGTCGCGGTGGCGGAGCGGCGGTGGTGCGGCGAGTGCGACGGCCTCGCCACGGACGTCGAGAACGCGCCGCTCGCGGTATTCACGGCGGACTGCGTGCCGATAGTGATGTGGGCGGCGCGGCCCGGCGCGCTGGCGGTCTTGCACGCCGGCTGGCGGGGGACGCTGGCCGGAATAGTCGGCGCGGGCGTATCGCGCCTCGAGGAGTTCCGGGCGGCTCGAGCCGAAGAGGTCGCCGTCTTCCTGGGGCCCGCCGTCGGCCCCTGCTGCTACGACGTCGGCGACGACGTCGCCCGGGCGGCGGAAGCGGCGTTCGGCAAACGCGCTGGTCAGGTTCTAACGGAAGAAGGAGGGAAGCGCCGGCTGGACCTCCACCGCGCCAACGAGCTCGTGGCGCAGGAGGCCGGCGTCCTCCCGGAAAATATCTACCGCGTCGCGACGTGCACCTCTTGCGAAGAGGGGTTGCTCGAGTCGCGGCGGCGCGACGGCGACGAAGCAGGCCGTCTGATGGCCATAGCCGCGCTCGAGGCGGCGGAGGCCGAGGACCGGGGGAATGGCGTCTAAGGGAAGATTGGTAGCCGCGGCGATCCTCGCCGGCGCGGTATTCGGCGTCCTCACGTTCCGGGTCGCGGACCTCCAGCTCGCGTCCGGCGACGACTTCTACGCGCTCAGCCAGCAGAACCGCTTGCGCCGCATCCCGGTACGCGCGCCTCGCGGCCGCATCTACGACCGGAACGGCGACATCCTCGCCGGCAACAAGCCTTCTTACGCCCTGCTGTGGATGTTGCCCTCGGCGGAGGCGGTGCCGGCGGCGGCGCTCGAGCGCTCGGCCGGCTATCTCGCGACGACGCCCGCGGCCCTCGCCGCCACTATTGAAGAAAATCGCGAGTTCCCGTACGAGCCCGCCGAGGTCTCGAGCGGCCTGACGTCCGGGGAGCTTTTCGCCTTCGAGGAGGTGCGGGCCCGCTACCCGGAGATGACGGTCGTCTCGCGGCCGCAGCGCTACTATCCCCACGGCTCGCTGGCCTGCCACCTGCTGGGGTACGTGGGGGAAATAGGCCCCGAGCGGCTGGCGGCGCTGAAAGGCCACGGGTACGGCCTGGGGGATACCGTCGGCCTGGCGGGAATGGAGTACTCGTACGAGGAGTCTTTACGCGGCCGCGACGGCTTCGAGGCGGTCGCGGTCAACGCGCTCGAGAAGAAGTTGGGGTTGGAGTACGCGGAGGAGATGACGCCGCCGCGCGCCGGATACGATTTACACACGACTATAGACCTGGGCCTGCAGCGGCTGCTCGAGGAGTTGCTCGCCGGGCGCCGCGGCGCCATAATAGTGATGAACCCCGAGAACGGCGACGTGTGGGCGCTCGCCTCCTCGCCCGCGGTCGACCCCAACGACTTCGCCGGCGGCCTGTCGGCGGCCAGGTGGGCGGCGTACGCTACCGCCCCCGACCATCCCCTGCTCAACCGCGCCATCCAGTGCTCATATCCCCCCGGCTCGACGTTCAAAATAGTGACGGCGACCGCGGCGTTGGAGGAGGGGCTCGTCCGCATCGACGAGAAGATGCCGCTGCCGTGCGGCGGCGTCTTCCGCTACGGCCGGTGGCTTTTTCACTGTTGGAAACCTTCCGGCCACGGCCCGCTCGACATCGCCGGCGGCCTCAAGAACTCGTGTAATGTCTTCTTCTTCCAGGTGGGCCTCCGCGTCGGCATTGATAACCTTAACAAATACGCCCGGGTGTACGGCTACGGCGGCCCGACCGGCATTCCGGTCCCGCACGAGAACTCCGGCCTGATACCCAGCCGCGAGAGGGTCGAGCGTAAATGGGGCAAGAAATGGCCGCGGGGCGAAGTTCTCAACAACGCCATAGGCCAGGGCCAGGTTCTGCTGACGCCCATACAGGAGCTCGTGGCCTTCTGCGCTTTCGCCAACGGCGGCCGCCTGTACCGGCCGCGCCTCGTTACGCGCGCGGCGGACGGCGACGGCGTGGTGCGGGCGTCGTTCCCGCCCGAGGTGCGCGGCGTGGTGACTCTCAAGCCGGCGACCCGCGAGACGATGCTGCGCGGCCTGGTAGGCGTCGTAAACCGCTACGGCGTGAACGTCCATTACCTCGCCGGCAAGACCGGCTCGGCCGAGAACCCGTTCGGCGATACTCACGCCTGGTTCACCGGCTTCGCGCCGGCGTACGAGCCCAGGGTCGCGGTGTGCATCCTGGTGGAGAACGGCGGCTACGGCGAGTCGTACATGAAATGGGGCAAGGAAATAGTCGGCTATTGCCGGGAGAATATTATCGGCGAGGCGGCGTGGCCGCAACCGCCGGCCGGCGTCGCGCCCGCCGATTTAGAGAAGAGTAAAAAAGAAGAAGGGGTCGCGGGTTAGTGGCCGCGCTACGCGACATAGGCCGTCGGGTGGACTTGCCCCTCCTGGGCGCGACCTTTCTGCTGAGCGCCGTCGGCCTGGCGGCGGTTTATTCCGCGGCATCGGGCGGCGAGATATTTTTCAAACAACTCCTGTGGGTCGGCCTGGGGTGGGTGGCTTTGGTGCTGGCGGTGGCGGTGCCTTACCGCGTATTGGTTAAATTCTCCTGGGTGCTGTACGTACCGGCGTTGGCGGCGCTGGCGCTGCTCGCGGCCCGGGCCCTGTCGCAAGGCGGCGCCGCGCACCGTTGGCTCGCGCTGGGACCTTTCACGTTCCAGCCGTCGGAGTTCGCCAAGATAGCGACGGTTATGACGTTCGCGCTCGTGCTGGACGTCTTCCGCCGGCTGGAGAGCCTTCCCCATTTTATTTTGCCGGTGGCGGTCGCCGCGGTGCCCGCGGCCTTGATAGCGGTCGAGCCGGACCTGGGGACGGCGGCGGTCTTCGTGCCGCTGCTCTTCGCTTGCCTCTACTGGGCGGGCGCGCCGGTGACGTACTTGTTGCTGCTGCTTTCCCCGCTGGCGGCTTTCTTCGTATCGTTCAAACTAATCGCGTTTCTGATATTCCTCGTCGTCGTCGTCGCGATAGCGCTGGCCGCCCGGGCGCGGTGGTGGGAGCGCGCGTTCTTCGTCGGCGCCGGCGTCCTGGCCGGGGCGGCGACGCCGCTTCTGTGGGGGATGCTCAAGGAGTACCAGCGGGCGCGCATCCTGTCCTTCCTCTCGCCCACGGCCGACCCCCACGGCGCGGGCTATTCCGTCATCCAGGCCAAGATAGCTTTGGGCTCGGGGCGGCTGTTCGGCAAGGGCTTCCTGGAGGGCAGCCAGGTCCACTGCCAGTTCGTCCCCGCGGGCCACACCGACTTCGTGCTGTCGGCGTGGGGCGAGGAGTGGGGTTTCGCCGGGTGCCTGCTGGTGGTCGCGCTGTTCGCCGTCGTCGTCTTCCGCTCGTTCCTCATCGCTTATCGGGCCGGCGACCGCCGCGGCGGCATCTTGGCCTTCGGCCTGGGCACCCTCTTCTTCACGCAGTTCGTCGTGAACGCGGCGATGGCGGTGGGGCTTATCCCCGTCACGGGCCTGCCGCTGCCGTTCATGTCGTACGGCGGCTCGGCGACGATAGCGTCGTTCATCGCCGTCGGGTTAATTTTAAACGTGAAGCTGCGCCGCGAGAGGGTGGCGGAGCAGATGAGGTTATTCGGGCACTGAGGCGTTGTAGGCGGGCCCTTGCCGGTTTTCTATGAAATCGAGAATCAACGCCGTCGTCGCCTCCCCCTCCTGGCCGGCGTAGTAGATGATCGTGTAGTGGTTCTGGCCGTCGATCTTGTAAACCGGCGCTCGGACGCCTAGCCTCGTCAGCGCCGAGGAGAGCCGGTACGCCTGCGCCGCCAGGTGCGGGATGTCTCCGTCCGCGTACAGGAGCAGGAACGGCGGCGCCGCCGCGGAGGCGTAGCGAGGCGCCGAGGCCGCCTCCCAGTTCTCCGCCTCCTCGCCGAAGGTCGGCTCGACGAAATACCACCCCGCGAACCAGCACCAGCCGGCGTCCTCCTTCAATAGGGCTACGTCGTACGGGCCGCTGATGCCGATGACGCCGGCCACGGCGTCCGGCGGCAGGCCCTCCGCTTCCAGGTACCGTTCGTCGAGCGCGGCGAGCGCGACCAGGTGAGCGCCGGCGGAGTGGCCGCACAGGAAGAGCCGCCGCGGGTCGCCGCCGTATTCCCCGACGTTCTCGTATACCCACCGCGTCGCCCGGGCGACGTCCTCGAGCTGAGCCGGGAACTTGTGCCCGGGCGCCAGCCGGTACGTCGCGACG
>CBFCYS010000110.1:0-9004 GCA_965602215.1 uncultured bacterium
AGGGCGGCTTTCTTTTTCGATTTCAACTCGGCTCGAGCGCCGTTACCTGCTCATCCGTATCTGCTGGTCGGCCGCGCGAAGCAGGTACGTGTTGCCCTTCGCGTCCACCAGCCGGACTACGACGTCTACGTATAGGTAAGGTTTCCAAAGGGGCCCGTTCCGGGCAATCCTTACCAGCCGGTTCGCCGGCGCGGGGACCTCCCTTTCGGCCAAGCTCTTCTCCCAGACCTCCTCGCCGTTAATGACCCAGACGCGGTCGGCATCCAGCCAGGCCGGGAACGCCTCCTCGCCGTCCGCGACGACGTACGTTGTAGCCGACAACGGCCGGCCGTCCGGCGGGCAAAACCCGAAAAAATCCCGGTAAAGCGAGGTTTCCAATGTGTACTCGCGGTCACTTAACTTAATCACTTCCGGCGCGCCCTCTAACTGTTTTAGAGGCACCGAAGGACCCGTCGGCCCCGATTCGCACGCGACGATTAGCAACGCTACCGCCGCGGCCGTAACAACCGTTATCTTCCTCGACATACCGTCTCCTCCTATGCGTGGCAGGGCGTGTTATTTTAACCTAGTAACCCTTCTCTAATATAATACCAGAACTAATGTCGGCGGTCAATCCCACTATCGCACGGCCCTTTAGCAACGCCCGGCGGCCCCTCAAGCAACAAAGGCGGCCACCGATTCTGGGAAACGGGATTTATGGCGGACTCTCCTTTTCCGTCATCCACTTCCCGACCTCGGCCGCGATCTCGTCGGGGATTTCGTGGCCCCCTTCGAACCCGCGGAACGTCACGTCGTATCCATACGCCGAAAGCAGCTCGTACGCCGCCTCGGCCTCGCCGTACGGTATCGCGGCCTCGGCCTTGCCGTGGGCGATGAAGACGCGCAAGCCGCCGGCAGCGTCCAACTCCTCGGCCGAAAAGTGCGTCGCCCGGTAGTAGCCGCCGAAGCACGCGACGCCGCGGAAGGCTTCCGCGTTCTTTACCGCAGCCCAAAAAGCGAGGAACGCGCCCTGCGAAAAACCTAACAGGTAGACATCGCCGACGCTGTAGCGCGCGCGCAGCGCCGCCGCCAGCTCCGCTACGTACCGCGCCGAAGTCTCGTACGACTGCCGGCGGACGCCCTCCAGCCGGTCGGGAACTTCCGCCGCCCAACCGTAACCGGCGCCGCGAACCATTCCTATCGGGTACGGGCCCCGGGGCGCGGCGAATATTAGCGGGGCGCCGTCCAACGCGCGGCGCAGCGCCGTGAAGCGGGCGCCGTCGCCGCCGCGGCCGTGTAGGCCGATGACCAGGGGGTAAGACTTTTGCGCGTCGTAATTTTCCGGTAAAATTACGTAACACGGCAGAAGACACGGCGCCTGGACGTAAAGGGTCCGCGCGTCGCCGACGTTCATCGCGCTCTTTATCTCCTCGAAAACGGCCGCGAACGCCGGCGCATCCCGGACTTCGTCGAAATCCGGGTCCTGGGCGGCGTACGCCACGTCCCGATAACCGGCGGTAAAAGCGCGCCGCAAGTACGTCGCCGCGAGCTCCCCCTCGCCCATCAGGCCATAGCAACACGCGAGATTGTAAATGGATACGGCGTCGCCGACGTTCGAGCGGAGGTACGTCAAGTAGAAACGCGCGGCGTCTTCGTAGCGGCCTTCGTTGTACGCCGCGGCGCCGGCCTCGACGTAGTCGTTGAGGTCGGCGTCCAGGAAGTCGCCCGCCCCCGGCGCCAACGGCTCAAGCGTGCCGACTTCCCCGCCGCTCGCGGCCGCCGCCAAAAGCAATACCGCCCCCAACGCTCTACCCCTGACATTCATAGCTACCGGACTCCTCATCCGGAGGACGGATCCCGACCCGTACTAGTTACATCAGCTCGTTCTCGGCCTTATCCGTAACCAGGCCGTTCTTAAACGTTATCGTCGCCTGGCCGTTCGCCATATCTTTCCAAGTGTAGAACTCGAGCCACTCGCCGGCCAATTCTATCTGCGCGGTCCGGACGCCCGGGCCGCGGAAGACGGCGGCGACCTCCGCGTACGTCATGCCTATTTGCACCCGCTCGTAGTTCGCCAGTGTGACGCGCGGCGAGCCCGGCCCCTGCGCAACGTCAACTATGTCGTCAACGTTGAAGACGCCGGCCAGGAATATACCCACTGCCAGCGTCACGACGCAGCAAAGCAGCGCCACCACCGCCGCGAGAACGATTACCAGCCAAACTTTGGCGGTCCTAGTCACCGCGTCCCTCCCGTCGCCGCCTCCTCGAACTTCTTCAGCTGTTCGTCGAAGAATTCGTTCGTCGGGTCCGTATCGAGCGCCTTCTGTTCCCACTCGACGGCCTTGGCGTACTCGCCCGCGGCGTAGTACGCCTCCGCCACGGTGTCCATAACGTTGGCGTCGTCCGGCGTAAGCTCGTGGGCCATGAGCGCGAGCTCGAGCGCCCGGGCCGGGTAGAGCTTCCGCGTCGCGAGGGCCCAGGCGAAGTCGTTGAGGGTCCCGGCGTCGGCGGCGCCCGCCGCGGCAACCCGGTCCATAATAGCGAGCGCGTACGCGGCCTCCCTCTCGCCGCCCAGCTCGAGATATCGTTCGACGAGAAACTTGAATTCCCAGAGGTTGTATATGCGCTCGAGCTCGGCCACCGGCTCGGCGTGGTCGTCGACGCGGACGTCGACCATACGGTCCGTCTTGCCCTGGTAGCCGCCGCCCTCGCGGACGACGAGGAGCGCCGCGGACTCCTTGCCGCGTTTATCGCCGCCCGCGGCGTCGCCGGCCTTGAGCGCCTCGAGCAGCCGGCGCGCCAACGGCCCCTCGGCCGCGACGTACGCCCGCTCCATTTCCGTTAACACTTCCTCGCCGACCAGAATATTCCCCTGGACCGAGTAGCCGTCGCCGGCGATATGACCGGACCACGCGGGCGCCCCCTCCCCCGTAAAAACCGCGACGGTACCGGCGCCGTCGATTATAGCGACCTGGCGCAGGCCGTCCTCCTCGTCCTCCTCGCGCAGGCGCTCGAGCGCCTCCTCCGCCGACAGGCCCTCCGCCAGCAGATCGAGCCCCTCGACGCCGTAGTACAGGTTCGCGTACGCTTGCGTCGCAATCGCGCCGGCACCGGCTTTGGCCCACGGCACGATATAACCGGCGGCCAGGACCCGGGAGGCAACGGCGATGCCCCACTCCCCGGCCTCCGCGTCGTAGGCCACGATGGAGAACGTACCCGTCGTAGCCGGGACGGCCGACGCCGCCGAAGTCGCCGCCGCACAAAGAACCAGCATCCCTACTAACGTTTCACGGAACCTCATTATCAAACCTCCCCGGCGCTATTCGCCGTCTTCTATCTTCGCGATATATTCCTCGAGCAAGACGGAGAGGTACTCGTCGTAGCCCTCGTTGCGTTCGGCCTCCAATTCCGCGTTCTCGTAGGTGAGCGGGACGGCGGCCTCGAAGTCGGCCCGGGCGCCCGCCTCATCGCCCCGGAAGTACCGCATCGCGCCGATTATAAGCAGGAACTGTTTCCGCTCGCCGACGCGGGCCTCGTCCTCCAGCAAGGTTTCGGCGATGGCGAGCGCCTCGCCGCGAGCCGCGGCCGCCTTCTCCGTCAAGCCCTCCGCCCCGGCGTGATACCCGACGATGCGGTAGAAGCGGCACCAGAAGTCGTCTTGCCGGTCCAGCACGAGGTAGATATTCTCCGCGGCCGCCAGGCGGTCCATCATCGGGATGTCGGTATAGGTCTTGAAACCGCCGCCGAAGTCCACCTCCGCCGCCGCTTCCCGCAGGGCGTCGAGCTTGTCTTCGGGCGGGTCCCGGAAGTCGTACATGAAACAGGTGTACTTGCATTTCCGGCACGAGTATAAAACTGCACTTTCCGTGTTAGGCCAGAATATCAATTCGAACTTCGACGGCCAATCGTAAATATAAGAACCGTAGCTCCCCACGACCTGAAATTCGTTCGTCTTCCCGCAGAGGGGACACTCCACGTCGTCGGCGAACCACGTCGTCGCCGACGCGACGGCCGCGCCGCACAACAGCATCAGTATTAAAACCCATTTCGTCACGTCGGACCTCCTGTCCGGGGCGCGTCCACCCGGCGGGATATCGCGAATTTATCGTTAATAACATTCGCTTCGACGGCGGGCCGGCGGTTAACGTTTAAACGGCGGAATCGCCTAGCGCGCGCCGATGCCGCGGGGGCGCCGCTACCAAAGGATAACATAACCGGGATCTTTTAGGAAACGCGGCCGGCGCCGCCGTGGTACCAGGTGCAATCCATCAGGGCGCTTTTCGTTTTGACTTGACGCCGCCGTTATGATAATTTTCGACGTTAACGTCGAAAGGAGATGCTGCAATGCCCGAGGTGAAATGCCCCAAGTGCGACGCCGCCATAACCTATACCGAGGCCGACGCCGGGAAGGCCGTCAAGTGCGCTAGCTGCGGCGCCGAGGTGTTCGCGGTCGAGGCCGCCGAGAAGCTCATCAGTTTAAAATGCGCCGGGTGCGGGGGCGCCATCGACCTGCAGCCGGGAATGACCGAGGCCGTGTGCCAATACTGCGGCGCCCAGTACCTCCTGCCGCCCTCGGTGGCGCCGGCCAAGAAGGCCGACGTCCCGGAATACCTGGTCCCCTTCAAAATCTTCCAGAGCAACATGCTCGAGCACCTCAACGAGTGGCTCGACTCGGGCGTCTTCACCGCCGGCGACGCCGACAAGGCCGCGACCGTAACGAAGGTGACGGCCAAGTACGTCCCGTACTACATCTGCAACTGCGAGGCGACCTCGGCCTGGGCCGGCCAGAACAGCACCACCCACCACCGGAGCGTGACGAAAACGCGCGTCGACGCCCAGGGCCGCCGGCAATCCTACCAGGCCCAGGAGCCGTACAAGCAATGGCACCCGGCCTCCGGCTCGCACGTCGGCCACTACCGCGTCGCCGTCGTCGCGTCCCCGGCCGTGAGCCAGGAAGACGCCGACCTCCTCATCGGCGACACCGGCAACTTCACGAGCGACGAGGGCGCCTTGCCCTTCGGCCGGTCCGCCCGGGAGGACGACTACCCGGTCGAACCCGCGACCTTCGATTCGGAGGAAGCCCGGCGCCGGGCCAAGATGAAAATCGAGGTGATCGAGCGCGCCGCCTGCGAGGGCCAGGTCGAGCGGCTCGACTCCTCCAGTACCCAGCTCTCGGGCCTGACCGCCCGGCTGTCGTACCACCCCATCTGGTGGGTGACGTACAACTACCGGGCCAAGCCGTACAACTGCATCATGGACGGCGCGACGGGGGCCGTGACCGGCAAGAAGCCCATCAGCAAGGCCAAGGTCGTCATTGCGATAGTCCTCGCCGTCATCGTTATTATTATCATCCTTATAGTCGTCTGCGTCGTCGGCGGCGGGTACTTCGCAACCACATCCTCCCTTATCAATAACATTTTAGAGGGCGCCCGCGTCCTCGCATAAAGGTACTTAATACCAATAAAAAACCGCCGGCTTATCGGCGGTTTTTTCCTAAATCAATAAGGGCGCTATCGGCGCCGGAATTCCCTCTCCAGTATCGGCCCGACCTTCTGGAACGCCTCGAACGGCTTGACCGACAGCTTCTTCCCGTACCACCCGTTCAATAACGCGACGTACTTCTTCACTTCCGGGTTCTGGTAGACGCGGATGAAGCGGTACGCGAAATATCTAATATCGTTCTTATTAATGTTATCCATAAGGTACATCCGGGCGATGTTCTCGTAGATATATAAAAGCTTGTCGAGCTTCTTCTCCTGGTCGGTCTGCAATACGCTCTCGTCGAACTTGAACCGCTCGTAGTCTATCTCGTAATACAGCTCTATCAAGTCCGGGTCCAACAAGTAATCCCGGGCGAGCATAATTAAAAACTCCGCGCGTTTCTGCAGAAGGTTCTTCCGCATCTGAACGAAGTTCGTTATCAGGCCGACGAACGTCAGCAACAACAAACTGCCCAGGATAACGTTGCCCATCGTGACTTCCGGGTTCCACACCAACATAACGTTCACCTCTTACCTTACCATCAGGTGCTCGAAATCGGGTCTGCCGCGCAGCAACGCGAGGTCCCCGTCCTCTGCAGCCATTTTCCTATAACGCGCCGGCGCTAGCTCGACGGCCCGGGCAAGCTCCGCCATCGCCTCGTCGGCGCGGCCTTGCCGCGCCAGCGCACACGCCAGGTTGTACCGCGCACGCGGGTCTTCGGTCATCTGGAGGATAACGCGGTACTCCCGCACCGCGCCGGCGTAGTCGCCCATCTGATGGAGCACTTCGGCCAGGCCGTGCCTGACGTCCGGGGCTTTCGGCTCGAAGTGGACCGCTTCTTTATAACAGTCGCGCGCCCCCTCGAGGTCACCCCGGTCTCTTTTGATATTACCCAGCTCGTACCAGGCCGAGCTGAAATTCGGCTGGAAATTAACGGCGCGCTCGAACTTCTCCGCGGCGCCGTCCGCGTCGCCGGTTTCCAACAGGAGTTTACCGTAAAAATAATACGCCCGGCCGTCCTCCGGCTCCGAGGCCAGCGCGCGCTCGTAGCACTCGCGCGCCCCCTCGACGTCGCCGGCCTGCGCGCGGATGTTGCCTATATTGTTCCACGCCTTGCCGTACGTGGGGTCTGCTTTTGCCGCCCGCCGGAAGTAGTATTCCGCTTTTTCCATATCGCCCCGCCGCGCGGCGATGATGCCGAGGTCGTTGAGCGCGTCCACGCCGGCGATTTTCGGGTCCGCCTCGAACGCCGCCTCGTACTCGCGTTCCGCAGCTTCCAGGTTACCGTCGGCGAGGTACACCGTACCCATCGTATAGTGGCCTTGCGCTTCGTACTCCGACCGGCGGCCTATACCGAACGGGTCCGCGTCGCAGAATACGAACAACGCCGCGAGAACCGCCACCCGCCAGCCGATCTGTACGGCGCCCCACCTCCGCAAATTATCCCAGAAATAGAAGAAAGCCGCGGCGGCGAAGACGCAAAAATAGGGCACGACCGGCATCCGGAAACGCGCGTTCACGAAGAACAATATTACCGACGCCGAATAAGGGACGACGTACACATATAGAGGCGCGTATTGCCGCCACTTCCGCGCGTATAGAATCATCCCGAAAAAAGCGAACGGTAATATAACGTACAAACTCACCGGGTCGTATTTCAACACCCCGAAACGCCTTTTTAAATAATAAAGGTCGAAATTGTTCGCGATTTCGTGCGCGTTCGTAAAGAAGTAAGTCTTCCGGCCGAGCAACGCGAGCGCCGTCAGCGGCTGCGTGCGGGCGAACTCGGCCGCACGTCCCAGGTAATAGCGGTCCACTTCCGAACGCGGCAACGGTTTACCCGCGGAAGACTCCGCCAGTCGTATCGATTCGTAGTGCCCCCGCCACCAATCGCCGTGGGTTCCCGGCACTATCGCCGTCATGCCGTCCGCGTCCGGGTTGTTGCCGATCCACAGGTTAACGCCGCCCTGCCAGGATATCAGGACCGGCTCCCGAGCGACGGCGTAATTCCGCGCCGCCACGGCGCCCACGAACGCGAGCCCGAGACCGTATAAAATCGCCAGCGATATGAGTATACGTCGCCGCGGCAAACGCTTCCCGGCCCGGGCCGCGACGTACGCCAGCCAGATGAAGGCCGCCACCGCGAGAACGTTGGGCCTGGTTATAGCGGCCAACCCCAGCGCCACGCCCGCCGCCGCGGCCCACCGGTACTTGCCGGTCTTCGCCGAACGCACGACGGCGTACACGAACGCCAGCCCCAGCGGTACCTCCAGCACGACGAGCAGCAACTCGACGTCGAAAAAGATGGCGGTCCATATCGTACCCAGGGCGACCGCGGCCACGGCCCCCACCCGCCGGTCGAAGAGCTCGCGACCCAGGAGGAAACAAAGCCCCGCGCTCACGCCGCCGAGGATACCCTGCGCGGCGCGCGCGAATAGGATGGACCCCTTGCCCAACCAGTACAATAACCCTAAAAAGTACGGGTACAGCGGCGCCCGGAAGAAGACCTCGTCCCCCCACAAGTCGCCGCCGGCGATGCGACGCGCCCACGCGTCGTGGTAGGACATATCCATTATGGGGATGCGGAAGTACGGGTGGTCGCCGGCCGTCGCCACCAAGAGCAGCCGGACGGCGACGGCCCAAACCACGACGCCGGCCAGGATTAACCAATCGCGGCGAGTCCAACCCTTTTCCGCTTCTTCCGTTACCATTGCGGGAATATAACACCTCTCGAACGCCGCCTTCAATACAAATAAAAGTTTGCCTCCGCTCGCTTTTTTACATATTATTGTTCCCGTGGAACGCGCGAAAGCCCCGTGCCTGTTTATGCTACTCGCGCTCGCGCTCTCGTCGTTGTCCGGCGGCACCGCGGCGGCCGACGAGCTACGCGGCCTCTGGGCATGCCCGTGGGAGGTAAACTCGCCGGCGGCCGTGGACCGCCTTATAAACGTCGCCGCGAGCTACAACTTCAACGCCCTTTTCGTCGAGGTCCGCTACCGCGGCGACGCGCTTTACGTCCCCAATAAAAACGACGCCCGCTTCCCCAACCCGGAACCCCGCTCCCCCCACCTCGCCGGCCAACCGGCCGACTTCGACCCGCTGGAAGAAATAATCGAAAAAGGCCACGCCGCGGGCCTGGAAGTCCACGCCTGGGTAACGACGTACGTCGTTTTGAACCGGAAGACGCCCACGCCGCCCGGCCACCCCGCGCTCGAGCACCCCGAGTGGCTGAGCCAAAACGGCCGCGGCGAAACGTGGGACCCGTACGGCATGGCCTGGCTCGAGCCCGCGCTGCCTGAAGTCGACGATTACCTCTACAACGTATTCGGCGATATCGTCGCCAACTACGACGTCGACGGCCTGCACCTCGACTACGTCCGCTACCCCGCGCCCTCCTTCGGCCGGCACCCCAAAGCCATAACGTTATACCAAGCCGAAACCGGGAAGACGCTGGAAGACGCGCAGGCCTTCGCGGACTGGCGCCGGCAAAAGATTAACGCCTTCGTGAACCGGCTTTACGACGGCCTTGCGACGCTTAAGCCCG
>CBFCYS010000111.1:0-8988 GCA_965602215.1 uncultured bacterium
GCGACGCCGATGAACAGCGGGATGAGGCCCCACACCGCCTGCACCGCCCCGCAGACGGCGCCCACCGAGATGGAGACCGCGAGGCCCAGGGCAGTCAGGACCAGGCCGGCCAGCATCGGGTCGCGGGGCCGGCGCCGGCGGCCGTTGCGGAAGATGTCCGGCGGCAGCTCGCGCCCCTCCTTGATGGCGACCTGTAATACCTCGTAGCGTTTCAGCGCGGTCCTGTGCGCCAACAATACCGCGACGACGACGACCGCGGCCGCGCCGAGTATGAATATTATAGGGATCGTCATGCCGAAGATGGGGATCATCACTTCCATCTTGCGGACCTCGGCGTCCGGCTCGAACGGCGGGGCGCCCTCGGGCTTCTCGAGGTACTCCTCCTCGTCACCCGTGGCCGTCACGATCTTGAGCTTCTTGCCGGACTCCTCGGCCGTCTCGGCCGTCGGTTCGGCTTCTTCTTCCTGCGCCGACGCGGGGCCGGCCAGGAAGGCCGCGAGCGCGATTACGACTAGTATTGCGGGTAAAAATTTCTTCATTTCGTTTCCTCCGTATATGTATTAAGGACGTTTTAGGCGTCGGCCTACTCGCCAATATGACGGCCTCGGCGCCGGTTTTGTTTCATAATAATAGGGCCGGGGTCGGAGGCCGGCGGGATTTATGTTAATATGTGCAACCCGGCCGGGTCTTCGGCCGTCTTACGGGTGGAACGTTCCCATGGCGCGAGCGAGCGAATTCAACGAGCAGGATGTCGTGGCCCGCTGCCGCGCCGGCGAGCAGGAGGCGTGGCGCGAGCTGGTGACGAGGTATCAGAACATGGTCTACGCCATCGCGAGGCGGGTCGCCGGCCCGGCCGCGGAGGACGCGGCCCAGGAGACGTTCCTGCGCGTCTTCCGCAAGCTGCACACGTACCGCTCGGACGGCGGCGCGAAGTTCTCGAGCTGGCTCTACCGCGTGGCTTACAACTGCGCCTGCGACGTCGTCGGCCGGCGGGGGCAGGAGGCCGCGCTGGCGGAGGGCTTCGACGGCGCCGATGCCGGTCCCGGCCCCGAGGAACTCGCCGGCTCGGCTGAACACGCTGGCCTGGCCCGCGCCGCCCTCGCGGAGATAAGGCCCGACTACCGGAACGTCCTCGAGCTGTACTACCGGATGGGGAAGTCCTACGAGCAGGTTTCGGAGGTAACGGAGTTGCCGCTGGGTACCGTGAAATCCTACATTCACCGCGGCAAGAAGGCGGTTCTGGCGTCGCTGAGGCGCGCCGGCGTGGCGGATTCGCTCGCCGGAGGTATGTGATATGGTAAATTGCGAAAGGTTTATAGATATCCTGGCGGCGGGCGAGGACGCCTCGCCGCGCGAGGCCGAGGAGGCCCGCGAGCACGCCGCCGTCTGCGAGGAGTGTGGCCGGGTTGCGGAGGCGTTCGCGGCCTTCCCGGGCGGTGGCGCGTCTACCGCTCGAGCCGGAACGACGGCCGTTGGCGCTGCCGGCGCGCGTTAATCTATTGTCGACGTGGGTCCTTTCCGGCGCCGCGGCCGTGGTCGCCGCGGTCCTGGGAGGTCTCGTGGCCTATTTCGCCTATACGGATCCGGTGGGTTTCGCCGCGGCGGCCAACGCGTTCACCACTATGCCGGCCGTGGACGCCACGACCTTCGGCTCGATCGTGGGCGCCACCGCGGCGGCGGCCGTCGTCGCCGGCTTCGTGGCGTACTACTACCTCGTACCGGCGGAGTAGCATAGAGCTCGTTCCCGAAATAAAGAAGCCGCCCGCGAGGGCGGCTTTTCTAACGGGTTAAACGGGCGGCCGAAGGGTTGCTACGTACCTCGACTTACGCGCCGGTGCTACGTCCTCCGTTATTGATACAACGCCTTCACGCGTCCCAGCGACGTAGGCTCGACGCCGGGGATGAAATATATCGTAATGCGCATGTAGTGGACGTAGTCGCGTACGGTGGGCGTGCCGCCGTTGTAATTGAAGACGCACCGGGCCGGGGCGGCGCTGCGGTAAGTGTAGGCGTAACCGCCGGTGTCGCCGCTCCATTCGACCTCGACGATTAGGTTATAGCGTTGCTCATAATAGAACCCCGTTAGGTCGAAGCCGAACCAATCGTTGGGGCTCGGGTTGAGGTATTGCGATGACCTACTGTAAACCGTCCGCGACCCGAGGCCGGCGTAGTTGTCGTTGAAATCCGCGGTTAAAGTCGTTCGGGTAGTGTGGCCCAGCTTAATAGTGAAGTTATCGAAAGACCCGGCGGATACGGTAGGGGAGGCGAACCATTCCCACCTTCTAATTATTATTACCGGATTCGCCTTCGCAGGGTGCAGTTCGCTCGCCAGGATTAAATCCTGGCACCTTACGGCGTTAACGCCCGCGTTCCCCCGGAACGGGTAGGCGACGACGCGGCCTTGCGAGCCGATCGTTATCAGCGCCGCGCCCGCGGACGCGGCCAAGGCCGTCGCCGCGCAAAGAAACCACGCTAAAACCTTCTTCATCGTACCCACCTCCTTGGATAATTTATCCCCGCTTAAAACTACGATATCCCGAAAGTGTTCACGTCGCGCCTGGAGCGATATGTAGCATCGTTCCTTCCCTGTCGTTAGCATTATGCCACGCCAACGGAAAAATACAAGTATAAAATTTTTCCTATAGGTCCACCTCCACCGCCGCGACGTACAGCGCCTTCCGGTCGCGGTGCTCGAGGAAATTTTGGAGCATGAACGCCACGTCCGGTACGACCTTCGCGTCGAAGGCCGTGACGCCGTCGACCGCTATCACGACGTTCTCGTCCAGGTTGAACATATCCGGATGCACGTAGACGGTGAAGGCGCCGAGGCGCGAGCCGCGGACGTCGACGCGGTTGCCGGCGACGGTCACGTTAGCGCGAGCGGAAGGGCGCGCCCGCTTGAAGACGTAATGATTCTCCGGCGGCGGGATGCGGCCGCTGAGAGTCAGCTCGTCGCCGTTGCGCTTCACGCGTAACGTAAAAGCGTCGCCGCGAGCGGCGGTCTCCTTCCAGGCGTCGAGGTCGTCCATGTCGGTTACGGTCTTATCGCCGATACCTACTATGACGTCGCCCTCCTGCAAACCTATCTCGGCCGCGGGCGACTCGTCGATCACTTTCGAGACCGGGACGCCCGGGCCCTCGGCGTCGGCCGGCATGAAGCCGAACGTGATGCGCTCGTCCACCAGCGTAACGTTGTAGTCGTTATGCCATTCGGCCGCGCCGTCCGGCGTTACCTCGTCTATTTGGAACCAGCGGCACCGGCCGAATTCGGCCGTCGCGGCCTCCCACACGACCTCGGCCGGGAGGGGGTCGCGGGGGTGCCGCGCCAGCCAGCGTGCGATGAGCGGTATCTCGGCGTCGGCGTAGTCGAAGCTGTGCGTCCCCGCGAGCTCGCGGTAGAAGACGTCGCCGCCCGCCCGCTGCGCCATCTCTATCGTCGCGCGCATCTTGGCGGAGGGATACAACGCGTCGTCGAAGGTGGTAACGGCGTAGACGGCCGAGTTGTAGAAGTTCGGCGCGTAGGTGTCGAGGTCGCCGTCGAGGCTACCCACGCCCATGTGGCCGTTGAGGGCGACGAAGGCCGCGAAGTCGGTGGGCTCGAGCATGGCCCAACAGAACGCCGCGGAGCCGCCGTCCGAGAAGCCCCCCATATATACGCGGTCGTCGTCGACGTTGTATTCGCGCTTCACGGCGCGGACCAGGTTGCGAATGTTGGCCATGCCGACGTCGTCCCACCACGTCGCCCCCTCCTGGCCGAACGGATAGAGGACAAGCCAGCCGTATTCGGTCGCCGGGGCCGCCCACTCGTCCTCGCGCGCGTCCCCCAGCGGGTCGTCAGTAATATCCGGCCACGACACGCCGCCGTGCAGTATCACAAAAAGCGGCGTCGGCGCGCGGGGGTCGTACGACGGCGGGACGAAGAGAACCCACGGCCTTTCGACGCCGTCGGTGCAAACGGTTTGACGGAATTCGTACGCGCCGGCCTCGACGTCGCCGAAGGGGAGCGCCTCGATCGCGGCGGCGACCTCGCGCCAGCCCGGGTTGGCGCGCGGTACTTTCGAGAGGAGCTCTTCCTGGCGGGGCCCTGGGTCCGCTCGAGCGAGTTCTTCCAGGTCCGCGCGCCAGTCGGCGGCCGCCGGCGACGCGCCGGCGAAGGCTGCCGCGGCGATTATGGCCGCGAGCGTTAAAACGGGGATTCGCTTGGTCACGGGAACCACCATCCTTTGGCGCATAATAATCGCCTCTACTTTAACAACTACCGAGCCGGAACGGAAGAGAAGATTCGTCGGTTCGCGTTTAAGTTTTTTCTTGTAACGTTCGTCGCGGGTATATATTATTCGTAAATAATTAACGCCACCGTACGCGTAGGAGTAGAGGTTTATGAGAGCGAATTGGATATGTGCGGCGACGGCGCTGGTCCTCCTGGCGGCCGCGGCCGTAGGGGCCGAGGGCGAGGAGGCCGCCGACGCCGGGGCTCTCGTCGACGAGGGCCGCCGGTCCTACGACGAGGGCGACTACGAGCGGGCGCTCGAGCTGTGCGAGCGCGCGCTGGTGCTCGAGCCGGCCCGGGCCGACGTCCTAAATTTAAAAGGCGTGGCGCTCCTGGGGTTGGGGCGGAACGACGAGGCCGCCGCGGCCTTCGAACGCTCGCTGGGTCTCGAGGCCGACGCGCCGGTCGTATGGCGCAATCTGGCCCTGGCGCGGTATCGGGGCGGCGACGTCGAGGGGGCGTCGGCCGCCGTGGCGCGGGCGCTGGCGCTGGACGAGGGATACGTCGAGGGCTGGTTCACCCGGGGGGTCGTCCTGGGCGCCGCGGGCGATTACGAGGGCGCCGCGGCCGCGTACGACCGCGCGGTGGCGCTCGACCCCGAGGCCGCGGACGCCTGGACCAACAGCGGCATCGCGCTCGCGCGCCTGGGCAAAAACGCGGAGGCGGTAGCCGCGTTCGACCGCGCGGTGGCGCTCGACGCCAACGTCGCCGCGGCGTGGAACAACCGCGGCATCGCGCTCGGGAACCTGGGCGAATACGAAGAGGCCACAGCCAGCCTCGCGCGCGGCCTGGCGCTCGACGAACGCGACGCCCGGGCGTGGTACAACAACGGCAAGGCCCTCGCGGCGTTGGCTCGCTACGGTGAGGCGGCCGAGAGCTACCGCCGGGCGATAGAGCACGAGCCGGCCTACGCCGGGGCGTGGTCGGCCCTCGGCGGCGCGTTGCTGAAGTCGGAGGACTGGGCCGGCGCGGCCGACGCTTTGGCGAAGGCCGTGGAACTCGCGCCGGAGGACGCCGCCGCCTGGAACAACAAGGGCCGGGCCCACGCGGCGCTCAGGGAATACGGCGTCGCGGCGCAGTGCTACGGCCGCGCCCGGGAGTTGCGGCCCGACGACGAGACTATCAAAAAGAACTACGGCCGCGTTCTCGTCGCCGCCGGCGACCATGACCGCGCGCTCGAGGTCGACCCCGGATTCGCCGGCGCCTGGTCGGCCAAGGGCGCCGCGCATCACCGCGCCGGCGAGTACGAGGAGGCCGTCGCGTGCTACGAACGCGCGCTCGAGCTCGACGCCGGGTTGGTCGGGGCGTACAACAACAAGGGCGCCGCGCTGGCGAAGCTGGAGCGGTGGGACGAGGCGCTCGCGTGCTTCGAGCGCGCCGCGGCGCTCAAGCCCGACTCGCCGCAGGCCTGGTTCAACAAGGCGAACGTCCTCGTCGGCGCCGGCGACTACGAGGGGGCCCTCGCCGCGTACGACCGCGCGATAGAGGTGAAGCGCGACTACGGCGCGGCGTGGCGCAGCAAAGGCGAAGTGCTCAACGCCCTCGGCCGCGCCGACGAAGCGCTCGAGTGCTTCGACCGCGCCGACGAGTTGGGGGGCGAGTAAGGCGCCGGTCGACCGTATTCATATGACCGGTTATTACGACTATAAACTCGCCGCCGGGCGGTTAAAGCGGCCCCACGTCGGCCTCGTCGGAACGTACCGTTACAAAGGAGGCACGTCATGTTATCGAAAAAGGTTGACGTTTCACGGATAGACGCTTCGAGGAGGGGGCACGCCAGCACGTACAGCACCCGGTATTTCGAGGAGAGCGTGCCGAAGTACGAGATGCCGGACGAGGGGATGCCGGCCCACGCCGCGTACGAGATGGTCCACGACGAGCTCAACCTCGACGGCAACCCGGCGCTCAACCTCGCGACCTTCGTCACTACTTGGATGGAGCCCCAGGCCGACAGGCTCATAATGGAAAACATCGGCAAGAACTATATCGACCACTTCGAGTATCCCCAGACCGAAGTCATCCACGAGCGCGTCGTGAACATGCTGGCGCGGTTGTACAACGCGCCGGAGGAGACCACCTTCGCCGGCACGGCTACGGTCGGCTCGTCCGAGGCCATTATGTTGGGCGTGTTGGCGCACAAGTGGGCCTGGCGGAAGCGGCGCCAGGATAAGGGAGAGCCGTGCGACAAGCCCAACATCGTGTTCGGCGCCGACGTCCACGTCAGCTGGGACAAGTTCGCCAAGTACTTCGACGTCGAGCCGCGCATCATACCGATGGAGCCCGACCGCTTCACTATAAACGCGGCGAGCGTAGCCGAACTCGTCGACGAGAACACCATCTGCGTGGGCGCGATATTAGGCACGACCTTTACCGGCGAGGCCGACCCCATCAAGGAGGTCAACGACCTTCTGGTCCAGATAAAAAAGAAGAAGGGCTGGGACGTCCCGCTCCACGTGGACGCGGCCAGCGGCGGTTTCGTTACGCCGTTCCTCAACCCGGAGCTGGTGTGGGACTTCCGCCTGCCGCAAGTCAAGTCCATAAACGTCTCGGGCCACAAGTACGGCCTGGTTTACCCGGGGCTGGGGTGGCTTCTCTTCCGCGACCACGCCGACTTGCCCGAGGATTTGATTTTCTACGTGAACTACCTCGGCGACGAGATGCCGACGTACACGCTGAACTTCTCGCGCGGGAGCGCCACTATTCTGGCGCAGTATTATAACCTGCTACGGCTGGGCCGGCGCGGTTACGGCCGCATCGCGGACAATTGCCTGGCGAACGCCCGCTACCTCGCCGAGCGGCTGGCCGACTCGGGCAAGTTTGAGGTATTGAACACCGCCAAACTCCTTCCCATCGTCACGGTGAAGTTGAAAGAGCCCGCGGCGTATACCGTCTTCGACCTCTCGTCCAAATTGCGCGAGCGCGGCTGGATTGTACCGGCGTACACGCTTCCTCCGAACGCCGAACACGTAGCCATCATGCGCGTGGTGGTAAAGGAGAACTTCAGCCGCGACATGGCGGACATACTCTACGACGACGTCGTGAACGCGTGCGCCGTATTGGAGGGCGCCAAGACGGAGGCGGTAGCGCCGAAGCGGTCGTCGAGGAAAGGACACTTCGTTAACTGAAGCGCGCATAGGCAGAGCGTAAAGGCCGGGGATGGACAAGATGGACGATAATAAAACGTCGCGGCCGAGTCGTCGCGTATTGAGCGTGTTCACGCTCGCCATGATCAACGTCGCGATGATCGCGAGTTTGCGCGGCCTGCCGACGATGGCCGAGTATGGCCTGACGGCGGTGTTCTTCTTCGTCGTGGCCGCGCTGGTATTCCTTATACCGACGGCGCTCGTCTCCGCGGAGCTCGCGACGGGGTGGCCCAAGCGGGGCGGCATCTACGTGTGGGTCAAGGAGGCGCTGGGGCCGAGGTGGGGCTTTGTAGCTATCTGGCTGCAGTGGCTGCAGAACGTGATATGGTACCCGACGGTGTTGTCGTTCGCGGCGGCCACCTTCGCGTTCGCCATAAGCCCCGCGCTGGCGAACAACAAATTCTACGCGCTGGCCGTTATCCTCGCGGCGTACTGGGGCGCGACGCTGGTCAACTTCCGCGGCATGAAGACGTCCGGCTGGATAAGCACCGTCGGCGTCATAGGCGGCACGCTGGTGCCCGGCGCGTTGATTATCGGGTTGGGCATTGCCTGGCTCGCGCTCGGCAATCCGTCGCAGCTCCAGCTGAGCGGCGCCGCGCTCGTCCCCGACCTGAGCGGGATGGGCGGCATCGTGCTGGCCGCGAGCACGCTGTTGTTCTTCGCCGGGATGGAGGTTTCGGCGACCCACGCCCAGGAGGTCAAGAACCCTCAGCGCGAGTACCCCAGGGCCATTTTAATAGCGACCGTAGTGGTGCTCGCCGTCTTCATCCTGGGCACGTTGTCCATCGCCGTCGTCGTCCCGCGCGAGAAGATAAGCCTGGTCGCCGGCCTGATGCAGGCCTTTTCCGCCTTCCTGGATAATTTCCACCTGGCGTGGATGATACCGGTGGTCGCGCTGCTCATCGCGTTCGGCGTCTTCGGCCAGATCACCACCTGGATCGCGGGGCCGAGCAAGGGCCTGCTGGCGGTCGCGCGCCACGGCTTCCTGCCGCCGTTCCTGCAGCGCGTAAACCGCCGCGGCGTCCAGACGCACATCCTCGTCGTCCAGGCGCTAATCGTGACGGCGCTCTCGCTCGTCTTCCTGCTCATGCCGACGGTGAGCAGTTCGTATTGGATCTTGACGGCGCTCACGGCCCAGCTCTACCTCGTGATGTACGTCCTGCTCTTCATCTCGGCGCTTCGCCTGCGTTATTCGGAGCCGGGCGTGGCGCGCGCCTACAAGGTCCCGGGCGGCAAGGCGGGGATGTGGCTCGTGACCGGCGTGGCCGTCGCGGCCGCCGTTTTCACCGTCGCCATCGGCTACTTCCCGCCGGCGCAGCTGCAGACCGGCAACGTCTTCTTCTACGAGGCGTTCCTGGTCCTGGGGATGGTAATCGTATGCGCGGTTCCGTTGCTCGTCTACCAATTCCGGCGGCCCGGGTGGGCCCGGCTGTCGCCCAAAGAGGAGGAGTAATTATGCCCAGAGTAATCCATTTCGAGATTCCGGCCGACGAGCCGGAACGGGCGGTCAAGTTCTACGAGAGCGTTTTCGAATGGAAAATTAAAAAGTGGGAGGGGCCGGTGGACTACTGGCTC
>CBFCYS010000112.1:0-8840 GCA_965602215.1 uncultured bacterium
GCGCATCCTCGAGGACGAATATCGCACGTCCAACGACTTGATCACCAGCGAGTTCCAGGTTATGTTCTAACAATATACTTTAAGTAACCGGGTACCGATAAAAAAGCCGGCCCTACGGCCGGCTTTGACATTTCCCTACCCGGTGCAGTTATCGGTACCTTTCCCTATTCCCCTTTATATATTCTCCCCACCGCGCGAGCCCTTCCTTAAACGGTACTTCAGGTTCCCAACCTAATACTTCTTTGGCCTTGGCGCCCGAGATGCAGATGCGATGGATCTCGCCCGGCCTAAGCGGTTCCCGCCGGGGCTCCACTGCGTTGTCGGTCAGCGCCGAGAGGCCGTCGAATATGTCCGGAACCGTCGTCTCTTTACCCGAGCCGACGCACAGGATGCCGTTGAAATCGCTGTCGGCGGCGAGCGCGTGCGCGTTCACGACGTCGTCTATATATACGTAGTCGCGCGATTCGGTACCGTCGCCGTATATATTACAGGGCTCGCCGTCGAGCATCCTCAGCGCGAAGATGGCCGTCACGCCCGCCTCGCCGTGCGGGTCCTGCCGAGGCCCGTATACGTTCGGGTAGCGCAGCGCGACGTAGTCCAAGCCCCGCTGGACGTTATACAGGTATAGATAACGTTCCACCGCCAGCTTCGAGCAGCCGTATTGGGAAATAGGCCGCGCCGGCGTTTCTTCGTTTACGGGTAACTCCTGGGGCTCGCCGTAAACAGCGCCGCCCGTCGAGGAGAAGATTAACTTCTTGACGCCGGCCGCCAACGCCGCTTCGATAACTTTTATAGAGCCGACGATGTTAACGTCGGCGTCGAACGCCGGCTCCGTGGTCGAGATGCGGACGTCCATTTGGGCGGCGTGATGGCTTATTACGTCCGGTTGCTCCGCGGCGACGACCTCGGCGAATTCCAGATCGCGGATGTCGAGTTCGTAGAAGGCCGCGCCCTCCGGGACGTTGTCCCGCCGCCCCGCCGATAAATTGTCAGCCACGGCGACCTCCCAACCGGAAGAGAGGTACCTCTCCGCGACGTGGGAACCTATGAAACCGGCACCGCCCGTAACCAATATTTTCATATTATTTATCCCTTATCTGGCGTAACAGCAAAACGGCGGCCACGATAAAACACGTCCAACCGAATTCCAAATAGGTTTGCGCCGGGAGCTGCACCGCCGGGAATATAAAATCGCGTCGCACCAGGCGCGTCAATATCGCCACGATCCAACCGATAAAACCCAACACCATGAAGACGTCCGCGAGCCTCTTCATTATGCCTCCGGTCGTAAAAAGTCCCGGTTACCGGTTCATTTACTCCAGGAAGGTTCGTAATCCTCGTACTCGTTGTCGGTAATTTGCTCGAGCAAATCGCCGTCCGGCGAAAAGATATAAATTTCCATGTCGCCGTCTTTGTCCGAGGTCACCGCGAGGTAAGCGCCGTCCGGGGAGGGCCCGGCCCGCCCTTCGGTACTCTCCAACGTAACTATTTCCCGCAGGCCGTAGCCGTCCCGGTTGACGGCCATCAAGTCGTAATCGCCGCCGCGATTAGTGGTGTAGTAGACCGTCCCGCCGTCCGGCGAAAACGTCGGCAACGTATCTATCCCCGGCGAACGGGATAAATTCGTCTTGACGCCGTCCGCGAGCAACACGACCTCGTTGTCGCCGCCGTTCTCGACGTACGCCAACGCGCCGTCCGCCGCCATACGGGCCATGAACTGGTCGCCGTCACCGGTAACCAACACTTCCGTCTCGCCGCTTCCGACGTTCAACCGCCAGATATCTTTGTCGCCCTCGGCCATCGCCGTGTAGACTACCCATCGCCCGTCGGGCGAAAAAGACGGGTCTATCTCCGAGTACGACGTATCGGTTAAACGCCGCAGCTTTTTGCCGTCCGCGCCGACTACGTAGAGCTCGTGGTTGCCGTCGCGGTTGCTGACGAACACGACCCAAGCCCCGTCCGGCGAGAGCACCGGCTGGTCGTCGTACGCTTTATTGTTGGTGAGACGGACCACGCCCGAGCCGTCGGCCTTCATTACGTATATCTCCGGATTCCCGTCCCTATTCGACGTGAAGGCGATCTTACCGGGATACAGGCCGAAAGCGCTTACGGCACACGCCGTCAGTACCAAAACCGTCGCGATACGCATATGCCCTCCTATTCAGGAAGTGCGAGCCTATTTCTTCTTCTCGGATAGTTTCTTCGCGCCCCACGCTATAGCGTACTCGTCCGTAAATACGTCGTTGAAGGGGTCCGCCGTTAACGCGGCCTTCGTCGCGGCCAGCGCGCCGTCGAAATCCCCTTTCCTCATCCGCATGCGCGACACCATCACGTACATTTGGTTTCGCGTTCCCTCGTCTTCGAAGTCCTTGGTGAGGCCCACTTCGAACGCCTTCATAGCCTCGTCCGGGTCGGGCTTTTCATTAATGAGGTAATACTCGCCGAGTGCGAAGTACGCTTCGCCGCTCTCGGGATATTTTTCCACCAAAGCGTCGAGCGTTTCTTTGGCCTGGTCGAAATTCTTTTGGGCGACGTACGCGCGAATCCGCAACCGAGCGACCGCGATTTTATCCTCGGCCTTTTCCGAATACTTCTCGGCCTTAGCCAAAGCCTCCATCGCTTTTTCGTTTTCGCCGCTGTACATATGGTATACCGCCATGCCGCGGTATCCGGCCCAGTGCTCCGGCCCCAACTCGATGCTGCGCTCGAAGCGCTGCCGGGCGAGGTCGGCGTGAGCGTCCGCCAGCAGGACGTAGTCGACTCGCGACGCGTCCCTGGTCATTTGGGCTTTTGTCTGGTATTGGACGGCGATTTCGACGTAAACCCATCCGATGCCGTAATTCACTTCGACGTCGTCCGGCGCGAGCGCGAAAGCTTCGCTGAGGGCATCGCCCGCTTCGTCGTAGCGACCGGACCTCGCCGCTTTACGGGCGGAGTAGAATAGGGCTTTGGCCCGCGCCTGCTTCCGCGCCTCGGCCACTTTATTTTCGGCGGACCATGCCGGGTATTCGACGAGCAATACGTCGTAAAGGTGCACCGCGCCGTCGTAATCGCCGTCGGCGTAAAGCGCCTGGGCCCGAGCGTTAAGCTCAACGCCCGGTTCCGCCTTCTTTTCGCAGCCTGTCGCGATTAACATAAAAACCGCAACCGTCGCGGCCACAGCTATCCGCAAAACATCTTTATTCACTATTCCTCGCCTTCCAAAGATAGAAGTTCTTCGTAAAGTTTTTTGGCCTTCCTTTTTAATTTCCTGGGTACGGCGAGCCGCAGCGTAACTACCTGGTCGCCCACCGCTTTCGTACCCGGGCGCGGAACGCCGGCTCCCTTTATCCTGATAACGTCGCCGTCCTGACTACCGGCCCGCACCTTTACCTTCTCCTCGCCGGCCAGCGTCGGTACGACCACGTCGCCGCCCAAGGCCGCGCGCGGCGGCGTTACTTCGAGTTCGTACAGGACGTCGTCGTGGTCGCGTTCAAATATTTTATGGGGTTTGACGCGCACCTCTACGTACAAGTCGCCGGGCGGGCCGCCGTAGCGGCCGCTCTCACCCTCGCCCACGAGGCGAACGCGCATGCCTTCGTCGATGCCCGCGGGAAGGTCTACCTTAATCGCGCGGCGCTCGAGCCTTACGCCCCGGCCGCCGCATTTCTCGCACGGGTCGCCCGCTACTTCGCCGTCGCCCCGGCAGCGGGGACAAGGGGTACCGACGCTGAAGAACCCGTGCCGTTGGATTACCTCGCCGGCGCCGTGGCACACCGGGCACGTCTCGGGGGCTTTGCCGCCGACGCCGCCGGTCCCGTCGCAGTCGCCGCACGTTCGCAGTCGTTCTACATCAACGTCGCGCGCGGCGCCGCGAGCGGCTTCCTCGAACTCCAGCGTGACGCGAGTAAGGAGGTCGGAACCCCGCCTGGGCCTGCGGCGCCGGCGCGCCGAGCGACCGCCGAATAAATCGGTTAGCAGGTCGCCGAAGATGCCGCCGGCCGAGAAGAAACGCTCGAACACGTCGTCGAGGTCGGCGACGCCGCCGTAACCGCGGCCCTGTAGCCCTTCGTACCCGTACGCGTCGTAGATGCGCCGTTTATCGCGGTCGGCCAGAACTTCGAAGGCTTCCGAAGCCTCTTTGAATTTCTCGGTCGCTTCGGGCGCCGGGTTGCGGTCGGGGTGGTACTCCAGCGCGAGGCGACGGTACGCCTTTTTAATCTCTTCGAGCGGCGCGTCGCGGGATACACCCAAAACGTCGTAGTAATCGCGGGTAGTCCTCGAGGTCATAGCCGGCTATTATTCCATCTCGAAAGTTACGTATCTCGTGTGGCCCTCGGTTATAACCAGGAGGAGGACTTCATCGCCGGCTTCGACGCGCGCGATGGGGCTATTGAATTCGCCCACGCTCGATACCGGCACCCGGTTAACCTCTAAAATAACGTCGCCCTCGCGGAGCCCTTTCAGGAAAGCGTCGCTCGTCTTCTTAACGTCGCGGACGACGACGCCTTCTTGATTATCCGGCAGGCCCAGCTGCTTGCGTACGGAAGGGGTAAGGTTGCCTACGCTAAAGCCAACGTCGCGCTCCGGCCCCTCGCCGAACTGGCGTCCGATTGCCGCCTCTTTCTCCGGCAACTCGCCGATTTTAACCTTCACCGTCTTTTCGCGGCCGTCGCGCATTACCTTGACGTCGGCTGTGGCGCCCACTTCGGTAGCAGCGACCAGGTTACGCAAATGGTTGGTATCCTCTATCTTCTCACCCTGGTATTCGACGATGACGTCGCCGCGCTTCAGGCCGGCCTTTTCGGCCGGGCCGGCGCCCGTTACGTCGGCAACGATAGCGCCGTCGGTGGACTTTAACTTAAATTGGTTTTTAAGTTCGGGAGTAACGGGTTGGATGTAAACGCCCAGCCATCCGCGGGTAACCTTCCCCGTCTTAATGAGCTCGGCCATGATTTTTTTGGCCATATTTATGGGAATCGCGAAGCCGATGCCCATATTCCCGCCGGTCTGCGTCGCGATGGCGGTATTGATGCCGACGACTTCGCCGTCCAGGTTGACCAACGGCCCGCCGGAATTGCCCGGGTTGATGGCGGCGTCGGTTTGAATGAAATCCTCGTAGTCGGCCAACCCCACGTTCGACCGGCCGCGCGCCGAAATTATGCCCGCCGTTACGGTGTTCTGGAGCTCGAACGGGTTCCCTACCGCCAACACCCATTCGCCGACCTCTATCTTGTCGGAATCCCCCAACTTCGCCGCCGGGAAATCCTTGCCTTCTATTTTAATAACGGCGAGGTCGGTTCGGGGGTCCGTCCCCACCACTTTGGCGTCGTATTTGTCGCCGTCGCCGTACACCACCGTAATCTCATCCGCTCCTTCGATGACGTGATTGTTGGTCAAGATGTAACCGTCTTCGCTTACGATCACGCCGGAGCCCGAACCTTGCTGTAGGAAATCTTCTCCCTCGGGCCACTCGAAGAACTTCCCGAAGGGGCTTTCGCCGAAGAAGTCGAAGGGGGACCCCCCGCCCGGCGATTGCTTCATCTTGACCTCTTTCGAGACCCTGACGTTCACTACCGACGGGGAGACTTCCTTCACGACCTGAGAGAAACCCTGGCCGATGCGCCGCAGCGCCTCGAGATCCGCCGAGGGTTCCGATTCGGCGGCCCCGCGGGGCGTTAAATCTAATACTCCGGTAATGACCGCCCCTGCTACGAAACAAGAGGCCGCCACCGCTATAAGGACGCCCTTGGTTTTAAAGTCGAAGCTCATATTTAACCTCCAGCTTGATGACGTTTCGGCGCGATATTATAACATACCGGCCTGTAAGGGCCGGTACGTTATTTACTGGGGTCGCTGACCGACCCCGGTAAAAGCAATGATGATGCGTAGGTGCCGGGCCGGCCCCTACCGAATAACGACCATGCGCTTCGCCGCGTGGAAAGACCCGGCGGACATACGGTAAACGTAAACCCCCGGCGCCAAAGACGCGGTATCGATCGCGACTTCGTATACGCCCGTTTGGTAGTTGCTGTCCACCGGCGTCCGTACGCGACGCCCGCTTAAGTCGTATACTTCAATGAGGGTCCGACCGGCAAACCCGTCGGCCAGGCCGAATTTGTCGACCGCGTTCTCGCGAGCCGGGTTGGGGGCGCTCTGCGCCAGCCAACACGTAGTAGGCAACGCCTTACCGCCGGCGCGAACCTCAACGGGCCCGTGGGTGTGCGGACGACCCAGACCGTCAACATCTTCGAGTAAATACTCGTACCGCGAACCGGCCTTCACGTCGCCGTCGTCGTAGACGTACGGGCTTTCGCCCTTGATGAGGTCGGCGTTCAGTTTCTCGTATGAAACGGCCGTATTCGCGGGCGTATCAGCCCCTCCGCCTTCGAGTACGGCGCGACGGTAGAGGTTAAACCCGGCCAACATGTTTTCGGAAGACGTCGCCATCCGTACGCGAATACCTTCCCGCGTAGCTTCCGCGGCGAACGAATTTATAGTAACCGGCGTGGTCTGCATCGCCGAAATCGTTTCGTAACAGCGAATGCGGCCGGAGCCGTAGTCGTTATCTTTACCCGGCGTCCCGAGGTCCAGCGCATAATCCTCCATCCACTTACGCACTTCGGCGTTGGTGAGGTTGGGGTCCACTTGCAGGATAAGCGCCGCGAAGCCGGCTACGTGCGGCGTCGCCATCGACGTACCGCTCATGACGCTATACCCACCGGTTATACCCCGCACTGAAGTGATTTGGTACCCGGGGCCGCAGACGTCCGGCTTCGTAAGTCCCGGCGGGTACGGGTAGTCGTACCAAGGCGGGATATCAGACCAGGTGACCGGCCCATATGAAGAGAAAGATGCGTATACGTCGCTTTGTGTAGTCGCGCCGACGGTTATAACGGCAGGTACGGTCCCGGGAGTGCGTATATTGTAGGGTGCCGGCAGCGACGTGTATCGCCTTTCGTTACCCGCGGCTATCGAATACACCATGCCGCCGGCAATTAAGGTCTCGCACGTTTGACGCCACGTCGCCCAATCGGGGCCCATGGTCCTCGTCCACCCGAGCGACATGCTGGTTACGTCGGCGCCGTTGTCGAAGGCGTACTGCATGCCTTCCCAGGTGTCGGTTTGGTTACCGGACCCGGAGTTGGACAAAACCTGCACCGGCATCACGAGCGCGCCCGGCGCGACGCCCGTCTGCGTACCGGCCGCGCCGTCGCCGCATACCGACCCGGCGCAGTGGCTGCCGTGGCCGCCCGAACCTCCACGCGTCTCTTTCGAGTCGTTGTAAGTGTTCCACCCGTGGTAGTCGTCGATATAGCCATTGGCGTCGTCGTCGATGCCGTTGTCCGGGATCTCGCCCGTGTTCACCCAGTCGCGCTCGCGGAGGTCCGTGTGCTCGTAATCGACGCCGGTATCGGTAACCGCCACGACAACGCCCTCGCCGTTAACGCTTAGCTCGTTCCATACGCGATCCGCGCCGATTTTCGCGACGCCCCAAGCGAGCGCACAGGTTACGTTGTGATCGGCGTCCAGGTTTATGCGCTGCACGCCGTCAAACGCGACCAACCTCGTGAGGTACGACGCCCGCACTTCGGCGGCTACAACGTTCGGCGCCCACAACGCTTTGACGTCGCGCGCCAGGCCGCGGTTCTCGCCTTCCTCCAACGCAGCTAAAAGTTCTTTTTGGCTTGTCGCGGCGCGTTCCTTCCCGATGCTCCGCACCAGCTCGCGGGCCGCATCTTTGTTCAGCCCCGCAGTCATAGCCTCGAAGGCTTCCGGCGCCAGGGCGCCGTCGAGCGCAAACATCACCGGTATAAATTCGTCGGTACCGGCCGTCGCCAGATGCTGTGCTAACGCAGGCGAAATCTCGGCCGCGCTATTTGCAACGCCGGCCAAAGCCAGAAACGCCGCTACCGCTGCCCATTTCACCAAACTCGTTCTCATCCTTTTTCTACCCCTTTTGTTTAACGCGAGTCTTATGAGTTCGTCCCGGGCTCCAATCCGGCAGCCCGGATATTACCCTACGCTAAATACACAATATTTAAATCCCTCTACTGAGGGAGAATTTATATCCACCCGGATTACTCCTCTAACCGGCCTCGACGCAGTCACTTGATACCCCCGCCGCGAGCACTTCCGACGACGATTAAGCGTTACATTTCCGAAAATCACCGCCGGTGGATTGCTTTAATTCTAACACTTTACCCGACCGTTGTCAATATACATAACCTAATAAGGCATATTTAACTCCCCTACCGACGTAATGACGACGCCGGCGCGCGGCCGCCCGTTCGACGTTATCCGGCCTTTTTTATTATATCTTCTACCTCCTCGGCCCCCTCGTCGTAGAACTTCGCCTCGTCCGGCGCCAACTCTTTCAGGAGGCGCAAGAACTCGCCGGCGTGGACGCGCTCCTCGTCCGCTATGTCTTTAAGTACGGCTCGGGCAAGCTCGTTATCGGTAGATTCCGCGAGCTGCGTGTAGAGTTGTACCGCCTCGTACTCCGCGGCGACCATGAAGCGGATGGCGCGGACCAATTCCTCGTCGGTTAATTTGCGGTCGTGTTTCAGGCCCGCGAAAGGGTTGCCGAAATCAGGCATGGCCGACCTCCTTTTTGGACGCTTAAAGCGTCCGTTTCAGAGTTTATCGATTACGCTCTGGAGCTTCGCGCGTACGGCGTCGGCGACTTCGGCCAGGCCGGCGTTATCCACCGCGGCCATCGACGCTACCGGGTCGATAGCCGCCACTTCGACCTCGCCCGGCGCGCGTTCCTGGACGACGACGTTGCACGGCAACATGAGGCCTATCTTGTCCTCGAGCTGGAGCGCCCGGTGCGCCGACTCGGGATGGCACGCGCCCAA
>CBFCYS010000113.1:0-8637 GCA_965602215.1 uncultured bacterium
TCGTCCGCCGCCTCGTACGTGACGGAGAACCGCAGGTACGGGCCGGCGTCGTCCGCTATTCCTCATCCCCCCGCGTTACGCCGCGTTGGACGCGGCGTCCGGACAACAGAAAACCCTCTCGTACTTAACCGACAGCGGGCACCCGGCGCCGCATATTTCTAAATCCGGACACTCCCGGCAGCGGGCGGGCGCGTAATCCCGGTTGCGTATTTCGCGAGCCAACTCGTTGTTGTAAATAGCGTCCCAGTCGTCCTCGAGTATATTTCCCAAAGGCTGGTAGTAAGACTGGCACGGTATGACGTCGCCGTTGGGCTCGACGCACATGTTGTACTTGGCCGCCGTGCACTGTTTGACGCCCAGGTCCATCGTCAGCGGGTTGAAGCGGCAGTATTGCGTCGGCGTATACCACATAAAAGTCATGTCGTTGGCGGCGCAAGCCGCGGTGAAGCGGCTTAGTATCGGCCCGAGCGCGCTCTCCGGAATGCCGACGTCGACGTCGCGCGCGCCGCCGGAGTTGATGAGGCCGTTGGCCGCCACGTGCTCGACGCCCAGCGTCGCTAAAAACGCCACCAGCTCCTCCACGTCGTCGACGTTCTCGGTGGTGAGCGTCGTATTGGTCAGCAAGTATACCGGGCCGGCCACGGCGTTCTCGATGCCGGCGACGGTCTCGTTGAAGGCGCCGGTCACGCCCACCATCTTGTCGTGGGTCTCGGGTACCGAGGAGTGTATGGTTATCTGGACGTGGTCGAGGCCCGCCGCGGCCAGCGCGTTCATGTAGTCGGCGTCCTTCAGCTTGCGGCCGTTGGTCAAAAGGCCGGTGATGACGCCCAACTCCTCGGCGTATTCCACCAATTCCACCAGGTCCGGGTGCTGCGTGGGCTCGCCGCCGGTGAAACATACGTGCGGTATGCCGAGCCCCCACACCTTGGCGATGACGCGCTTGAAGTCCTCGGTACCCAGCGCCCCGCCGGCGCGCGGCGTCTCGTTGTAGCAGTGGGCGCAGGCGTTGTCGCACCCGTACGCGAGCGCTATGTCCATCCGGTAGGGCACGTCGACGTCGATGGTGAAAGGGTCGACGCGTTCGGCGCCCAGGTACGATATGGGGCAACGCTCGTCTCCCCGCGCCATCATCTCGATCGTTTCGCGCAGGCGGCGGAGGTCGTCCGCAAGTTCTTTCTTGCCCACGCGGTAGCGCTTGGCCATCGTCTTGACGATGCGGTCGTCGGGCCACTCCTCGAGGATGTAGCGCGCCATCTCGGCGCCGGTCTGATTGAGGTGCAGGATGCGGGCGGCGTTTATCATCAGTATGCCGTCGCCCCCCGGATTCAAGCGGAGGTGAAGGCGAGCCTGGACCTCGGCGTCGTCGCGCCGGAGGTGGTATATCCCCGCCTCGAGAGGGGTTTGCTTCGCCAGGAACTTATCGTATATCGTTTTTCCTATACCCATAAATATCCTAGAGCTGTACCCGAGGTTTAACGCCCTTAGCGGCCGCCGCCGGCGCAGGCGCACGCGCACCCGGCGCAAGCGCACGCGCAGGCGCAACTGCTGCCGCCGCCGCTCCAGCCGCCGCCCGACGACTTAACGGGCGGGTTGGTGGTCTTGCTAACTTTACCGGTGAACGATTCCACCTTCGACACCACGCCGTTCGCGACGCCCTCTACGCGCGTCACGACGGCGTCGGCGAAGCTGGCGCCGGGGAGCGTGGGCATATCGAGCGAAACGCCCTTGGCCCCGGCCGCGGGGGCCGGCGTCGCGCGCCCCCACCAAACGGGAGCCGGCAAGTCGTAACCCACGAATACGGTCCGCGCGCGCCCGCCGAAGTCGTCGTCCAGCATCGTCCACTCGAGGCCGTTCGTAAACTCCTCGACCTTGACGTCGGGAGTGCCGGCCTCCTCCACCAAGCGCCAGGCGGTTTTCACTATTTTACGGTAGTACTCGACGGTCTCGCGGTGGGAGAAGCCCTTCATTTTTTTCTCCACCGCCTTGATGAGCGACACCAGCATATCCTGGAGTTTTTTCTCGCCCAGGGCACCGTCTTTCCCGACCGCGGCGACGAACTCTTTCTCGTACGGCCTCAGGCCGTTCTCCTTAAAAGGAAGCTTCTTGAGTTTCAACGGTTCTTGAGTGACTATCGAAAGAGCGCCCTTTTTAATTAAACCGAAGAGGACCATGGCAAGAATCGCGTTCAACGGCCGCTCCATCAGGATGGCGGCCTCGGGGGCCGTAAGGCCGCGCTTTATGCCGACCCCTTCGACCTTGGCCTTGGGCGACAGGTACTTCATGCGCCGGCGCCTTTTGTTGATCACACCGAATACCGCGATTAGGACGAAAATAGTAATCGGGACCAGGCAGCCGCAGAACTGCGTCCCGAGGCCTATCAGGCCGCCGAAGAAGTCGCCCACCCACCCGAAACGCGGCGGCGACCGCACCTCGGCTACGGCGGTCCGGGGAAACGATATGCCGAAGTAATATTGCTCCGACGGCGACGCCTGCTGCGAATCCCAGACGTAATAGACGCGGCTGTCTTTTACGAACATCTGCGTCGGCTGGCCGCCCTCGTCCTCGTGCCAGCGCGTTTGCTCCCCCGTCACCCCCGGCGGGAAGACGAAGACCATCGTGAGGTGGGTCGCGCCGGTGGTGAAATCGGAACCGAACCAGGTGGGGCTGAAGACGGCCGACGCGTACGCCTCGTCCGCCGAGTCCTCGAAGACCATATGGTAATTGCGGCCGTAAACGTGGAGCGTAGCAGTGTCGCCGGATCCTATTTCGTAACCGGAGAGCGGTATCTCGACGCCGACGTCGACGTACTCGGAGGGCCTTATGGTATACAGCGTATGGCCGTCGATGTCGGCGGTTATGGAGTCGAGGTCGTAATCGTTGGACGGGAAGCCCACGTCGACGATATCAATCGGGTCGCCGGCCGCGGTATTGCGAAAGGTAATCTTGTAGTCGATGTCGAACGAGGAATCCGGGTTGACGGCTACGGTAACGACCTCGCGCGGGACCTCGAAGTAGTAATCCTGCGCCGCGACGGGCAAAGCCGTTACCGCCGCGGCCCAACATAAAACTATTATCGCGTTACGTTTAAAACCCATAGGCCTTAGCCGCGGGAGGCGGGGTCGGCTCACCACTTCGGTTCCTCTTCTATTTCGTACGACGTCGCGCAATAAGGGCAAGTTACCACCACGGCCCCGGCCTTAACGTCGATACTATCCTTGGAAAGGGTGGCGCCGCAGGCGCGGCACTTCAGCTCCTCCAGCGACAGGTCTCCGGTTAAATCTATTTGTTGGACGATGGTCTGCGGCTTCTCGGCCTGGTACTTTTTATAGGACCGGTACATCAACACGCCGGCGCCGGCGATGAGCAACAGGCCGACGACGTTGAGACATATGCCCACGCCCAACCGGCTGCCGCTCTGGCCGCCCGCCTCGGGAGCGGTGGAGGACATTATCCACAAGACGCCGAAAAATATTACCACCAGCGCCAAAACCACCATCGGTACGCCGAATACGCAACCGCTTAATTTCATCGTTAAAAGCCGCCGTTTCTATTAACTGAGATGCGTTTATTGCGTAATAATATAGTATCTAATTGTCGATTGCAAGTATATTTCGAACCGGCGAAGCCCAAATTAAAACCCCCGCGGCCGCGGGGGCTTAATTCCGTAATTAAAAGATGCTTTACCGGTGCTGATAACGGTCGATAATCGACTTGAAGAGGTCGATCGCGGCGGCGAGCGTGATATTACGCCGCTCAATTCGGACTTTATTGCCCATAACGCCGATTCCGATAAATATTTCGGCTTCCTCTTCGACGGTCGGTTCCACCGCTACCGGAGGCGCCGGTTCGGGTACAGGTTCGGGTACAGGTTCGGGCGTAACTTCGGCCACCACGGCGACCGGGATTTCCTCGGGCCGGGGCGGCATGGGGGGAGCCGCCGGCGGAATCTCGCGGAGCTCTTCCTCTATCGTCGCCTTTATAGCTTCGGCCTCTTCCTCGCGTAAAGCCGGCTCGCTCACCGCGGCCGCTTCGGCTGCGGCGACCAGTTCCTCCTCGAACGGCGGCCCCGTTATCTCCTCGAGCGGCGCTCCGGCGCCGGGTTCAACCTCTATCTCAAGGCCGGGAGGGATTATTTCGAACGGGACTTCTTCCTCCGGCGGCAGTTCCGCCGGCGCGGCAGCTTCAACGGCGGGCGCTTCGGCGGTATCCCACGGTTGGGGCGCTATTATATCGCCCACCCCTTCCAGGTCGAGATCCGTCAATTCCAACCCGGCGAGCGCTTCCTCGGCCGGTTCCTCGACGGGCGGCGGCGCGGGCCCCGGCGGCTCGAGCAGGGCCGCGGCATCGGGCGCGAATTCCGGCGGCATCTCGGGCGGCGCCATGGGCGGTTCCGGTATCGCCTCCGCTCTCTTTTCGTCCAACGGAATCCCAGACGGTTCGGGCGGCGCGGGGAACGAGCTCAGGTCGAAGTCGCTTTCCGGCGCCTCGATAACTCCCGGGCCGGGGGTAAGCGATTCGTCCACCTCATCAAGAGAAGTCTCGAACTTATCGAACTCCCCGCTGGCGATCCTCTCTTTAAGCCGGCGCGCGCGTTCCTCGTTCCGCCTCTTTATCGCCTCGATGGGATCGTCAATTTCCTCGGGCATGGAACCTACTCCTTTCAAGGCGTCTTATATACGAATTCTCAGTCATTTTAATAACAATACGTTATCGTTGTCAAGGTTTTTTTGGCTGAATTGATTAGCGAACGTCGGGGCGTCTCGCCTCCCGAGACGCGAACTCGCCGCCGTCGGCCCGGGTGGCCGCCCCAACGCGACCGGCGCGCTTCCGGGCAACCCGGAAATCGAAATCGAAACATATATGACTTTTTTACTTGACTTACGGCCTCGATTATGTTAAATATATATAGTTAAACTATAAATTAAATAAACAAATACAGAAAAGGCGATGCATGGACAGGGAAAAATTATACCGAAGCGAAAGCGACCTCTGTAGGATCCTGACGCACCCGGTGCGGTTGCGCATCCTGGACCGGCTCCGACACGGCGAGAAATCGGCGGGCGAACTGTGCGAAGGGGTAGCTAGCACCAAGGCCAACGTCTCCGCCCATCTCGCCTCGCTGCGCAAATCGGGGGTCGTATCGGTGCGGCGCGACGGCCAGCGGCTTTTCTACTCGGTCAAGTTCCCGCGTATATACGAAGCGTTCGACGTAATGCGGGACGTGTTGATGTCGGTACTCTCGGACCAGGGGGCGATATACGAGGAACTCAAGGATTTCTACAAAGACCTCGGAGGGCGTCGTGCGAAACCTAAATAATAAACAGCGGCGGTACCTCGAAGAGACGTTCGGCCCGCGCGCGAACTTCGACCCGACGGAGCGCAAACTCTACGGCCACGACATAGCGGCCATGCCGGGCCTGTTCAAGCCGCTCATCGGCGATACGACGCCGGCGGCGGTGGTCCAGCCGGCGGACGAGGCCGAACTGGTCGAGCTCGTGCGCTGGGCGGTCCGGGAAGGCGTACCGCTGACGCCGCGCGGCAAGGCCACGTCGGGCTACGGCGGTGCCATCCCCGTGAAACAGGGCGTCGTGGTCGACTTCTACCGCATGAAAGACGTGGTGAGCGTGGACGCCGAGGCGCAGACGGCGAAGGCCGAGGCCGGCGCGACGTGGGAGAAGCTCGACCGCGAACTCGCCAAGAACGGCCTGACGCTCCGCCTCTACCCCACCAGTTACCCGTCGTCCACCGTCGCGGGTTGGCTCGCGCAGGGAGGCGTCGGCATCGGCTCGTACGAGTACGGCTGGGCCCGGGACAACGTCGTCAGCGCGCGCGTCGTATTGCCGGACGGCGAGCTGCGCGAGTTCGCGGGCGACGACCTCGAGCTCGTGGCCGACGCCGAGGGCATCACCGGATTCATAACGCAGGTGACGCTTGAAGTCATGCCGCTCGAGGACCTGGAACTCGTCGCGGTCGGCTGCCCGGACGCTCACGACCTGCAGCGGCTGTTGGCGTCACTCGTCGCCGAGGAAGTCCCCATCTGGTCGCTCATGTTCATCAACCCGGCGATGGCCGAGATGAAGAACCGCGCGCCGCTGATGGAACACTACGGCCACCCTATCGAGGAGCGCGTACTGCTCCCGGCGGCGTACGTCATGACGCTGGCGTTCCGGAAGCGCGACGCCGACGAAGTCCGCGCGAAGCTGGAGGAGACGATCAAGCTCTGCGAGGCGGAGGTCCTCAGCGACAGGATAGCCCGTCACGAGTGGGAACACCGCTTCAAACTGATGGTCGTCAAACGGCTCGGGCCGTCGCTCGTGCCCGCCGAGATAGTCGTCCCGCTCTCGGCCCTCGGCGCCGTCATGAGCGAAATAGAGGACAAGGTCAACCAACCGGTGGTAAAAGAGGGCGTCGTCATCCGCGAAGGCCGCGACGGCGAGCCGGAGGTCGTCATCCTCGGCTTCATTCCCAGCGACCAGCGTAAGTTCACGTACAACTTCGTCTTCGGCCTGGTCCTCACGGTAATGAAAATAGCCGCCCGTCACGGCGGCCGTCCCTACAGCACCGGCCTGTACTTCGCCTCCAGGGCCGACGAAATCCTTGGCGCAGGCCGCGCCTCCCGCTTAAGGAAATTCAAAAAAGAGGTGGACCCGCGGAAGCTGTTCAACCCCTCCAAGGTCGTGGGGCGGGGCGCGGCGGGCACGGCGCTCGCGGCGGCGGCGATAGTCGAGCCGATGGTGCGGCCTTTCGGCAACCACGTCATAACGACCGTGGGCGAGCGGCCCGAGGAGGGGGACGTGCGCGGCATCCCCGCGGACGTCGCCTGGTACGCGTACGGCTGTTCGCAGTGCGGCTACTGCATCGACGAGTGCGACCAGTTCTACGGCCGCGGCTGGGAGAGCCAGAGCCCCCGCGGTAAGTGGTACTGGCTGCGCGAATATATGGAGGGCCGGGAGGAGTGGAACCAGTTCATGGTGGACACCATCCTGGTTTGCACGACGTGCGAGCTGTGCAACCGGCGGTGCTCCGCGGCGCTGCCCATCGAGCCCTCCTGGATGAAGCTGCGCGGCAAGCTGGTGGACGAGGACAAGCGGATGACGTTCCCGCCGTTCGAGATGATGGCGGCGGCGCTCCGCTCCCAGGGCGACATCTGGGCCGGCTACCGCAAGGACCGCGCCGCCTGGTTCCCGGACGACCTGCTCGAAAAACACGGCCCGGGCCGCGAATCCAAAAACGTCTACTTCGCCGGCTGCACCGCGAGCTACGTCGAGCACGACATCGGCCAGGCCGGCGTCCGCCTGCTCGACGAGCTGGGCGAGGACTTCACCTATCTGGCCAAGGAAGAGAGCTGCTGCGGCACGCCGATGCTGGTGGCGGGCCTGTGGGACGTCTTCGAGGGTATTATGAAGAAGAACATAGCAGCGGTCAAGGCCGCGGGCGCCGACTCGGTCATAACGTCCTGCCCTGCCTGCGATATGATGTGGCGCCGCGTTTACCCGCAGTGGGCCGAGAAGCTCGGCCTGGAGTACGGCATAACGTGCAAGCACTACAGCGAGGTGGCGGCGGAGAAGATCGGAAAAGGCGAATTCAAGTTCCCGGCCAAGGACGGCGCCAAGGAAAAGGTTACCTGGCACGACTCCTGCCACATAGGCCGCGTCTCCGGCGTGTACGACGCGCCGCGCGATTTGATTGCCGCGATACCGCAGGCCGACTTCGTCGAGATGCCGTACAACCGCGAGGACGCGCACTGCTGCGGCTCGGTCCTGACGCTGCTCAAGGAACCGCCGGTAGCCGCGGATGTCGGCAAGGAACGCCTCGACGAGGCGCTCGAGGTCGGCGCGGAAAAGGTCCTGGCGCTGTGCCCGTGCTGCGAGTTCCAGCTGCGCGTGAGCGCCGACAAGAAGGACGTGCCGGTGGAGGTGGTGGACCTCGCGCGCTACGCCGCCTCGGCGCTGGGCTACGACTTCCCCGACCCCAACCCGGAAGTCAAGAAGCAGTGGGCGGTCTTCGAGGCCATGATCGAGCTTTTGACGCCGCAAGGCTTCGCCGCGCTCATGGGCACGATGTGGCCCGAGCTCGTCGACGCCATGCCCCTCGGCATGGGCAAGATGATGCGGGTGATGGGTAAGATACCCGGCGCGCTCGAGCTGATGAAGCCGCTGTTCCCGGTCCTCTTCCCACGCTTGCTGCCGGGGATGATGCCGAAGGTGATGCCGACGATGCTGGCGCGCGTGGCCGACCGCATCCCGATGCCCGACTACATGGCCGAGCAGATGCCGGAGCTTATGCCCAAAGTTATGGACAACCTGATGCCGCACATGATCGGCGACATCGTCCCGCTGGCGACGCCGGGCATGATAGATTATTTACGCGGAAATAATAACGGCGCATGTGCCGATACGTAACGGGTACGACTCTTCACACCACACCTCCTCCCTAATCGAAAGCGGCCCCGTAAGGGGCCGCTTTTACGTAGTCCGAGTTCCGCTTTATATCTCGACCTTTTTATGCCGCGCCGAGTGGCGATTTATATTGACCTTATTTCGTAGGGCCGTACCTTCAGGTGCGGCCGTACCCGCGACAAGGGGCTTAAGCCCCTTGTCCAATCGGCAGGCAAGAATATAAACCGGCCGCTTTAGC
>CBFCYS010000114.1:0-8556 GCA_965602215.1 uncultured bacterium
TTTTATTTTTCGACCAGTGTCTGCGCGCCGGTGGGGCAGGTCCCGACGCACAGGCCGCAGCCGAAGCACTTACCCGGGTCGAACCGCACGCCCTCCTCGCCTCGTGCCAGAGCGCCGAAATGGCGGCGTTCGACGCACGCCCCGCACGCCGCGCACAAATCGCCGTCGTGGGTCGCGACGTAATCCGAGGTCAGCAGCGCGTTCTCCATCCCGAACTTACGCAAGCCCGCGAATTGGAAACAACAGCACGAGCAGCAAGCGCATATTTTAAACGGGCCCTCGTCCGCCTCCGCCGCTACCAGGACCAGGCCGTCGTCGTACGTCCTTTTTAGGATTGCCAGCGCTTCTTCGCGCGTGGCCGGCCGGGCGTAGCCGTTCTTGACGGCCCCGTCGTACCACGGCCCCAGGAACATACACCCCTCGAGCGTGTGGTCGCAGCGCTGCATCTTGTTGCGGCAAAAGCACTCGCCGACCGCGATCCGGTCGGCCCGGGCAAGTATCTCCTCGACGGCGCGGAAGTTCAGGACGCGTTGGCCCGCCGCGGCGGTTACGTTTACGGGAATGACCTGCGTGTCGTCGCCGTCCCCGACGTATTTACGTACTTGCTCTTCGGTCCAATCCTCTTTCATAATATTATAGCTAGTTCGCCGGCCGAAGTTATTTGGGGCGGCGTAAAAGCGGGTCGTGGGGAAAAGTTTCTATATCGGCTCTTTCGGTTGGACCGCACGCCGTTCTTTCTTGGCCGCCGCTATAAGCTCGCGGAGCCAATCGGCATTTCGGTAGCGCGCCATGTCGGGGTCTTTCGCAATGTGGCCTACTACCTGGCCGTCGTCGTGGCGCAGGGCCCGGGCGACGTATTCACGGCACTTCTCTTCGTTTCCCACCTCGGCCCAGAAACAGGCGAAATTGTATAATACGCCGGCGTCGTCGGGCCCAAGTTCGACGGCGCGTTCGTACGCGGTTTGTGCTTCGGCGCGGCGGTGTAAACGGTGCAGGCAAACCGCGACTGCGGAATATCCGCGTACGTAGTCCGGATTTACGCGAACGGTTTCTTCCGCAACCGCTAGGCCCTCGTTCGCGCGGCCGAGCTGAGCCAACGAGAGGCTGCGGCCTACGCGCGCTCGCACGTGTCGGTCGTTTTTGGCCAGCACGCGCTCGAACGCCGCCGCCGCCGCTTCGTAGCTGCCGGCCAGAAAATACGCGATCCCCTCCTCCAACGTCTTAGCCGCGGCGTGGAGGTCGTCGAACCATTCGGCGTCGACGTACCGTTCCAAGTCGCGGTCTTTTTTCGAGTGTTCGACGACGTCGCTCTCCACGTATTGGAACGCCCGCGTCAGGAACTCGCGGCACTTCTCTTCGTCGCCTATCAATGCCCAGTAGCACGCGTAGTTATATAAAACGCGGGGGCTTTCCGGCGCCGCGGTTAGCGCTTTCTCGTACGCCGCCTCGGCCTCGTCGCGGCGGCCCAGGCGGTAGAGGCAAAGCCCCAACGTCGTGTACGCCACGGCGTTGGCGGGCTCCAATCGTAGGGCTTCCTTGGCGGAGGGTAAGCCCTCGGCCGGGCGGCCGAGTTGCGCGAGCGTTACGGCGCGGCCGTTGTACGCGCGGGCGAAGGTAGGGTCCAACGCTATAGCCTGTTCGAAAAGGGGGAGGCTTTCGGCGTACTGACCCACAAAAGAAAGGTTGGAGCCTTTCTGTGTTAACGCCTCGGCCTTCCGCCGCTTAGTTAAATCGTTTTCCGGCACGTTATACCTTATAAATTATAACCGGCCGGGTCGCATATGTCAAAAAACAGAACTACATTTTTTAGCTAATATATCAATAAAAACGTGTTATTGTCGTAATGGTGAGTCATTACTTTCTTTTTAGCTTGTAACGGTTCCGTTATTAATTTATAGTTTTAAAGGGTGATCTACTCATGCGGAATAAATTTCTGGCCTTTGGCTTCGCGTGTTTAGTGGCGGGCGCCGCCTTCGCCGTAGAGGCTACTATTATATCGTACGAGGACGGCGAACTGAGCTTCTCGCTAACCGGTACCGGTACGATTACGGTAAACGCTCAGATCGATTTCAAATACATTTCGGCCAAGACGGGAAACGAGTCGCTGGCGAGAGCGACGTCGGAGCAGATGAAGGTTAAACTGACCGGCGAGGAAACTCCCGCCACCATACAAGTAATACCGCCCGACGGTTCGGTCGTCGAAGTAGAGATTGTTCTCTTCGTAAACGGCGAAGAGAAGGCGCGACAGATGTTCTATTACTAAACGCGTCCGCAAGGCCGCGTTAGTAGATATCTTCGTGCTTAGGCGACGCTCGCCGCGGCGGATTGTTTTATGTTCGGAGGTTCGTAATGGCATTTAGATCGATTTTTTTTCTGTTGGGCGTGGGGGCTGTGGTCGCCGTCGGCGCGGCTGCGGCCGACATACAGATAGAGGGGGCCAACGGCGCGGTCGTGGCCTATATCAGGGACGGCGGCCGGGTTGAGGACGCGTCCTTCCGGACGCTGGGGTACGTCCGGGACGGAGGGCGCGTCGAGGATATGAGGTTCCGGACGCTGGGGTTTACGGGCGACGACGGCTCGGTTCAGGACGCGTCTTTTTGGACTATTGGTTATATGCGGGTAGGCGGTCGGCTCGAGGATGCATCGTTCATGACCGTGGGTTACATCCGCGAGGGCGTGATACAAGACCCCCGCTTCGCGACGGTCGGCTTTTACGAAGCGGCTGATTTCGCGGGCGACGTCGGCACGGCGATGGCGGCGTACGTCTTCTTCTTCTCGCCTGCGCTTTTCGTTCAACCGGAATGGGACACGGTCCATAAGCCGTAAACCCGCCGTGCATGCCGCACGTCGGTTAAAATATATTCGTTTTAAAGGCGGCCCGAAGGCCGCCTTTTTTAATCCTGCACCGTCTCACCTGTATAACGATTTGATCTTACCCAGGCTGGCCGGCGAGATGCTGGGGTTGGGGTCGTAGGCGATGAATTGGAAGGCGTACATGTCTTGGCCCATGTAGTTTTAGCACGCCCAGAGATACGTACCGTCCCAGGCCAGGCCGACGATATTGCCGGCGAAGGGCGGGTCGTCGAACGACTTGACGACCGACCCGCTCGAGGGGTTTATCTGGTGAATCGTGTGCTTGGCGTTCGTTTCGCACGCGAAGAGGTACGGCTCGCCGGCGCCCGTAAAATTTGCCTCGACGGCGGCTTATGGGAAGGTTATACTTAACGGTGTTAACTACGGTTGCAAAAGGAGTCGGGTATGTGGCGAGCTCGTTTCGTTCTTTGGTCGTCGGCGTTTGCCGCTTTATTCGCGATGCTGCTAACTTCGGCGTGCCAGAACCCGTGAGGGCCGAGTTAAGCCGCCGGTACGGCGGCGTAAGCTTTTTCGGTTAACCCGGATACGATATCCTTAGGAGTCAGGTTATGGACCGCGGCGACGCACTCACGCTGGTTCGCGAGAAGGTAAGCAACCGCAACATCGTAAAGCATATGATAGCCGCGGAAGCGGCGATGCGGGCCGTCGCTCGGCGGCTGGGCGAAGACGAGGGAGTGTGGGCGCTCGCCGGCTTGCTGCACGACCTCGACTACGAGGCGACGAAGGACGAGCCGGAGCGCCACGGCCCGGTTACGCTCGAGATGTTGTGCGACGTCGAGCTGCCGCCGGGCGTAGCGGAAGCCATCCTGGCGCACAATAAACACAAAGAGGCCGAGACGCCGATGGAGAAGGCCCTCCTGGCGGTGGACCCGACCACCGGTTTGATAGTGGCGGCGGCGCTGATGCACCCGGAGAAATCCGTCGCGGCCTGCGACGTTGACTTCGTGATGCGGCGCTTCCGCGAGAAGCGTTTCGCCGCCGGCGCCGACCGCGAGCAAATCGCGAGTTGCGCCGACCTCGGCCTTGCGCTCGAGGAATTCCTGGGGTTGTGTCTCGACGGGATGCAGGGCGTCCGGGAGGAATTGGGTTTATAATCGGCTCGACGTTAAGGGGGTTTACGACGACCCGATTGTAGTAACCGACCTACCATGCCATTCCCGAAATTCGTAGACGTTTTAACGCTGGCCGCGGTCCAGGGGCTCGGCCTGCGGGCCCGCTTGGTGGTGGAGGGGGTCTTCGCGGGCCTGCATCGCAGTCCGTTCAAAGGTTTCTCGGTCGAATTCTCCGAGTATCGCGCCTATCAACCCGGCGACGATCTCCGCCTGGTAGACTGGCGCGCTTTCGCGCGTACCGACCGTTACTACGTCAAGGAGTTCGAGGAGGAGACGAACCTGCGCTTCTATTTGTGCGTGGACTCCTCCGCCAGTATGGGGTACCCCGCGGACGCGCCGCTGACGAAGTTCGAGTACGCGTCGACGTTGGCCGCGGCGACGGCGTACCTCGCCCTCAACCAGCGCGACGCCGTCGGCCTGGCGACCTTTTCCGCCGGCGTCCGGGAGGTAATCCCGCCACGCTCGAGCCGGCAGCATTTCCGCGCCATACTAAACGTCCTGGAACAAACCCGAACCGAGGGTACGACCGATTTATACGCGACGCTCGCCACCCTCGCGGAGCGCGCCCCGCGCCGGGGCCTGTTTACCATATTCACGGACCTGTGGGACCTGCGCGGCCGCGTCCTCGACGGCCTGCGCGCGCTGCGGGCCGGCAAGCACGAGATCATTTTATTCCACGTCCTCGACGCCGCCGAGGAGCGGTTCCCTTTCCGGAACGCGGCGACGTTCGAGGATATGGAGACGTCGGAGAAGGTCGAACTCGACGGGCCGCGTTTCAGGGAAGGCTACGTCGACGCGTTGGCGAATTTGAAGCGGGACTATCGCCTGGAATTGGGCGCCCACGATATCGATTACGTCCCGGTCGTCACGGACCGGCCGCCGGCGGAAGTGCTGGTTTCGTACCTCGGTAAGCGCCAGGCGATGATGTAGACGCCGGGTCCGTTATGATATCCTTCCTGAGCCCCCTTTACCTCTTACTCCTGCCGCTGGCGGCGCTACCTTTATTACTGAATCTCGTAAAAAGGCGCGTACGTCTTCGCCTCAGGTTTCCTTCGATTCAGCTTCTTAAAATCGTCGAGGAGCGGCGCGCCCGCCGCCGGCCCAGGTGGTACGAAATATTATTGCTGGCGGTACGGGTGTCCGTCATCCTTTCGTTGGTGTTCACCGTCGCCGGGCCGCGCTTTACGCCCGGGGGTTCGGCGCCGCCGCGGGCGGTAATCGTCGTCGTCGACAACTCGCCGTCCATGACGTACGTCGAGGAGGGGGAGAGCCGGGCGGCCCGAGCGGCCGGCTACGCCCGTTCGCTGGCGGGGGGCGCCGGGCCGGATGACCTCGGCGCGGTTTTATGGACGGGGGCGCCGGCGGACGCCGGTTGGGAAAACCTTCGGGACGCCGGCGCGGCAATATCGGTGCCGCCGGCGGCCGAGGGTAACGTCGCCGATTCGCTGGCTGCGGCGAAGTCCTTATGGGCCGCGGCCGAGGCTCGCGGCCGTCGCCCCGAGCTCGCGGTTATTACGGATATGCAGCGGTCGGCGTTCGAAGACGTCGCCGCGGTCGCGTGGGCGCTGCCGCGCGACGCACGCGTTACGTTCTACGACGTGAGGTCCGAGGCCGGCCCTTCGTGGAACGTCGCTCTCGCCGGCTTTGACGTGGAACTTGGGCGCGGCGGCTCGTTTGAGGTGCGCGTGGACGTCCGGCAATACGGTAAGCCCCGGCCTTTGTCGCTCGAGGTAGGGCCCGGTAGCGTCGGCGCCGAGGTCCCGGCCTCGGCGCGCGCGACGGCGCGGGTCCCGCTGGCCGCCGCCGGGCGCTACGAGTTATCGTGCAGCGGCGGTTATCCGTTCGACGACCGCGTCGCCGTCTTCGTTCCCGAAGCGGCCGGCGTCGCGTACGAGGTGGCGCCGGCGACGCCGGGCACTCGCTCGTGGCGGGCCGCGTTGACGGCGGCGGGCTGCGAGGAGGGCGCCACGCTGGCGTCGTTACCGGGGGTACACGTTATGCCGCTGTCGTTATGGCGCGAGTCGTCCCGCGGCCGGGCGTTGGCCGAGGGGGGCGCCGTCGCGGTCGTAGTGCCGGACGACGCCGGGGGAGGCCGATTCGACGACGTTACGACGCTGTCGGCGCTCGAGACGGCGCCGGCTCGCGTATCGGCCTGCGGCGGCGTTTTGCCGCGCGCGGCTTCGGCGGGGGGCTTCGAGACGGCGGGCGTCGCGGCGTTGGAGACGGCGGCGCCCTGGCTCGAGGCGGCGGCGACGTCGGCCGGCTCGCCTTTCGCCGTTACGCGCCGTACGGGGAAGGGGGAAGTGTTTTTAATATGTACGCCGACGCTGCCGCGCTACACCAACTTCCTTACGTCCCCGGCTTTCGTCGGCTTCGCGTTGGATTTAAAATTGAGGGCGTTGGCGCGGGCGAACCCGGCGTTCACGCCGACACGGAAGCTCGGTACGACAGAGTCGGACCCCGCGATAATCGCCGAAGAAGAGGTGCGGCGGCTCTTCCCGCACGCCGTTGTAACGCGGCACGCGCCGGCGGGCGGGGGGCGCGCCTCGGTACCGCTCCAATCGCCGCTGGCCGCGGCGGCCTTACTACTTTTAACGGCGGAGGCGCTCCTGGCGAGCGGTGGGGTGCGCGTTCGGAGCGGCCGCCCGGCGGGAAGTATTAAGGCAGGGGTGGAAGCGGGTGGCGCCTAGAAACGTAGTTGACAGCGGGTTCCGGTTGATGTAATTTCGGGCTAAGAGGAGAGGATGTCCTATGGACCGTAATAAGCTAACTGCGGCGGCTGCTATATGCGGGGTATTATTCCTCGTATTCGCGGCGAATTGCAGCGAAGAAGACGGGCCGACGTCGACGCCTTCGGGCGGCCGGTTGTGGGTAATCGATCAACCTAATAACGTCGTCCAGGTCTACGATTACGGCGGCGAACAGCTATTCACCGTCGGCAATTTCCCATTCTTCTATAAGCCTAATTGCGTAGAGGTGGACCGGCGGGACGGCTCGGCGTGGGTCCTCGACTATTACGTCAATAAGCTGCGGAAGTTCGACCGCGCCGGGAACGTCGTATACGAGACGCCCGCGCCCGGAGGGGAAGAGCCGCTAATCCGGCGGGGGACTTCCATCGCGGTCGACCAACGCAACGGCGCTTGTTGGGTGGCGGATCGCTCTCACAGCCGCGTTCTGAAGCTCGGCGAGAACGGCGGCGTCCTCGCGACCGTAACCGGCTTCCGCTCGCCGCGCTCGGTTTCGCTGGTGCCCGATACCGGCGACTGCTGGGTTACGGACGAGTTGCAAAAGCGGGCCGTAAAGCTGCGGGCGGACGCTTCCGGGACGGTAACTGTCGGCGGCACTAAGTTGGCTGAGTGCGGCGGTTTCGAGACGCCGTGGGCCGTCGCGGCGGACCCGGGGGGCGGCGCGTGGGTTTTGGACAAGGGCGCGGGCGCCGTCGTGAAAGTCAGCGGCGCCGGCGAGCGTAAGGCCGAAGTCACCGGCTTCGACTTCCCATATTGTGCCGTCGCGTCCCGCGCCGCGAATTGCGTCTTCGTCGTCGACTACGAGAAGGGTTGGCTGGCGGCCTTCTCGCGGGAGGTCGCGGGCGTCCGCGCCGTGGACGAGGCCGCGAAACTCCTGTTGCCCGGGTTGCCTTATCCGACGGACGTCGAGCTCGACGAAGAGGGTGGCTACGTTTTCGTAGCGGCCAGCGACGCCGTGCGGCGCTACTCAACTACCGGTGAACTCTTATACGAGTATACCGAATTGACGCTACCGGTAGCGGCAGCCGCCGACCCGGGGCCGTAACGTGCAAGTTCGTTCGAATGCATCGAGTACGCGGCGGCGTCTTGCGCTAGCGGCTAATTGCCGGATGTTAATAAATATGTTATAATAAGTCACGTTTATCCGCTCTTAAGTACTTGTCGGCTTGGCCGACGTAAGACAAGAAGGTGGCAAATGAGGATAACGATTACGATTATAGCGGTTTTCGCGGCTGTTGCTGTCGCGTACGCCGCCCCGGACGCGACGTGGGCCAGGGTCTATTACGATTCAGCCGCGGCGATGGAGCGGGACGTACTGGCCGCGGGGATGGACGTATGCTCGGGAGGCGAGGGGTACGTCGACGTTATCGCCTCCGCGGACGAGCTGGCCGGTTTGCAGGAGCTCGGTTACCGAATCGAGGTAATCGCGGAGGACGCCGGCGCCGGTATCGCGGCCTTGCCGCCTGATATGGGCCTCTACCATACCTACCAGGAGATGTTGGACGAGCTGAAGCAGCGGGAGGCCAAGTACCCGAATATCTGTAAGCTCTACGACGTCGGCGACACGTGGGAAAGCCGCGAGATGTGGGTACTGAAGGTCTCGGACAACCCGGCGCAGAGCGAGCAGGAGCCCAGGCTCTTCGTCGTCGGCTGCCACCACGCCCGGGAGCTGATGACGGTCGAGATACCGTTGCGGTTTATAAAGGTACTCCTCGAGGGCTACGCGACGAACCCCGACATTAAATATTACGTGGATAACTACGAGATATACATCATGCCGATGGCCAATCCCGACGGCCACGTATACGTCGAGAACCACAGCA
>CBFCYS010000115.1:0-8529 GCA_965602215.1 uncultured bacterium
AACGAAGGGCGGAGCGGATAAACCCGAGGCGGCGGTAGAAAAGGCCGCCGAGGCCGAGACAAAGGAAGAAACGAAGGGCGGAGCGGATAAACCCGAGGCGGCGGTAGAAAAGGCCGCCGAGGCCGAGACAAAGGAAGAAACGAAGGGCGGAGCGGATAAACCCGAGGCGGCGGTAGAAAAGGCCGCCGAGGCCCCGAAAGAGGAAAAGGCGCAGGCCGAAAGCGACGCGCCGGAGGAAGCGCCGTCCGCAGAGGCCGGCGACGAGGTTAAGGAAGAATGAAGTTGGGCGAACTCAAACCGCCGTCCGGCTCGAGGAAAGGCCGGAAGCGCGTAGGCCGCGGGCCGGGGTCAGGCCGCGGCAAGACGAGCGGCCGGGGCCATAAAGGCCAGAAGTCCCGCGCCGGCGCGAGCATACGCCCCGGCTTCGAGGGCGGCCAGATGCCGCTCCAACGTCGCTTGCCCAAGAGGGGGTTCACCAACGTTTACAACGAACGGAAGGCCGCGACGGCGTCCGTGAACGTCGGCGACCTGGCTCGCTTCGGCGAAAGCGCGACCATAGATTTGAATTTTCTAAAAGAACGTAAAGCCGTGAAGGAGAAGGGGATTCGCTACCTGAGGGTCCTGGGCGGCGGCGAGCTGAACGCCGCTCTCACCGTACGGGCCCATTACTTTACGCCCCAGGCGCGGGCCAAGATAGAGGGCGCCGGCGGCAAGGCCGAGGCGGAATAAATTGTTCGACGTAATAAAAAGGTTCTTTACCAACTTAAGAAACGTCTTCAAGATCCCGGAGCTGCGCCGGAAGGTCTTGATCACGGTGGCGCTGATCCTGGTGTATCGGATAGGGCGGCATATTCCGGTGCCCGGCGTCAACGCCGACGTGCTGACCTCTTTCTTCGAGGCGCAAAAGGGAACGCTCTTCGGCCTGTTCGACCTCTTCTCCGGCGGCAACCTCACCCGGGCCACGGTGTTCGCGCTCGGCATAATGCCGTACATCTCGAGCTCGATCATCTTCCAGCTCCTCGTCACGGTGATCCCGTACCTCGAGAAGCTCTCCAAAGAGGGGGACGCGGGGCGCAAGAAGATAACGCAGTATACGCGCTACGGGACCGTCGTCCTCTCGATCGTCCAGGGCTCGGCCATCAGCTTCTGGCTCGAGGGTTTGAGCCCGGGCGGCATCGCGGTCGTAGCGGCGCCGGGTTGGGGCTTCCGGATAATGACGATATTGACGTTGACCGCCGGCACGGCCTTCATCATGTGGCTGGGCGAGAAGATAACCGAGTTCGGCGTGGGCAACGGCATATCGCTCATCATCTTCGCGGGGATAGTCGCCGCTATGCCCGGCGGGACGATCAAAACCATAAACAACCTTATCCACGGCGAGATGGACATCGTAACGCTCGTCGTTATTATCGCCGTAATGATCGGCGTCGTTATGGCCGTGGTTTACATGCAGCAGGCGCAGCGGCGCATCCGCGTCCAGTACGCCAAGCGCATCGTGGGGCGGAAGGTGTACGGCGGCCAATCCACCCATATACCCATCAGGGTAAATACTGCGGGCGTTATCCCGGTTATCTTCGCCAGCTCCATAATAATGTTCCCGCAGACCATCCTGATGTTCGCGGGGGGCCGGGGGGGAATTATCGAGCAAGTGGCGGGAATGCTGGTGCCGGGGCAGTGGTTGTACGTCGTCGTCAACGTCGTAATGATCGTATTCTTTACCTATTTTTATACCGCCGTCGTCCTCAATCCGCAGGACATGGCGGAGAACATGAAGAAGTACGGCGGCTTTATTCCGGGGATTAGGCCCGGCAAGAACACCGCCCAGTACATAGACCGAATCATAACGCGCATAACGCTCGTGGGAGGCCTCTTCCTGGCGGCCATCGATACTCTGCCGACGGTGCTTATCACTTTTATGAAGGTACCCTTTTACTTCGGCGGGACCGGCCTGCTGATCGTCGTGGGCGTGGCGCTCGATACCATGCGCCAGGTGGAGTCCCACCTCCTAATGCGCCACTACGACGGCTTCGTGAAGAAAGGACGGATACGGGGCCGAGTTTAACCTAGGTCTCGCATGCGACTTGTCCTCATAGGACCACCGGGAGCAGGAAAAGGCACTATAGCGGATAAATTGGCGGCGGAGCGTGGCCTGGTTCACCTCTCGACGGGCGACGTTTTGCGCGACGCCATAAACCGGGGGACGCCGCTGGGGGCGAAGGCCGAAGAGTACGTCGAAGCGGGCAAGCTCGTCCCGCAGGAGATTCTGGGGGGAGTCGTGGCCGAAAAGTTAAGCCAGCTCGACGGGTTCGTGCTGGACGGATACCCCCGAACGCTCGAGCAGGCCGAATTCCTGGCGTACCTGGCGGCCGTGGACGCGGTTATTTACGTCGCAATCCCCCAGGAAGAGGCCGTCGAGAGGTTGCGGGGCCGGCGGGTGTGCGCGGAGTGCGGCGCCGTTGCCGACGACGGCGAAACCTGCGGGAATTGCGGCTCCGGCGACCTGGCCTTCCGGGCGGACGACCGGCCGGATACGGTTAAGAAACGGTACGAGGTTTACATGCACGAGACGGAGCCGGTCATCGAATACTACCGCGGCCGCGGCATCTTGCACGAGGTGGACGGAATCGGGAGCCGGGAAGAGGTCCTGGCTCGGGTGGAAGCGGAGATCGGGCCGTTGGAATCCTGCGGCGATGATAACGGTTAAGTCCGCCGCTGAAGTTGAGTTGATGGCCCGGGCCGCGGCGATATTGGTGGACGCGTTGAGGGAGGCCCGGCGCCGCGCGGAACCGGGAAGCAGTACCGAGGCGTTGGACCGCGCCGTACGGAAGACGATCGAGGATGCGGGGGCGAAACCGGCGTTCCTGGGTTACATGGGTTTTCCCGCCTCGTCCTGCGTTTCGTTGAACGCCGAAGTCGTCCACGGCATACCCTCACCCGATAGGATTTTAGTGGAGGGGGACCTGGTCTCGGTGGACGCGGGCGTGTTGCTCGCGGGTTATTACGCCGACGCGGCGTTTACGGTCGCACTGGGGGACGGGGCGCCCGAGTTGTTGGCCTGCGGCCGGCAATGTTTGAACGAAGCCGTGGAACAATGCCGGGTCGGGAAACGCTTGGGCGACGTCTCGCACGTCATCGAGAAGACGGCTCGGGAGGACGGCTTCGACGTCGTGCGCGAATACGTGGGCCACGGCATCGGGACGAAGATGCACGAGGAACCCCAGGTGCCGAATTACGGCACGGCCGGGCGCGGCCCGAGGTTGGTAGCGGGTATGGTGCTGGCGCTCGAGCCCATGGTAGTGACGGGCGACTGGCGGACGAAGGTAAGTCGGGACAAGTGGACGGTCGTTACGCGGGACGGAGGCCTTTCGGCGCATTTCGAACATACGGTGGTTATTACCGAAAACGAACCGAGGGTGTTGACGCGGGGTTGGGAAGAGTTCGTTTACGTTTAAAGGACTGCGACGGCTATTTTGGTGAAAGAACGAACCATACAGGTAGAGGGGGTCGTCGTCGAGCCTCTTCCGAACGCGATGTTTCGGGTGAAGCTGGACAACGGCCACGTTCTCCTCGCGCACGTGTGCGGGCGCATGCGGATGCATTTCGTCCGCATCCTCCCGGGCGACCGCGTCAAGGTAGAGCTCACGCCCTACGACCCCAACCGCGGCCGGATTACGTGGAGATATAAATAGCGGTCGCCGTCGAGGTGGCGACGATGAAAGTAAGACCTTCAGTAAAAAAGATCTGCAAAAAGTGCAAGATAATAAAAAGGCGCGGCGTCGTTCGCGTTATCTGCGAAAACCCCCGGCACAAACAGCGCCAGGGTTAACGAGCGCCTTTTAAGGGAGAAGTGTGCCCATGGCACGTATAGCCGGCGTTGACTTAGACCGCGCGAAACGCATCGAGGCCGCGCTGCCGTACATCTTCGGCATCGGCCCCACGTCCGCGCGGGCTATCCTGGCCGAGGCCAACGTAAGCCCCGATACCAGGGTCAAGGACTTGACGGAAGCCGAAGTGGCGCGTCTGCGCGGCGTCATCGAAGAGGAGTATAAGGTCGAGGGCGCGCTCCGCGCGGAGGCGGCGGCCAACATCAAGCGGTTGATAGCTATAAACAGCTACCGCGGCCTCCGCCACAAAAAGGGTTTGCCCGCCCACGGCCAGCGCACCAAAACCAACGCCCGGACGCGCAAGGGCCCCCGCAAGACGGTCGGGCGGAAGCGGAAGAAGAAGTAGCCCGGGCCGGGTTTAATTACATGAGGTGACAAGCTTTGGCCAAAGTTAAAAAGAAAACCAAGAAGAAAGTAAAGCGGACGGTTTCGGAAGGCACCGTTTACATCAAGTCCTCTTTCAATAATACCCTTATTACTATTACCGACAAGGACGGGAACGTCATCGCCTGGGCTTCGGGCGGGTTGGTCGGTTTCAAAGGGTCCCGCAAGTCTACGCCGTTCGCGGCCCAGATCTCCGCCGACCAGGTGGCGAAACGGGCCATAGCGATGGGCTTGAAAGAGGTCGAGGTGCAGGTGGTGGGGCCGGGTTCGGGGCGCGAGTCGGCGGTGCGCGCCATCCAGGCCTCCGGCCTACGCGTAACCGGCGTCCGCGACCGCACCAAAATACCGCACAACGGCTGCCGGCCCAGGAAGCGGCGTCGGGTATGACGCCGCGTTGCGAGGTTTCGTAGAATATGGCTAAGTATCGTGGCCCACGTTGTCGAATATGCCGTCGCGAGGGGGCGAAGCTCTTCCTCAAGGGAGAGCGCTGTTTCGCGCGCGGCAAGTGCCCGGTGGACAAGCCGGTTAACCCGCGCAACTACCCGCCCGGGCAGCACGGCCTGAGGCGCCGGTTCCGGATATCCGATTACGGCGTGCGGCTGCGCGAGAAGCAGAAGCTGCGCCGGACGTACGGCCTGCTGGAAAACCAGTTCCGCAAGTACTTCCGCCTGGCGGTCCGGAGCAAAGGCGTGACGGGCGAAAACCTCCTGCAGCTGCTGGAGATGCGTCTGGACAACGTCGCGTACCGGTTGGGGTTCGTCACCGCACGCGGGACGGCGCGCCAACTGGTGCGGCACGGTTTCTTCACCGTCAACGGCCGGCGGGTAAACGTCCCCTCGTACCTGGTCAAGGTGGGCGACGTCGTTGGCACCGTCGAAAAGGCTTCGCGGCTAGAGCCCGTGAAGTACGGTTTGGAATATAACAGCGGGAAGCTATTGCCGGAATGGTTGGAGTTTGACCCGAAGAAGGCCGAGGGGCGGGTGGTCTCGTTGCCGACGCGCGAGCAGATCCCGGTCCCGGTCGACGAGCACCTGGTCGTCGAGTTCTATTCCCGCGTTTAGCGGCACTTTTCAATAATCGTGACGAGCAAAGGAGTGGGGTTGGCCCATGAAGGCTGACGCTTTCAAGATGCCGCGCGGGGTCAAGTTCGAACCCGAAGGTGCGAAGGGCTCCTGGGGCAAGTACGTCGTCGAGCCCCTGGAGCAAGGTTTCGGCTTGACGTTGGGAAACGCCATAAGGCGCGTTCTGCTCTCGGCCATCGAGGGTACGGCCATCACGGCGGTCAAAATAGACGGCGTGTTGCACGAGTACTCTACTATCCCGAACGTCTACGAGGACACGACCGAGATTATCATGAACCTCCGGGGCCTGGTGCTGTGCCTCGACGCCTCGCGACCCAAGACAATCTACCTCGACGTCGAAGGCGAGGGCGAGGTCACCGGTCGCGATATCATCACCGACCCGGACGTCAAGATAATCAACCCCGACCAGAAGATAGCGACGTTGGCCGAGGGCGGTCGCCTCAAGATGGAAATGGAAGTGAGCCGGGGCCGCGGCTACGTCCCGGTCGAACGGGTAGGCAACGAAGACCGCCCCGTAGGGGTTATCCCGATAGACGCCGTCTATACGCCGGTGCGCAAGGTAAAGTACTCTGTCGAGGAAACGCGCGTGGGCCAACGGACCGACTACGATAGCTTGGTGGTCGAGGTCTGGACCGACGGCAGCATGAACGCCAACGAGGCCCTCGACGCCGCGGCGAAAGTTTTGCAATCGCACGTCGAATTGCTCGTCGACTTCGAGACCAAGCGGCCGCCGGAGAAAGCGCGGGAAGACGAGGAACGCGCCCGCCTGAAGGAACTGCTCTCCCGCAACGTCAACGAGCTCGAGCTCTCGGTGCGGGCGGTGAATTGCCTGGAGATGGCGGAAATCCGCACCATTCGCGACCTGGTCGCCAAGAGCGACGCCGAGATGCTCAAGTACCGCAACTTCGGCCGCAAGTCGCTGAACGAAATCAAAGAAGTGCTGGCCGGAATGGGCCTCTCGTTGGGGATGGATATTTCCGACATCGAGGAAAATTAATCATGCGCCACCGAAAATATAAGAGGAAATTCTCCCGAACGCCGTCGCACCGGCGCGCGATGATGTCCAACCTCGTACGGTCGCTGTTTCATTATGAGCAGATAACTACGACCGAGGCCAAGGCCAAAGCCGTTAAGAGTCTGGCCGACCGGACTATAGCGCGCGCCCGCGACGATACCGTCCACGCCCGCCGGCTGGTGGCGCCCGTCGTGCGCGACCGCAACCTGATTTGGAAGCTATTCCACGAAATAGCGCCCATCGCCGAGGGCGACGGGGGCGGCTTCGTTCGAATCGTCAGGACCGATACCCGCCACGGCGACGGCGCCCCCATGGCCCTCGTCGAGCTGGTTAAAAAAACCAAACTGTACTACGACCGGCGCAAGGCCGAGGAGGATGCCAGGAAGGCTAAGAAGGAGGAGGCCCGCCAGGCCGCGGAAAAAGCGCGAGAGGCGGCCCAAGCCTCGGGCGGGGGCCCGGTTCCGGAATAACGACGAGTTATTAAAGAGACCTGGCCGAAGAGGCCGGGTTTTTTTATCACCGGCCCCGTATTAAATCGTAATATCGCCTTGACTTGCTCGGCTAAATTTATTACTATTTAGTAATAGTTATCATTAACATATAGGAGCAAGGATTGGAAAAACCCGATAAATTGAAGATGACGGTCCAGCGACGGGTCATACTTGAGGAAATCAAGAAGGTCAAGACCCACCCGTCGGCGGACGAGCTGTACCTGGCGGTGCGGCGGCGCCTCCCCGACATAAGCATGGCCACCGTATACCGCAACCTCGAGACGCTGGCCGAGCACGGCTTGATCCGGCGGATGTGGGAGGTGGGCGCGCCCCGGCGGTACGACGGCGAACTGGCCGACCATTACCACGTCGTGTGCGAGCAGTGCGGCCGCGTCGACGACGTGTCGTTGGAAGCGGTGGACGGCTTTCTGGATGAGGTGCGGAGAATATCCGACTACGACGTGCAGGGCTACCGCCTTGGATTCTACGGCCTGTGCCCGGACTGCCGGCGCGAGGCGCCCGACCGGCGCCTGGCCGCGTGACCTCCTCCCGATAAAAGTTGCGGCGGCCGGAACTAAGGCTTACGAGCATTCAAATGGCGCGATAGAAAGCAGGAGGTTCGTCATGGCCGGAATAAAGGGGACCCGGACGGAGAAGAATTTGCTCACGGCTTTCGCGGGGGAATCGCAGGCGCGGAACCGCTACACGTATTTCGCCGGCCGGGCCCGCAAGGACGGCTTCGAGCAAATGGCCGCCGTCTTCGAGGAAACCGCCAATCAGGAAAAGGAGCACGCCAAGCGCCTCTTCAAACTGTTGGAGGGCGGCGAGGTCGAGATTCAGGCGGCGTACCCGGCGGGCGTAATAGGCGCCACGGCCGAGAACCTGGACGCCGCGGCGGGCGGCGAGTATTACGAGTGGAACGAGATGTACCCCTCCTTCGCCAAGGCGGCGCGCGAGGAAGGGTTCGACGAGATAGCGGACATCTTCGAGGCCATAGCGGTGGCCGAGAAGGAACACGAGAAGCGTTACCGGGGCCTGCTCGCCAACGTCAAGGCCGGGACCGTTTTCAAGAAAGATAAGCCGGTGGTATGGCGCTGCCGGAACTGCGGGTACGTCTACGAAGGCGCGGAGGCGCCCGACCCCTGCCCGGCGTGCGACCATCCCCGGGCCCACTACGAGCTGTTATGTGAAAATTGGTAGTAACCGCGGGAGTTGCCCGATTTGACGGGGGAAGATAGGGAAGTCGGCGGCCGGGGCGACGCGTGTGCACAAGCGCGCGGACGCCGCGGCTTTTCGATTTAACGAACGGCCGTTGCGTCGGGCGCGGATTCGAAGACGTACGCTTACGGAGGACCGTCATGGACGTCCAAGAAGCGATAAAAATGCGACGGGCGTACCGCTCGCTGGCGCCGGTCGAAATTAAGGAAGAGCTCATTCGGGATTTGGCGGAGTGCGCCTCCCTTTCGGCCTCGTGCTTCAATAACCAGCCGTGGCGTTATATCTTCGTCTACGAGGCCGTCGTGCTGGAGCGTATGCGGGAGGTAATGTCCCGGGGCAACGAGTGGACCTTCGACGCCTCCATGATAATCGTCGTCCTCAGCAAGAAGGAATACGATTGCGTCATACGGGAACGGGAGTACTACCTCTTCGACGTCGGCATGGCGACGTCGCTT
>CBFCYS010000116.1:0-8492 GCA_965602215.1 uncultured bacterium
CGCTGCCGGCGGGCGTGTACCTGTACCGCCTGACCGCCGGCGCCGACGTCGCGACCAAGAAAATGGTCGTCGCGCGTTGAAACTTGTATAAATCCGGCGAAGGCCCGCCGCGAAGGCGGGTTTTTTAGTAATTTTGACCTGTCGTTTCTCACGGGTTAAAAAACGTCGTAGATATTGATACGTTAGCCGTTTTGTGGTAGTTTATGGTAGAGGGCAAGTGTATAAATACCTTAAAAGGAAGTGCCTGGTAATTTTAACCATCCTGGCCGGCGCAGCCGGCGTTGCCGTCGCGGAGGACGCCGATTTACGGCTCTTCGCTTACCCGAACCCGTTCGCGGCCGGCTACGTCGACGCGCAGCTCACGTATTACCTGCCGGCGGACGCCGTCATCTCGCTTAACGTATACGACCTGGACGGAAACCGCGTGCGTACGCTGGTGGAACGCGTCGACCGTTCGAAAGGCGGCCATCGAGGCGAAGACCGGTGGGACGGCCGCGACGACGGCGGCGAGCTCGTGCGGGCCGGCCCGTACCTGTTGGTCCTCGACGTGCGTATGGGCGGCGAACCCCACCGGGACACGTTTATCGCGATCGTTGATAGATAGGATATGAACGGACGCCCGCACGCCGCGAGAGATGTCGTCGAACCGTATACTTTGCTGGAAAACGTTAATGGCGTTATGCTGCCTGATTACCGCCGGCAACGCCCGCGCGGAGCGAGTGACCTTCGCTAACGCCCGAGCCGCGGCGCTGGGCCCCAACCCGGCGTTGGACCTGGGGTTTTACGCGCTCGAGGCGAACCCCGCCGTCCTCGCGGCGCTCTCGTCGTTGCAGTTCACCTTTACCCACAAAATCTTCCCGGCCCCCGGCACGGTGTCGGAAATGGTGGGCGGCGCGGTTCCGCTGGGCGCCTACGGGACCGCGGCCGGCGGCTTCGGGACCGTCCGCGTCGGCGGCGTGGAGCGGTATTCCGGCGGCGGCCAATACCTGGGGGGATACACCTATCACGACGATCGCCTGGCCGGCGGCTACGGCGTCGCGGCGACGCCGTGGTTGGCGCTGGGCGGGGCCTTCAACTACGGACGCCACCTTACGGAACCCGGGGCCGTTTACCAGAACTTCGGCGCCGACGCCGGCATCTACGCGCGGCCGCTGGCCGCGTCCCCTTCGACCGAATACGCCGTCGGCACCGTCGCTTTGGGCCTCGCCGCCCAAAACCTGGTCGCCACCCAACGCGACATCTTTACGGGAAGATACCGCGAGCCGTTGAACGTGAACGCCGGCGCGTCGTGGGCGCGCGACGTAGGCCGCCACCGCCTGGGGCTAACGTTCTCGGTGCCCTTTTCCGAACCGTCGCGCGTCGCCATCGGCTGCGAGTTCGTCGTGGCCTCTATTTTCGCGGCGCGGGCGGGCGCGACCGGCACCCAACCCGCCGCGGGCATCGGCGTCAACACCGACCTGTTCTCGTTCGACTACGCCTACACCGCCCGCGAGTTCGGTTCCTCGCATTATTTGTCGGTCTCGGTCAACCCGGGCCGCGACGTCCGCGGCCGCAACGAACGCCGCCGCCAAACCGAATTGTGGCTGGCGGAAGGGCGGGGCCATTTCGAAACCGGCAACTACGAACTGGCGGCGAAGCGGTTCGCCGAAGTCCTGGAATGGGACCCCCACAACGTCGTCGCCCGCCAGTACTGGGCCAGGGCGAAGTACCACCAATACATGGCCGACGGCGCCGAAAGTATAGGCCAAAACGATTGGGAGCGAGCGCGGCACGCGTACCGCAACGCGTTGGCGGTAGTCCCGCAGGACTTCCTCGCCACCGAGTCGCTGGCGCGGGTGGACGAATTGGAAGCCGAGGCCGCCGCCCGCGAGGTCGAGGAAGGCCGCATCGCGGAACTCCTCGCCCGGGCCCAGGGCTACCGGCGGCGCGGCGCGTATCGGAGCGCCCTTGGCGTTTACCGCGAAATACTGGCGGCGCACCCCGAACACGTCCGCGCCCGCAAGCTCCTGGCCGAAACGCAACGGCTGCTCGCCGCCTCCACCAAACCGCCCGAGGAACCGCCGACCACGCCCGAGATACCGGAGGAAATAATCGAAAGGTACCGGGAAGCGAGCGCGCTCCTTAACCGGGGCGGCATGGCGGAGGCCGCCCGGGAGCTCGGAGAGATCGTCGGGGAATACCCGGACTACGCCGCCGCTCGCGCCAAACTCGTCGAGGCGTACCTGTACCAGGGCCTGGATTTCTACTCCAAGGGTTCGCTGTCGGCGGCCATCAGGGTGTGGCGGCGCGCGCTGGAGCTCGAGCCGGGCAACGAGAAGCTGCAACGCTATATAAAGAAAGCGGAGACCGAAATCGACCAAATCAGGTAAGGCGCTACGCGAGCGGCACGGCGGGCGTCGACGGACTGTCGTAAAGGTGGTTTGGCTGACCCGATGCGAAGATTAAGAAACATACTGTCCTCGTTGCGGACCAAAGGCGCGATCATAGCCGTCGCGCTCGTCCTGGCTCTCGTAACCGTTACCGGCTTCACCATCCTGCGACACGAGAAGGTGGCCCTCACCCGCGAGGTCGAGCTGCGGGTTCTGGCCCAGGCGCGCAGCATCGCCGCCTCCTCCGAACGGACCATGCTCGAGCCCGACCCCGAGCTGACGTTCCAAAAACTGCTCCGCGAAATGATGTCGCGAGACCCGGACATCGAAAGCATCGTGGTGGTCGACCGGAACGGCACCATCCTCGCCCATCCGGAAGTGACCAAGATAGGAAGCCGCTACGACCCGCCCCGCGGCCTGGAACCCGTGGCCGACATTCCGTACCTCGACCCCGAGGAGATGGTGGCCGAGGGCGAGGACGTCTTCGTCGTGAACGCGCCCATCAAGCGGACGTACGAGGGCCAGATTTCGAACATAGGCCGGGTCTTCATACGCTCGTCGAAGGGGAAAATCGAAAAGGCCATCCGCTCGGCGCAGCTGCAGATAATAGCCATCGCCGTCATCGTGAGTTTGCTGGGCAGCGTCGCGGGCGTCATCCTCTCCGGGTTCATCACCACCCCCGTAAAGAAGCTGGCCGAAGGGGCGCGGCGCATCGGCGAGGGCGACCTCGAAGTCCGGGTGAAGGTCTCGGGCCGCGACGAGATAGGCCAGCTGGCGACGACGTTGAACGAGATGACCGCCCGCCTGGCCAGAGCCCGCGAGGAACTGGTGGAAAAGGAGCGGATGTCGAAGGAGCTCGAGATCGCGCGCGGCATCCAGCAGAGCCTGCTCCCCACGGCCTTCCCCGAGATGGAGGCCGTCGAGGTGGCCGCGGTATGCGAGAGCGCCACCGAAGTGGGCGGCGACTACTTCGACCTGCTGGCCATCGACAGCAGGAGGGTAGGCGTCGTCATCGCGGACGTATCGGGCAAAGGGGTCCCGGGCCTGCTCGTTATGGGCGTCGCCCGCAGCGTCATCCGCGCCCAGGCGCGGCAGCACCTCTCGCCGCGCGAGGTTCTCATCCGGGCCAACGACATTATAGCGCCCGACATCCATCGGGGCATGTTCGTGACCGTGCTGTACGGCGTCCTGGACGTAGAGCGCGGCACCTTCAGCTTCGCCAACGCCGGCCACAACCCGCTGATCATCATCAAGAAGGGCGGGCCGGTCCCGTACGAGATAATCAAGACCCAGGGAAGGCCGGTGGGCTTCATGTCGGGCTCGTTTTTCGACGACCGGCTGGAAGAGACGACGCTCCCGCTCGAGGAAGGCGACACCATCTTCGTCTACACCGACGGCGTTATGGACTCGCTGAACCATAACGACGAAGAGTTCGGAATGGACCGCCTGCTCGATACGTTGGCCGATAAAAGGTCCGCGCCGGTGCAGGATATCAACGACGCCATATTGAAGCGTATAGCGACGTTCGTGGGCGACCGGCCGCAACAAGACGATATGACCATGTTGGCCATAACGCTCAAACCTCCCGGCGCATCGGCGGAGGAACCGGCGGCCGCAGCGGCCGTAGCGGCTTCGCCCCAAGGCGAAGACACCGCGGCCTGACGCGCGCCTAATAATATGGGCGAAAGAGAATACCAGTTCCGGATAAAAAGCGCCGTTCCGCAACTCGAGAAGGTGCGGAAATGGGCGTCGTACATCGCCCGGGCGCTGGGCTTCGACGAGCGCGCGATCTTCGAAATCGAATTGTCCATTTACGAGGCCTGCGCCAACGTCATCGAACACGCCTACGCCAACAACCCCAACAACTACATCGACGTGAAGTTGGCGGTGGAATTCGACAAGCTCATCGTTATCATTCGCGACGAGGGCGGCGCCTTCGAGCCGTCGTCGCTGAAGGACAAGGACATAGCGAAGATAATCGAGACCGAACAGGACGGCGGCCTCGGCATGCACATTATCGAAGCCTGCATGGACGAGATCCTCTACCGGCGCCACGGAAAGGAAAACATTCTCGAGCTTATCAAATACCTGCCCCGTACGCCGGCCGCCTCTTAGAGAAAGCCATGGCCAAAGAACTCTCCATTAAGATTACGGCCAAAACGCCCGACGGCATCCACGTATTCAGGGTCTCGGGCACGTTGGGCGTGGAGGGTTCGGCCGGCATACAGGGCCTGCTGGACGTTTGCCTTAAACAAAAGGTTTTCCGCATCGTACTCGACCTCCAAGGGGTGGACTTCATCTCCAGCGCCGGGATGGGAGCTTTCCTGTCCGCGGTCGGCGAGATGCGCAAAAACGACGGCGACATCATCTTCGTCAAGATGCAGAATAAAATATTGGCCGTCTTCAAAACGCTCGACGTTCTTGACTACTTCATCGTCGCCGACGACGTCGACCAGGCGGTGGAAAGGTTCCGGAGGGGTAAGCTCCCCAAACCCCCCAGCCTGGAAGAGCTTACCGGGGGCGCGGCCGAGGCGCTCGCGGCGGCGCCTCGCGTCCCGCAAGCGCTGTTCTCGCTGCTGGCGGCCTATTCCGATATCCTGGGAGGAGACCGCGAATTCGACCGCAAGTTGTCGCAAATAGTAGACGTCACGGCGAACTACATGGCGCTTAGCCAGTGCGCGTTCGTGCCGCTGTCCGATGACGTCGGCCTCGCGGCCACCGCGGCGCGCGACAACTTCCCCCCCGTCGACGACTCCGTGAAATCGGCTCTGGCGGACAACCTGCCCGCCCAGGGAATAGTCGGCGCCGAGGAGCTCGCCTCGTACGGCAGGCTGCTGGGCAAGTGGGCCGATAAAAACCGCACCCAATTCGTCCTGCCCTTCAGCATCGCCGACAAGGTTATCGCCTTCCTGGTGGTGGGCGAAAAGAGAGACGGCGGCGCCGTGGCCGCCGAGGAGCGGCGTCTCCTCCGGTACCTGGGGACGTCCCTCAACCTGGCGTTGGACAAGCACCTGGCGGCAAGTCGCCCCCCCGACCACTCGCCCGGGGCCAAAAGGGAAATAGGCCGCAAGGCCATGGAGATGGAGACGCTCTTTTCGGTTTCCCAAAGTTTGGCCGAGGCGCTCGAGACCGAGAAGATGCTGCCCACCCTCCTCATGATGGCTACCGGGCAATTCAGCACCGACCGGGCGGTGGTCCTGCTCCGCGCCCGCGACGGCGGCCTGGAGGTCGCCGCCGCCCGCGGCCTCGACGCCGAAACGCTCCACGAGTTGACCATCCCGCCCCTGGGGTTGGCCGACGTCGTCGACGGCCACGTCGGCCCGGTCCTCGCGGGGGCGCTCGCGGACGAGGTCGAGGAACGCGACCGGCGCCAGCTCGAGCCCTTCGTAAAAAAAGGCATCGCGGCCCTGGCGCCCATCCGCTTCAAAAACCGTTTAATAGGCATCGTGGGGTTGGGGGCCAAGATATCGGGGCGCGAATTCGACGCCGACGAACTCCGTCTGCTGGGGGCGCTGATGAACCTCGCCGCCGTCAGCATCGAGACCGCGCGCCTGCTCGAGAAGACGAAGAAAAACTACGGCGGCCTGGTGCGCGCGCTCATCTCCGCCATCGAGGCCAAAGACAAATACACCCGCGGCCACACCGAACGCGTAACGCTCTACGCCTCCGCCCTCGCCGACGAGGTCGGCCTCAAGGAAGACCAGCGGCAGGACCTGCTGTTCGGCGCCGTGCTCCACGACGTGGGATACCTCGGCGTCTCGGAGGAGGTCCTGCGCATGCCCGACGGCCTTACGGAGGAGCAGCTGGCCGAGCTCCGGCGCCACCCGCTCATCGGGGCCGACATCCTGCGCGGCATCCCGCTGCTTCGCAACGCGCTCGACGGCGTCCGCTCTCACCACGAATACTACGACGGCTCCGGCTACCCCGACGGCCTTGCCGGCGAGGACATCCCGCTCATCGCGCGCATCATCGCGGTGGCGGACTCCTTCGACGCCATGACCACCGACCGGCGCTACCGCAAGGCCAAATCGAAAGAGGAAGCCGTCCAAGAGATAAAAGCCTCCCGCGGGGTCCAGTTCGACCCCGCGGTAGCCGACGCGTTCGCGCGGCTGCTCACGGGCGGCCGCCTCGACGTCATCGCAACCAAACGCCGCAAGCAAGAGGTCTAAGTTATGCCGAAGAAGATAGCGGTCGTAGTCTCGGTCCTGGCTCTACTGGTGCTCGTCACCTTCTCCTTTCCGGGACGGCCCGCCGCCGACGAGGACAAGGATAATATCGAACGCCACCTGGAGCGCGGCAACGAGTTCGCCGAGAACGGCGACTACGACGGCGCGATGGCCGAATACGGAAAAGTGCTGAAAATCGACGAGCGGAACGCGCTGGCCCACAACAACCTGGGCATCATATACAAGCGCAAGGGCCTTTACATTTCCGCGGTCGAGGAATTCAAGGCCGCGCTCGACGGCCTTCCCAACTACTTCAAAGCCTACAACAACCTGGCCAACGTTTACTTCGAGCGCGAGTACTACGATGATGCCGTCAAGTATTACAACAAGTGCCTCGCCATAAAGCCCAACTTCGCGGACGCGCACTGGAACGCGGCGCTGGCGTACGAGAAGCAGGACGAGAAGTCGCGGGCCATAAGGCACTTCCGGAAATTCATGGAACTTTCGGACTCCCCGGCGTACATCGCGCTGGCCCAACAACACGTCGACGACCTCTCGGCCAAGCCGGAGGAAACCGCGCCCGAAGCCGAGGCAACAACGTACGGAGAAGACGCCGTTAATGAGCTCGAGTAGCGCCCGCCGGCCGGCCCCTTTCCCCAGGGTTAATATCACGATTATCGCCGTCGCCTTGCTTTGCGGCGCTGCAATGTGCGCGCCGGCATGGGGCCGGGGAGACGAACCCCTCGACGCGTACTCCAGCGCGGCCGAACGCGCTCCCTCCGTCGGCGAAGCGTCCCTGCTCACGTTGGACAGCTTCGCCCTCGGCTCGGAATACATCCCGTTCCCCGCGCCGGACGTGGTCTTCGACGCCTGGGCCCGGGTGGGCGATAAATCGTTGTGGCTGCCGCTCGAGCCGGAAGAGCCGGGCGGCACGTTCGACGCGCTGGCGGTGTCCGGCGACGAGCTCGAGCGCTACGCCCGCGCCAGTATGTTCGCCGGCGGCTACGGCCCGGGCGAGAAGCGCTGCGTCATCTTGATGTATCACCGCTTCCGCGTATCCCCGGCCAACAAGTACGAGGTATCGCACGCCGACTTCCGGGCGCAGATGGAGTACATCGCGCGCAACGGCTACGAGGTCATATCGGTGGACCAGCTGGTCGAGGCGCTGCAAACGCACGAGCCGGACCTGCTGCCGCGGCGCTCGGTAGTGATAACGGTGGACGACGGCTACCGCTCGGTCTACGACTTCGCCTGGCCCGTACTCGCCGAATACGGCTTCCCCTTCGCCGTCTATATTTACACCAACTACGTCGGTACCGGCGGCAAGTCCATGACGTGGCACGAGCTGAGCGAGCTGGCCGCGGACGACCTCGTGACCATCGGCGCCCACTCCATCAGCCATTCCAACCTCGCCAGTTCCAAAAAAACGGGCGCGGCCTACCCCCACTGGCTCCAGCGCGAATTAACGTATCCCAAACACCGGCTGGAAGCCGCGACCGGCAGGCCGGTGCGGACCTTCGCCTGGCCGTACGGCTCTTTCAACTCCTACGGCGTCAGCGTTGCCATCAACGCCGGCTACGAGGGCCTGTTGACCGTTATCGCGGGCGCGAACTCGATGGAGACGTCGCCATATTACCTGCGGCGTTACGGTATTTACTGGCACACGCCCCTTTGGCTCTTCGCCCGCATACTGGAGGGCCGACCCGTCACCGACGACATGTGGGACTACGAGCTCGCGGGCTCGTATACGGAAGACGAGTTCCCCATCCCGTAGCGAACGCCCTGCGCAACGTAAAACAAGAAGGGAGCCGTCACGGCTCCCCTTTTTTAAAATAAGGCCGGTGCCCGACCGCTTACAAATCGTCGTACGCCGCGGCCAGCGCCCGCAACGCCGCCTCGGCGGAATAATTTTCGGCGACGTAGCACGAGCCGTCGACGTTCGCGGGACAGGACGACG
>CBFCYS010000117.1:0-8431 GCA_965602215.1 uncultured bacterium
TCGCCACGGAATCGCCGGCAATCGCAGTCGTGATCCCGCCCGCCAGCGCCACGCACATCCTGAGCGAGTACAAGTTGGTGGTGTCCTGCGGGTTCTTGCCGCCGTGAATCCCCCCAGCCGCCGCCGCCGCAACGCGAAATACACGCCCAGCAGCGACAGCGCCCACAGGACGGCGTTGATGTGGCCGTACCCGACGTTGTCCATCCAGTACCGCGCGCTGAGCACCGCCGTCGCGACGACCACCCGGTTAAACCGCCCCTCCGTCAAGCGCCCGAGCTTCCGCCCCAGCCACCTTCCCAGCGGCTCCGCCGGCGCCTCCAACAGATATAACGACGTCGCGAAGAACAACACCAGCGAGGCGAAGTTGCCCGCGAACCACAACGTCTCGGCGAGGGGCCGCGGTATCAGGTGGAACGGGACCATCAGCACCGCGAAGAAGGGCGGGTACAGGTAGCCGCCGCCCACCACGCTGTCGACGTAGGGGTCGCCGCCCGTGAGGACGGCCTCGCCGGCGGCGAAGAAGAACTTCGTGTCGCCGTGGCGCGTGCACCGGCCTATTTGAAAGACGGCGAAAACGACCAGGACGACGACCAGGACCGCGGTTATTACGACGCGTTTCATGCTACGCTCCGCTATCAAGTTGAGCGCCGGCCGGCGGTAACAACCCCAAAGCCCCCCTTCCGGGGAACTGCTTCCTTCCGCTTGGAACCGCTACAGCTTTTCGCTAACGCATTTGGCCTGGGTGAAGGGGAGCGGGTAGTCGCCGCCGGCGACACACGGCGAAAAGTTGAACCACCACCGCGGCGTAAAGCAATAATACCGCGAAGGTAACGGTTTTTAACCGGAAAAAAGCGTCTTCCGTCCCGGTACCCCAAATGTCGGCGGCGATTAACGTGTGTCCGGCGAACGAAAGCGCCACAAGGACGTAACACGCGTACCGCACGCTGGCGGCCTCTATCCGCGGCGCATAGTACAAAACCGCCATATACGGGAAAATCGCGACGACGAAGTGCTGCAACCACGCCAGGGGTTGTAACAGAACGCCCGTTAACACGATCAAACCCAATAGCAGGTTATCTGCGGCGGGCCCGGCGCGCCTCTTTATAAAACCGCATTTGACTACGAAGAACGCGATAACGGACGCGAATAGCGCTACGGTTGCGGCGTTCAGCCAACGGAGATGCCTCAATATATATATATAACGCGACGGGTACCCCCTGTTAATCAGCCTATTATATGCGTATAACGAAGCGGGTACCGACTCGTTGCGCTCGATTACGTAGTAATTATCCTCCGCGGCCGCCGGCCTTAAAACAACTTGATACCAACGCCGAATTAACTGGGCGTTGCGGCCCCATCCGAGGAAGGCCGCGGAAGCCGTAGACAAAACCGCGGCGGCGATAACTACGCTAATTAAGGCGCGAAACTCTCGGCGTATCAACAAGTAGAGCAAAAGGGGGGCCGCCATTAACTTCACCAAAACGGCCGCGCCCAGTACTGCGCCGCCGGCCACCTTCTTCTTTTGTTGTATTAAGTATACGCCGAGGAAAGCGAATGCCCATAAAGGCACGTTTATCTGCCCCGAGCCGAGGTTGTCCCACCATAACCTTGCGGAAACGACCGCCGTCGCTACCAACACCCAATTCAATCGGCCGCGGCCGAGGTTGACCAGCTTCCGCTTAAGCCACGCCGACAACGGTACGGCCGGCGACTCTAATAGATATAACGAAACGCTGAACAGGAGGATTAAAGAGCCGAAATTGAAAACGAACCATAGCGCCGCGGCGACGACGCGCGGCAGGAGCGCGAACGGAACCATCAATAGGGCGAAGAACGGCGCGCATAGATAACCGTTCGTGGCTAAATCGCTTCCGGCGTACGGGTCGCCGCCCGTCAATATAGCCTCCCCCGCCTCGAAATATCTTAGAACGTCGCCTCGTTCGACGCAACGTTCAACCCACTCCACGGCGAACGCGACGAACGCCGCGGCGACGACCATTAGTAAGATTAATACGACCCACCTCCTCATCTCGTTAAGCTCGCGAAACCCCTCTTCCTAAAATAAGGCCCGGCCGCCGTCCCCGCTCCGCGGAGCGGCCCCGCGCCTCGAGCCGAAACAGCATAACCCCGCCGCAGCCCCTGCCGCGGCGGGGCGGTTCCTGTTCCCTACAGCTTTTCGCTAACGCACTTGGCCTGCGTGAAGAGCAGCAGGTAGTCGCGGCCGCCGGCCTTGGAGTCCGTCCCCGACATGTTGAAGCCGCCGAAGGGATGGGCGCCGACGAGCGCCGCGGTGCACTTGCGATTGAAGTACAGGTTGCCGACGTGGCACTCGCGGCGCGCCCGCTCGAGCCGGCCGCGGTCGCTGGAGTAGACGGCGCCGGTTAAGCCGTAGTCGGTGTTGTTGGATATCCTGACGGCGTCGGCGAAATCCTTGGCGCGGATGAACGCCAGCACCGGCCCGAAAATTTCCTCCTGCGCGATGCGGGCCTTGGGGCCGACGTCGGCGATTATCGTGGGGTTGATGAAGTACCCCTCCGCGGAGCGCTTGTCGCCCCCCAGTACGAGCCGGCCTTCCTTCTTGCCTATCTCGATGTAATCCAGGATCTTGGTCTCCGCGGCGGCGTCTATCACCGGCCCCATGAAGCTCGCGAAGTCGCGCGGGTCGCCCACGGTAATCTTCTCCTTCGTCCGGGCCACGACCTTCTCGATGACCGTATCATAAACGTCGTCGGTGACGATGGCGCGCGAGCAGGCCGAGCACTTCTGCCCCTGGAAGCCGAAGGCGCTCGCCATGATACCGTCCGCGGCGGCGTCCAGGTCCGCGGTGCCGTCTACGATTATAAAGTCCTTGCCGCCCATCTCGGCGACAACGCGCTTTATCCAGATCTGGCTCTTCTTGGCCTTGGCCGCGAGCTGGTTGATGCGGAGGCCCACTTCCCTCGAGCCGGTGAACGCGATGAAGCGGATGCGAGGATGGCCCACCAGCGTGTCGCCCATCACGCTCCCCGGCCCGGGCAGGAAGTTCACGACGCCCGGCGGCAGGTTGACCTCCTCCAGTATCTCGAAGAATTTATAAGCGATGGCGGGAGCGGTGGAGGCCGGCTTGAGGACGACGGTGTTGCCGGCGACGAAGGCCGCGGCCGTCATGCCGACCAGTATCGCGCACGGGAAGTTCCACGGCGGGATGACGGCGCCGGCGCCGAGCGGAACGTAGTACAGGTTGTTCTCCTCGCCCGGGTACGGGGTGAGCGGCTGCGGCCCGCCGTAGCGCATCATCTCGCGGGCGTAGAAATCGCAGAAGTCGACCGCCTCGGCGACGTCGGCGTAGGCCTCGATCCAGTTCTTGCCCTCCTCCACCACCATCCACGCCGCCAGGTCGTAGATGCGGCGCCGCATAATAGCCGCGACGTTTAGGAGGTAGCGCGCGCGTTCGTCGGGGGGCGTCCAGCGCCATTTCTCGAACGCGCGGTTGGCCGCGGCCACGGCCCTGCGCGTGGCCTCCACGTCCGCCTTCGAGAAGACGCCCACCACCTCGTCGGTCTTCGACGGGTTGACGGACTTAAATTTGTCCGCGGTGGTCACGCGTTCGCCGCCGATGACGAGCGGGTACTCGCGGCCCAACTCGCCCTCGACGCGCGCAAGCGCTTCCTCCATCGCGAGCTTTTCCGCGACCTCTTTAAACAGTACAATCGGTTCGTTTTTAAATGCCGGGAGCATAAGCGTTCGCCTCCGTCTTATTTGAATTATTGGTATTTGTTAACACCCGCGGCCCATTTTACTCAGCCGCCGGCCTTTAATCAAGGGAAATCCGGCGGGGGGGCGACGTTTCGTTTGCGCGCGGGCCGCCGTTATGCTAAAAATGATGTCAACCGGCGACTCGAGCGGAAGCCGGATGCGGTTATGGGTAAAATAAAAACATTTTGCGGCCGGTTCTGGGTCCAGGTCGGCGCGGTATGCCTGGTCGCCGTGCTGGCGGTAGCGGCGCGTCAGCTGTTGCTGCCGGGCCACGGCCCGAGGGCGCAAATCAGTCCGTTCTTCTCCCTCGTCCACTTCCACTTCGGTTGGTACACGTTCGTGCCGCCGCTGGCGTTCGCGGCGTTTATGCTCCCGCTGCGCTGGGCGCTGCGGCGCCCGCCGGCCGCGAAGCTGTTCTACCTCGCGCTCGCCTTCTTCGCCTTCACGACCACCGTCAACATGGCGGGCGGCGGCCCCATCAAGATATTGCCGGGAGCTCTCTGGCAATACGCCTACGACGCGCAGGAGCTGTACGCGCACGGCAACTTTCTGCGCGATTATCACCTCCACGTCGTCGGCATGCACTGGCACACGACGGTGCACCCCCCCGGCGTATTCGTTTACCTCTATCCCCTGTTAAATTTAATCGGCGACCGGTGGATGTGGGTCGCGCTGCTAAATGCCCTCGTCGCCGGCGCGGGCGTAGCCTTCGTCTACAAGGCCGCCGAGTTAATCTACGGCGTCGACGCCGGCGACGGCGCCGCGGCGCTGTACGTGACGACGCCCAGCCTGATCCTCTACGGCTCCACCGTGGACGCGGTGTTGTGCGCGCTGGGCGCGGCGGTCGTCTACCTGCTGGCGTTGTACTTCTCCCGGGGGCGCTTCGCCTACGCCGCGCTAACGGGCATCGCGATCGCCGCCGGTACGTTCGTCGCGTACCAGTTCGGTTTCATCTGGGTGCTGTTGGCCTTGTGGTCTTTACTCTACGTTCTGCGCCGGCGCAAGGGCGAACGCGGCGACGAGCCGGCGGCCGCCGGGAGGGTCCTGTCGGCCGGGAGGTTGGCGGCGCTCGGGGCCACGGCCGCGGCGGCGTTCGCCCTCTTCTTCGTCGGGGTATATGCCGCGTCCGGTTTCAACGTCCTTACGGAATTCCAATACCAACAACGCGCGTCCGAGCGTTACTTCGGCGCCGGCGGCAACGTCGTCTATTGGGTCAAGCGCCTTTTCTTCAACGCGCCGGCCTACCCGACGAAGCATCGTTCGTACCTAATGTGGATGCCGGGCAACGTCGTGGCGTTCTTCACGCTGCTGGGGCCGCCTACGACCGTGCTCTTCTTGCGCAATCTGTGGAAGGAATTTAAAGAGAAAAAGGCCGGGCGGCTCGCGCTCATCTCGGCGGCCGCGGCCTTGAGTTTTGCCCTCGTAAACCTCCTGGGCCTAACGCTCGCGGAGACGGAGCGCGTCTGGCTCTTTATGGTCCCCTGGTTCCTGGTGGGAGCGGGTTATTATCTAAAAAAAGAAGCGGGGCGGTTCTTTTACGCGGCGCTGCTCTTCAACCTCGCGTTGGCATTTCTCTTCGTAATATTCTTCTACCACGTGAAATAGAAAACCCGGCGGACCGGCCGCTAGTCGCCGGCGGAGGATAGGCCGCGGGCCCGCTCGAGGCAGAACGCCGCGAACGCCGCAGCGAATATTATCAATATAAACTCTACCGGGACGCGGAAGCGGAGTAGCGGTTTCAAAACGATATGGGTGAGGGCGACCGCGGCCACGGGCGCCAGCAACGCAAACGTCCGCGAGGCCGGCCTGCGGAACAACAGGATGCCCGCCCACGCCGCTACCGTCAACAGGCCGCCGACAACGATCCAGACCTCGAACGGGACCCTCTTCCTGGCCGTCGGCGCCGGGCTGAAGAAATGTACGAACCTCCCGGGCAGCGAGCGGGCGAACCGCAGCCGGTACCGCCCGAGCAGCTCGAAAGCTTTCTCGCGGTAGAAGCGGTCGTACTCGAGGTCGGCGCGCGGCGTACCCCAGTACGGGCCTACCCTCTCGGCGAACTCGGGCGACCGCCGCAGCGCCACGGACGTCGGCACGTCGCCGCCGGCCAGCCGCATATTCCCCTCGTAGAGTATCTGCCCCGCGTTTAGCGTAGACGGCACGAACGCCCCGAAGACGCGGTAGTTGCGGTACGTCCACAGGCCGGTCAAAGCGAGGAAGGCCGCCGCCACCAGCGCCACCGTTCGCACCCGGACCGCCCACCCCCCCATCCGGTAGAACGCCAGGCCCGCCGTCAACACCAGCGCCACGACGAGCAACGACGAGCGGCAAAGCGCCGTCGCCGCCAACAGCAGGCCGGTGACGACGGCGTACGCGGCCGAGCCCCGGGACGCCCGGGCGTACGCGAGCAGCGCCGCCGCCAGGAGGAACGTCGCCAACGTTTCCGACAGTACGACGCGCGACGTCCAGACGTAAACCGGGTGGACCGAGAAGACAGCGGCCGCGATAAAGGCCGGTTTTTTGCCGAAATAATGCCGGGCCAGGTAGTAGACCAACACCGCCGTGGCGGCGCCGAGGACAACCTGGGCCGCGACCGCCTGGGTCAGGCCGACGCCGAATACTTTGAAAACGGCCGCGAGGAAAAGCGGGAAGGCCGGCGGGACGGAACCTAAAAAGCGGCCGTCGGGGAGGACGTACCCGAGGCCGCTCGCTACGTTCCGCGCCGTGCCGAAGTAGAAGGCCGCGTCGGCCTGCAGCTTGTACTGCGTGAGGGCGGCCACCAACGCCCGTACGACGAGCGCGAGGCAAAAAAAACCGGCGGGGACCAGCCACGCCCGCTGCCGCTTAACGTCCATCATACCGCCTTGTAGTTTACCTGCGCCCTGCCCCTAAAGGCCGACTTCGTCCAGCGCTTTCGCCGCGGCCTTGCGCACCTGTTCGTCTTCGTCGCCGGCCGCGACCCGCTCCAGGGCCGAGCGGGCCGAGCGCGCCTTCAACTTTCGCAGCGCGCCGCAAGTCTCGAATCGCACCCACTTGTAGTCGTCCGCCAGCGCCGCTACCAGCGGGTCTATCGCCGCGGCGTCGCCGAGCTCGCCCAGGCCGTACGCGGCGCTCGCGCGGACGTCTCCCTCCGCCTCTTCCCGCAACGCTTGAACCATAGGCTCGAGCGCGCGACCGTCGCCTATCTTACCGAGCGCGCCCAGTATGAACCGCTTCACCCCCGGCTCCGCGTACGGCAGCTTGTCGATGAGCGGGGAGACGGCGCTTTTGTCGCCTATGTTGCCGAGCGCTTCCGCCGCCAATAGCTGGACTTTGGCGTCGCTGTCGTCCAACGCGTCAATTAACCCGGGGGTCGCGACGTCAAACCCCATTACGCCCAGCGTACGCGCGGTATCGCGGCGCTCGGTCACGTCGGCGCTCTTGAGCATATCTATTAAAAAATATATGTCTTGCGGGGGCTTCTTCTCATCCGCGACCGCCGGGAGAACCAACGCCGCGGCCAACGCCAAAGGAACGGCCCGCCGTACGAAATCGAAGGCCACCACGGGCAAACTAATCTCCATCGAACAACCTGCTTATGGACCTGTCGCGATGTATAGCTTCAATAGCCGCCCCGAAAAGGCCCGCCACCGAGCACAATTTGATTTTACCGCCGACGCCGTCCGGCAACGGTACGGTGTCGGTCACAAATAAGGCTTCGAGGCGGCCGGCCTCTATCTTCGCCACGGCGTCCCCGGCCAGGATGGGATGGGTAACGGCCGCGACTACGTCAACCGCGCCCTGCTCGAGCAAGAGGGCAGCAGCTTCGACCAGCGAACCTCCGGTCGAAACGATATCGTCAATGATGACTACGTGCTTACCGTCCACGTCGCCTATCATGCTTAGGGCCGCGACTTCTTCCGGGCTCTTGCGGTGCTTATCCACTACCGCGAAATCCACTCGCGCCGCGGGCCCCTTCTCCTCCCGCATCCGCTCGAGCCTTCGCGCGAAAGACCTCGCATTTTTAACGCCGCCTACGTCGGGCGAAGCCACTACCAATTCGTCGTAGTCGAGCGCCATCACCGCTTTCGCGAATATAGGTGCCGCGGCCAGGTTGTCCACCGGTATGTCGAAAAACCCTTGTATCTGCCCCGCGTGCAGGTCCATCGTCAGGACGCGGTCCGCGCCGGCGCGGGCCAGCAGATTCGCCACCAACTTCGCCGTTATCGGCACCCGCGGTTGGTCCTTCCGGTCCTGCCGCGCGTATCCATAATACGGTATTACCGCGGTAACCCGATAAGCCGACGACCGCCGGAGAGCATCCATTATTATCATCAGCTCCAGCAGGTTCTCGTTGACCGGCGGACACGTCGGCTGTATGACGAAGCAGTCGCGGCCGCGTACGTTAACCTCGACCTTAACCGACACCTCGCCGTCCGGGAATCGCGTTACCGACATCCCACCCGGCTTATCACCGAGCGACTCGGCAACGTCATATGCAAATTCGGGATTGCCGGTGCCGGCAAATATTATTCTCTCGTGGTCCATAGCATTCACCCTGTATGTTTAGATTTTAATCTGGGGCGGGTGGATTCGAACCACCGCATGCGGGTTCCAAAGACCCGTGGCTTACCGCTTGCCTACGCCCCAAGGTTTTCCACTTGTGGAGAGTTATATTATTATAGTTAATATTAATAATATATACCTTTATGTTATCTAT
>CBFCYS010000118.1:0-8297 GCA_965602215.1 uncultured bacterium
TTGGAAGAGAAGGGAATAGAAAAAGAATACCTGACGCCTGTGTTTAAGTCGCCGCGCGACAGCGATAACATCTTAATCGAGCGGGAAGACCAGAAAGTATTACTCTTAAATTGCCGGGAGACGAAAGAAGCCCTTAAAAAGAAAAACCACGTACGGGCCCTTAAATATATAGAGGAAGGGGAAAGTCGGCGTACGGCCGGGGGCGTGCCGTACGCGGAAGTCCCTTCAGTTCGAGGTAACAAACCCGGTGGGTGGGCCGTACGGGATTTCGAACCGGCACAAATATTTCTCGCGAAAGGTTACGACGCGAAACTATCCGGCTACTTTTCGGAAAACTCTATCGGTTGCGACTGCCGGGTTTATTACGTAAGGCCCAAAAAAAATATAGCGTCCAAGCTATTAGCAACGGTACTTGATTCCGGCTTAGTTTATTTATTTAAAGAATTAATAGGACGGGTTATGCTCGGCGAAGGCGTACTGGATATTATGGTATTTGACTACGAAAACTATTTAGAAATACCTAATATCACTGGCATAGAAACGCCCAAGCAAAATAAAATTATACAAGCCTTCGAAAAACTAGTTGTTCGCCCTGTAAAACCTATCCCGGACGAATTCAAAGAACCCGACCGCCGCGCTTTCGACCGCGCGATTCTCGAGGCGTTGGAGCTCGACCCGGAAAAATACCTCGAGCCCCTCTACGCCGGCGTTACGGAGCTGGTCGGCGAGCGCCTGGACCTCGCCCGCAAACGGGAAAATATAAAAAAGGAACGCTATCAAAAAGACCTCGCCCGGGTAAAAAAGAACGTCGAGGCCGCGGCCTTGGCCGACGGCTTCCGTAAGTTCCCGGATTGGTACATAAAAGGCGTTAAAGAAAGCGCATGCCGCCACGTCGGCTTGACCAACGGCCCTTACCGCCTCGGCCACTACTTCATGGGCCAACGGGAAGTCCTGAACGCGCGGGGCGAAGTGATGTACCGTGCCGAGTCCGAAGAGGAAGCGAAGTACGTCGTCTATTCGTACCAACCGGAGACGTATTCGCTTAAAATACCACAAGAACGCCAAAAACTAGTTAACGCGGTCACAGAACACGAGCGTTATTTACGAGAAAAGTACGACGAGTTATTCAAAGACGCCGCGGCTCGAGCTCAAGACGTAGCTTTGGCGGAACGGCTAACGACGGAAATATTCGACGACTACGGCATTCCGTTAATATTCCTGAAAGAATAACATGAGCTTCCTAGCCAAAATATTCGGGACCAAGTACGAGCGCGACATCAAGAATATGATGCCGCTCGTCGAAGAAGCCAACGCCATCTTCGAGTCGCTGCGCGACGTGCCCCAGGAGGAGTTCCTCGCGCGGACGGACCGCTTCCGCGAGGAGTTCCGCGCCGACCGCGAGGACTTCCTGCGCAAAACGCTGCCCGGCTATTTGGGCGAGGAGGAGGTCGAGGAGCACGTCGAGGCGTTCATGGACGCCTCCGTGCCGCTGTGGGAGGACATGCTGGAGCGGCGGCTGTCGCGCGAGATGGCGCCCGAGGACCGCCGCATCAAAGCCGAGCAGTTCGGCAAGGACGCCTGGGCGCGCCGCGAGGAGAAGCTGGAGGAGCTGCTGCCTGAGGCCTTCGCCACCGTGAAGGAGGGCGCGCGCCGGCTGGTGGGGCAGAAGTGGGAGGTCTCGGGCCACGAGATAACGTGGAATGACGTCCCCTACGACGTCCAGCTCGTCGGCGGCATTTGTCTGCACCAGGGCCGCATCGCCGAGATGGCCACCGGCGAGGGCAAGACGCTGGTGGCGACGCTGCCGCTGTACCTCAACTCGCTGGCGGGCGACGGTTGCCACCTCATCACCGTCAACGACTACCTCGCGCGCCGCGACGCCGAGTGGGTAGGTCACCTGCTGGAATACGTCGGCGTCACGGTGGGGTGCATCCAGTCCGGCATGTACCCCAAGGACCGGCGCGAGCAGTACAACAAGGACGTTACGTACGGCACCAACTCCGAGTTCGGCTTCGACTACCTGCGCGACAACGGCGTGGCGCTGCGCGCCGAGGAGCAGGTCCAACACGGCCACGCCTACGCCATCGTCGACGAGGTGGACAGCGTCCTCATCGACGAAGCGCGCACGCCGCTCATCATCTCCGGCCCCTCGCGCAAGAACTACGCGCACAAGTACAACGACTTCAAGCCGCTGGTGGAGCGGCTGGTGCGGAAGCAGCTCGCGCTCGCGGCGGAGCTTATGGACGAAGCCGAGGAAGCGTTGGAGGACGGCGACGCCGCCGACGCGCACTACAACCTCCTCAAGGTCATGAAGTCCAACCCCAAGAACCGGCGCCTGCTCAAGCTCTTCGAGGACCCGAAGCTCAAGAAAGCGGTCCAGCGCATCGAGATGGAGATAATGCGCGACAAGAAGATGCCCGAGCTCGCCGAGGAGCTGTACTTCGCGTTGGACGAGAAAGGCCACGCCGTCGAGCTGTCGGAGCAGGGCCGCGAGTTTCTCTCGCCGTCGGACCCGGCGCTGTTCGAGCTGCCGGACATCGAGACGCGGCTGTCCGAGATAGAGGGCGACGAGGACACCTCCGAGGAGGAGAAGGAAGCGCTGCGCGAGCAGCTACGCGTGGATTACGAGGACAAGAACGAGAAGCTCCATAACATAAGCCAGCTCCTGCGCGCGTTTTTACTGTTCGAGAAAGACGTCGAGTACGTCATCAAGGAAAACCGCGTCGTCATAGTCGACACGTTCACGGGGCGGCTCATGCCGTCGCGCCGCTACTCCGACGGCCTGCACCAGGCGCTGGAGGCCAAAGAGGGCGTCGAGATCGAGCGCGAGACGATGACGCTCGCCACCATCACCATCCAGAACTACTTCCGCATGTACAAGAAGCTGGCGGGGATGACCGGCACCGCGGAGACCGAAGCGCAGGAGTTCTTCGACATCTACAAGCTGGACTGCATGGTCATCCCCACCAACGAGCCGGTGCGCCGCATCGACTACCAGGACGTCATCTTCCGCACCAAGCGCGAGAAGTACAACGCCATCATCGAAGAGATCATGCGGATGCACGAGGCCGGCCGGCCGGTCCTCGTGGGCACGGTCTCGGTGGACGTCTCCGAGACCATCTCCCGCCTGCTCAAACGCCGCAACGTCCCGCACAACGTCCTTAACGCCAAGCAACACCAGCGCGAGGCCGAAATCGTTATGGGCGCGGGCCAGGCGGGCGCCGCCACCATCGCCACCAACATGGCGGGCCGCGGCACCGACATCAAGCTCGCCCGGGAAATCGTCCAGTGCGAAAATTGTGCCCTCCTATACGGCCCGGGCGACTACCAGCCGGACCATCCGGATTGGGCCAAGACCTGCCGGGAAGAAGTCCCCTGCGGCCTGCACATCGTCGGCACCGAACGCCACGAGGCGCGGCGCATCGACCGCCAGCTCCGCGGCCGCGCCGGCCGTCAGGGCGACCCGGGCTCGAGCCGGTTCTTCCTCTCGCTCGAAGACGACCTCATGCGCCTCTTCGGCTCCGACCGCATCGCCGGCATCCTGACGAAGTTGGGCCTGGAGGAAGGCGAGCCCATCGAGGCCGCGGTGATCACGAAAAACATCGAACGCGCACAGAAGCGCGTCGAGGAGCAGAACTTCACCGTCCGCAAGCGCGTGTTGGAATACGACAACGTCATGAACCGCCAGCGCCAGATCGTTTACCAACTCCGCAACCAGATCCTTCTCGGCGACAACCTGCGCGACGACATCTTCGAGCTCATACGATTCCAACTCGAGGACGTCGTCGCCGAGTGCGCGTCGTCGGACGTAACGCCGGAGAACTGGGATTACGGCACCATCGCTGCGTGGGTGCGGGCGCGCTTCCCGGCCGAGGTAACGGTAGATAAAATGGCGGCGGGCGGCGGGCCGGACGAAATAGTGGAGTACGTTCTGGACGCCGTGGCCGAGGCGTACGACCGCCGCGAGGAAGCGTACGGCGAGGAACTCCTGCGCCAGCTCGAGCGCTTCGTCATGCTCACCACCCTCGACGAGAACTGGCAGGACCACCTCACCGAGATGGACGAGCTGCGCGAGGGCATCACGCTCCGCTCCTACGGCCAGCTCGACCCTTTGGTGGAATACAAACGCGAAGCGTACGAGATGTTCGAGGGGTTGCTGGCGCGGGTGGACGAGGAGACGGTCTCGAAGATATTCCGGGTGCACATAGGCCGCGAGGCGCAGACGCCCCAGCCGGCGCAAATCCGCACTCACCACCCCGAAATGGAGGCGCTGGCGGCGCGGGCAAGCAAACCGCGCGAGGCGTACGCCGACACGCCCGAAGGGCCGCAGCAGCAACCGATAACGCGCCAGGGCCCGAAGATAGGCCGCAACGACCCGTGTCCGTGCGGTTCCGGCAAGAAGTATAAAAAATGCTGCGGCGCCGGCGCCCAGGATTAGCCGCCCCCTGAAACCATCGAAAATCCCCCCGACAACCGCGCTACGTTCACGTTCGCAGTCGCCGCCTGGGCCGTCGCGGTCCTCGCGCTCGCGCTGCGGCTGGCGTACGCCTGGCGGCTGGGAGCGCCGGTACCCTGGCCTTCGGTCGCCTCGAGCGCCGTCACGACGTTCGCGCTGGCGGCGCTCGGCCTGCGGTTGGCCGGGCCGCTCGCCGGCGGGGCCGCGGCCTTCGTCTGGGCGGTGCTGCCCGCCTCCATCGTCGCCGCGGTATTCCATCCGCCGATAACGTACGCCGCCGGCGCCGCCGCGTTCTCGCTGTACCTCTTCGCCGAGGGCGAAGGCCGCAGCGGCCGCGTCTCGGACCTGCTGTGGGCGGGAGCGCTGGCGGGCGTGGCCGCGGCCTTCAGCCTCGCCGCGCTCGCGCTCGTCGCGTTCTACTTCCTATTCTCCATATATAAAGCTTTCCGGAAAAACGGCGCCGGCGCCCGAGCGTTCGCGTGGCTGGCCGGGTTCGCGCCGGTGGTCGCCGCGGCCGCGACGCTGGAGTACCTTCGCACCGGCCAGCTCTTCGCCCACCTGCAGGGAATGCCGGCGACGCCGCCGCAATTCTACCCGGAGACGACGCTGCTGATAAAACGGCTCGTCGCCGGCGCGGCGGCCATGCTCTGCTGGGACCCGCTCGGCTTCGGCTTCGCCGTCGTCGTCGCGCTCGCCGCGGGGATTTATTTTATCAAGCGACGCTCGGGGGCCGCGCTCTTCTACGCCGGCCTGCTCGTCTTCGCGCTGGCGGTGTTTAACTTTACGCCGACGTCGCTGCGCGGCTACGCGCCGACGGCGCTCGAGCCTACGCGGTGGCTTCTGGCCGCGCTGCCCGCGGCGGTGCTGGCGGGCGCCGTCGTCGGCGAGCTGTGGCGGCCTGGAGGGCGAGACGCGCTGCGCCCCTGGACGGGGGCGCTGGGAGCGGCGGCGGTACTGGCGACGCTTTTTATAAACGGCAACATGTATTTTGCACCGCTCAGCCTGCTGATATTGGCGTTAGCCGTTATTATTACGATAGCGCTCGCGGGGATAGGCCGGCGGCTCGAGCCGGCGCCGCTGCTTCATCGTACCGCGGCGGCGCTCATTATCTTGATATCGCTCTATCCGGTTGTTATATTATACTTGTGAAATCAGAGGGGTGAAGGCCACAGCGGTTATCCCGGCCTACCGCGAAGAGGGCCGGGTGGGCAAAGTCGTCGCCGGCGTGAAGGAATACCTGGCGGACGTGCTCGTCGTGGACGACGGCTCTCCCGACGGCACGGGCGCGGAGGCGGCTCGAGCCGGCGCGTCGGTGCTCAGGCTGGAGCCCAATCGCGGGAAAGGCGCGGCGCTGCTCGCGGGCCTGGCGGAAGCGCGGCGGCGCGGCTTCGACGTTGCGGTAACGCTCGACGCCGACGGCCAACACGACGCCGCGGCCATACCGGCCATGCTGGCGGCGCTCGCGCGGGGCGCCGACGTCGTAATAGGAACCCGGATGGGAGACGTGCGCGGCATGCCGCCGCAGCGGGTATTCTCCAACACCTTCACCTCCGCCGTGATATCGATGCTGGCGGGCCGGATGGTGCGGGACAGCCAGACCGGCTATCGGGCGCTCCGGCTGGCCGCGGTCGAGAAGCTCCCGCTGGTGCGCCGCGGCTTCGACCTGGAATCGGAGATGCTGCTCAAGGCCGCGCGCGCCGGCGCCCGGATAGCGCACGTTACCGTGCCCACCATATACGCCGACGAGAAGAGTAAGATAAACGTCCTGGCGGACACGTACCGCTTCTTCCGCGTCGTCTTCGCGGATATGGCCGAAAGGTTGGAGAGATAGCGAAACCGTGACGGTCACGTCCGAAATCGAGCGCTTCCCCATAATGGATACGGCGATCCACAACGTCTCCGTGGCCGAGACGTTGGACGTCGTAGGCCGCTTCGTCGCGGACGGCTCGCCGCACGTCATCGTTACGGCCAACGTCGACCACCTCATGCTCCTGCGGAAGGACGCCGCGTTCCGCGAAGCGTATCGGCACGCCGACCTCGTGACCTGCGACAGCGTGCCGGTGAAATGGGCTTTGGCCTTTTTGGGAACGCCGGTGAAAGAGCGCGTCGCCGGCGCGGACCTGTTCGGGGCGATGGCGGAGCGGGCGGCGACGACCGGATACCGCTTCTTCTACCTGGGGGCGGCGCCGGGGGTGGCCGAAAAGGCCGCCGAAGCCCTCACCGAACGCTACCCCGGCCTCAACGTCGTCGGGACGTACTCGCCGCCGGTGATGCCGTGGGAGGAGCTGGCCCGCGACGAGGAAACGCTGGGGCGCATCCGCGAGGCGAAGCCGGACGTACTCTTCGTCGCCTTCGGCGCGCCCAAGCAGGAGCTGTGGCTCGACGCCGTGCGCGACCGGCTCGGCGTCCCGGTGGGCATCGGCGTGGGCGCGGCCTTCGACTTCGCCGCCGGTACCGTGAAGCGCGCGCCGCGTTGGATGCAGCGCGGCGGCCTGGAGTGGCTCTTCCGCCTATCGCAGGAACCCCGCCGGCTCTGGCGCCGGTACCTCTTCGTCGACTCGCGGTTCGCCTGCTACGTTTTGAAAGAAAAATTCCGCGGCCGTAAAGCCGCGGCGCAAACCGGATCCGACTAACGCGAGTAAGCACTCTCCCATTACCCGCCCCCCACTCTACCGAACGTATTCCCTACCGCTTCTCGTTCTCGAAATAACGGTACGCGACGCCGTAGCGCACTCCCTGGGCGCAGACGACGGCGCTACCGGCGTCGAGCTTTTCCAGGAATCCCGTCAGCGCCAGCGCGCCCGCCGGGAAGACATCCGCCCGGCCGGCCGGCATCCCCACCAGCCGGCGGCGCTTCGATAGCGACATAAAGAAGACGCCCCTGGCTACGGCCGCCGCCGACAAGGTCGACAGCGCGTAACCGTGAACCCGCGCCGCGTCGTAGGACGGCAGCGCCAGCTTGAGCGTAGCCGCCGTCGTGGCGGTACCGCCCGTTACGACGACGTCGCCCGTCGAAGCCGTCACGTCGACCAGCGCTCCCCGAACGTAGTCCCGCGCCGCTTCCCACGCCTCCGGCGTTCGCGCCTCGGCGAAGAATTTCTCCGTTACAAGGACACAGCCCACGGCGTAACTCGCCACCTCCGGGGGGCCGCCGTCGGCCTCGCGCGCCAGCTGCGCGCTGCCGCCCCCCACGTCCACCACCGTCGCCAGCCCCTCGCCCAGCGCCAGGCTCCGGCGCGCCGCCAAAAGCGTCAGCTCTCCCTCCTCCCGCGGCGTAAGCACGTCGACCCGCAGGCCGAGCCGCTCCCGGAGAGACTCCGCGAACTCCTCGCTCCACCGGGCGTGCCGCAGCACTTCAGTGCCGACGACCCTGAGCTCGGAAAAGCCCCGTCGTTCGGCTCGCTGCACGAACGACGCCAGCGCCCGTGCGGTCCGCTCGACGGCGGGCACCGACGGCTCGCCGGAGTCCAACCCCTCGCCCAGCCGGGTGGGCGCGAACCCCTCGTCCACCACGTCGAGTTCGCCGTCGTCGCCCCGCGCCATTAATAAATATAGCACCGTGTTGGTTCCGACGTCGAAGACCGCTATGGCGTCTCGTCGGGTTTTATCTGACAACGGCTACCTTCCCCACGCGCTTTTCTCCGTCGCATTCCATTACGTACAGGTAGACCCCGGACGCCACGTCGGCGCCCCACGCCCACACGCCGCCCGAGTCGGGCCTTCCCTCGGCCACGCGCCCGCCGGCTAGATTGTAAACGCTTATCGCGGCCTCGGACGGCACGTTGTCGAACGTGACGCCCCGCCCCGACGAAGCGGACGGTTTGTAGGGGTTGGGGTAAAC
>CBFCYS010000119.1:0-8111 GCA_965602215.1 uncultured bacterium
GGCGTGAACGCCGAGGCCTCGGCACACGTAGGGGCCGACCTTCAGGTCGGCCCGGTTCATATTTATATGTAGGGGATTATACCGCCCCCGCCAGCTGCAGCCGCCGGCCGAAGTCCGCGCGGATGCGCTCGCGGAGTAGTGCGTGTTCGGGGCGCTCGAGGCGCTCGTCCTCGTCCAGCGTCGCCGCCGCCACCTCGCGCGCCAGCTCGAAAAAACCGCGCTCGTGAATCAGGGCCTGCAAAGCGAAGTCGGGCAGGCCGTGCTGCCGGGTCCCCAACAGCTCGCCCGGGCCGCGGATCCCCAGGTCCGCCTCCGCGATCTCGAAGCCGTCCGACGTGCGCGCCAGCGTCTCGAGCCGCGCCCGCGCCTCCGCCGTAACCTTCGCCGGCGCGACGGCGAAGAAGTGCGAGGCGTACTCGCCCCGGCCCACGCGGCCGCGGAGCTGGTGAAGCTGCGACAGGCCGTAGCGGTCGGCGTGCTCCACCACCATTACGGTAGCATTGGGCACGTCCAGGCCCACTTCCACCACCGTCGTCGCCACCAGGATGTCGGCGTCGCCGCCGCGGAAGGCCGCCATCGTGGCCTCGCGCTCGTCGGCCCGCAGGCGGCCGTGGACCAGCCCTATCCGGTAATCCGGGAATACTTCGTCGGCGAGTTTTTCGGCCATCGCCGTGGCCGCCTTCCGCGCGTTCGCCTCCGACTCCTCAATGACCGGGTACACGACGAAGCCCTGGCGGCCCGCGGCCACCTCCCGGCCCAATAGCTCGAACGCCTCGCTCACGCGCTTCTCGTTCAGCACCGTCGTCGTCGTGCCCGGCCTCCCGGCCGGCATCTCGTCGATAACGGTTAGCTCCAGGTCGCCGTAGACGCACAGCGCCAGCGTCCGCGGGATGGGCGTGGCCGTCATCACCAGGACGTTGGGGTTCTCTCCCTTGGCGGCGAGGCGTTGGCGCTGGTCGACGCCGAAGCGGTGTTGCTCGTCCACTACGCCGAGGCCGAAGCTCTTGAATTCGACGTCCGGCTCGAGCAGCGCGTGCGTCCCGACGACGAGCTTGAGCGTCCCGTCGGCGAGGTCCGCCAGGATGCGCTTGCGGTCCGCCGCCGGCGTCGTCGCCGCCAGCAGCTCGCACCCGATACCGGCGGGCGCCAGGAACGCCGTCGCGGTTAGCCAGTGCTGCCGCGCCAGGATCTCGGTGGGCGCCATGAGCGCGGCCTGGAAGCCGGCCTCCGCCGCCGCCAGCATCGCCTCCAGCGCGACGACCGTCTTGCCGGAGCCGACGTCGCCCTGCAGCAGCCGCCGCATGGGCCACGAGGCGGCGAGGTCGTCATCGATGGCGGCCAGCGCCTTGCGCTGCGCGCCGGTGAGCTCGAACGGCAGCTCGAGGCGGCCGCGGAGCGAGCCGTCGCCCTGCACGCGAACGCCGGCCTGCGCGAGGCCCCGGCGCTTCTTGAGGAGCAGGCCCAGCTCCATCAGGTAGAGGTATTCGAAGCTCAGGCGCCGTCGCGCGCGCCGCTGCTCGTCGATGTCGTCGGGGTAGTGGACCTGGCGCAGCGCCTCGCCCAGCGGCGGGAAGGCCGTCGCCTCGAGGACCGCGGGCGGCAACGGCTCGGCGAGGTCGTCGGCCAGCGCCCCCAGCGCCTCGCGCGTCGCGCGCCGCACCGCGCGCTGCGTCAGCCCCGCCGACAACGGGTAGACGGGGATGATGCCGCCGAAGGATTCGACGTCGGCGCCCCGGCCTATGACGTCGAACTCCGGGTTCACCAGCTCCGGCGCCTGGTAGAATTTTAGCTTGCCGCTCGCGACGACGCGGTCGCCGGCCTTCACCTTGTCCGCCACGTACGGCGCGTTGAACCACTTCAGCAGGATGTCGCCGGTATCGTCGGACAACAGCGCCGTGACCAGCGTACGGCCGCGGCGCTTGCGCTCCAGCACTATTTCGCCCACCGTCCCCTCGACGGTGACGTCGTCGTCGACGCGGACGTCGCCCAGCGGCGTGGCGCGCGAGCGGTCGACGTAGTCGCGCGGGAAGAGGTAGAGCAGCTCGCGGGCGGTGGTGACGCCCAGGTTGGCCAGCGCCCGCGCCCGCGCCGGCCCCACGCCCTTGAGGTACTGGACGTTGGTGTCGCCGTAGAGGCCCTTCTTGCGGGCGGCCGGCGGTTCGGGCGGCCGCTCCATTTCGTCCAGCAGGCGCGACGCGCGCTCGAGCCGCTCCGCCAGGAGGTCGGAGCGTTCGTCGGGGAAGAGCGAGGCGAGCTGTTCGAACAGCCGCCGCACGCGCTCGTCGCGAGCCGCCGCCGTCCGCCCCTCCGCCGCCCACTCCCGCAGCCGACGCTCGACGCCGCGCAGCTTCTCCAGGCCGTAATAGTCGAAGGCGACCGCCAACGCGGTCGGCCGTCGCATCTTCGCGATTATCGCTGCCGCTTTTTCGTTCACCGGAATACGTCGTAGCCGAAGGCGGAGAGCATCTTCGAGAGGCGGTAGAGCGGCAGGCCGACGACGTTGAAGTAGTCGCCGTCCACGCGCTCCACCAGCAGCGCGCCCCGCCCCTGCACCGCGTACGCGCCGGCCTTGTCCAGCGGCTCGCCGGTGGCGACGTAGTACTTTATCTCCTCGTCCTCCAGCGGCCTCATCGTGACGCCGGTGGTTTCGGCCCCGGTCGCCTCGCGGCCGCTCGAGCCGTCGACCAGCGCCAGGCCGGTGTATACCGTATGGGTCCGGCCGGCGAGTTGGGCCAGCATCGCCCGGGCTCCCTCCTCGTCGGCCGGTTTGCCGAAGATGCGTTCGTCGAGGACGACGACGGTGTCGGCGCCCAGGACCAGCCGGCCCGGGTGGGCCGCCGCCACCGAGCGCGCCTTGGCCAGCGCGTGGCGGACGACGAGCTCTTCGGCCGGCTCGCCCGGCGGGAAGTCCTCGGCCACGTCGCGGGGCGCGACGACGTCGAAGGCTATGCCGGCCTCCCGCAGGAGGAAGCGCCGCCGCGGCGACGTGGAGGCCAGCAGGAGGGGAGGGGTGCCGGCGTTTTTCGCTTTGGAAGTCATAATGGTCGTCGGGTATTATAAACCGGGCCGGGCGCTTTGGCAAGGTTATAAAAAAGGGGGACCGCTCGAGCCGGCGGCGCAGCTAAAAAAGAAAAAGGGCCCGAAGGCCCTTTTGTCGGTCGTTGGTAACGCTTATTTGAACAGCGTCTTGACTTTGCCGAGGGAGGTAGGTTCGACGGCGGTGGTGAAGGTGACCATAAGGGTTGGCGGCGTATTGGAGGATTCCTTCGTCCATTGGTAGCAACGGGGGACGGTACCCGATTCCGGGTTTTTCTTCAATATCACGCCGTAGTTAGTGGCCGGGGTGTTAACCCACCCCTGGATGATGGCCACGGCCGCGGCCGTGCAGTTCACGGTATGCGGGCCGAGGCCCGTTACCCAATCGATGTCGAGGAGCCTGCTGGCGACGGCGTCGTCGTGCGCCGGCTGGTTAGTCCACGTTGCGGTAGACTCTACCCACGACGCGTTAACCTTGCACGCCCACATCTTGCCGGTGCCGTAGTTGTTCTGCCTCAGTTGGAACTTCAATTTGGCGCTACTCACGGCCCCGGTAACGGTCGAGCAATCCCATCTGACGAGCGTACGTTGGCCACCGTTGAACCAGCCCCAGTAGCCGTACTGGGCAGAGCCGTAGTTTGAACCCGGGGAGCCTTGCCATATCGGCGAGTCGGCGGCCGGTTTTAATTCTACTTCCGCGGCGTTTACGAACGCGGCGCTCGTCATTATGGCGAGGATCGCCAAGAAAAGCACGTAGCGCATTTCGAACCTCCTGGGTTAAAGGTATTGTCGATATCTACTTTTATTGCTTAGCTTGATAACGTCCGCGATTACCGTTGGAACTGCGAAACGGTACTCCGATTACGACGTCGGACGCTTATAAGTACCCGGCCTTCAGTAGAAAAGCGATTTGACGCGTCCCAGGGAAGCCGGGGTAATCGCCGTTACGTACGGGCGCGCGCCGATATCTCGGCCGTTCTCGCCGGCGCCCCTGCACGGTGAACTGGCCGTAAGTTCGAAGTCGTTCTCCTGGTAGTTTTCGAAAAGCGGGTCGACGTGGATCTCGCCGGTTCCGGGCTGGGGGGCAAAACTTTGCCAGGTACCGCCGCCTCAACCCGGGCACCAATACACGTAATTCCCCTTAACGTTATTGTATACGTCGTCGTACGAGATGGTAGTCGAGGTATTCTGCTCCCGCGCGACGCCGTAATCGTTGCCGTAAATAACATTGTTCTTTATGGTGCAGGCCGAACTCAACCAGGGTTTTACCGCCATGACGTTCTTGCACAGGGTATTGCCGTCGACGATCCCGGTAGCGCCGTCCTGGATGGCCACCGCGGCGTTGCCGTTTATCAAACAACACCCGGTGATGAGGAGTTCGGTGCCGGTTCCCGACGCGACGACTTGTCCGAATTTTAAGTCGACCACCGCGCCGTTACCCCGTATGCACGACTTCTTACCGGCCAACACGTCGCACCTGCCGGTATACGACTCGTTCGGGTCCAGTATCACGAGCTTATCGTACCCTTCGCCCGGACCCGCCCCGTCGTAAGTATCTTGCAACGTTTTAGCCCACGCGAGCGGCGCGACCAACGCCGGTATTAATAGTAACGCAATATAACGCATTTTCGACACCTCCTGACTAATCGTTTTTAAGATCTCCATAGCAGTCGGGTTTTCTACCGCCCTTTAAACCGATAGAAACGTAACACCGTCTCCGCTCAAAAGCAAGAGGAAAAATAACCCGTTCGAAATACCGCTCGAGCGGGCGGCGCGCGCGTAATCCTGACGTAAGCACTTGACTTTGAAAGCTTCTTCTACTAAAATGGCGCGTTAACGAACCGTTTTAATTCTTAAATATCCAAGGAGGTCGGAGCTAAGAACCTCGGTATTTCCCTGAGCACCCGGCCCGGCTCTTTCCCCGGCCGCGACGGCGGGGCCGCGACAATGTGAGGGCTAAGGCGTGGTGCTGGCAAGCGCAAGCGGGCGAAGGTCGAAACGCCCGTCATACGTCCGGGAGCGGGGAGTATCAGGTTGGCGCAAACGCATGCCCGAAAAAGGCAAGATAAAGTGGTTCAGCGAGGCCAAAGGGTACGGCTTCATCGAGCGCGAAGAGGGCGACGACGTCTTCGTGCATTACGCCTCGATCCAGATGGAGGGTTTCAAGACCCTCGCGGAAGGGCAAGAGGTTGAGTTCGAAGTCGTACAGGGCACGAAGGGACCACAGGCCGAGAACGTTACCCTGGTAACGTAGCGGCCTTAAGCGCGAAGGCCCCGCCTCCTCCGAGTGGCGGGGCTTTTTTTACGTAAAATCGTCCCGGGCGGGCGGGCCCCTTTCGGAGCCGGGTTTCGAGGGTGGGCCGGCCGATGAAAAAAAACGAACTATTATTATTGACTTTTAAGTATTTACCTATTATAATACCCTCATAAAGAGTGCTCGCATTTTTACATCAGAGGAGGTGTACGTCGAGAACCTCGGTATATAACCAGCCGCACGACCCGGCTGCTTCCGCGTGTTTCTGCGCGGGCGGCTCTTTAGGCGAAAGACGGAAGTAAATGTAGGCGCAGGCGGGCCGTTGCAAGTAGGCCCGCAGGCCGCCCGGGCGGTGGGGTAGTACCGGGAGTTCGCATTACTTATGCCCGAAAAAGGCAAGATTAAGTGGTTCAGTGACGCCAAAGGTTACGGCTTCATCGAGCGGGAAGAAGGCGAAGACGTCTTCGTCCATTTCACGGCCATCGTAGGCGAGGGTTTCAGGACCCTCAAGGAAGGCCAGGAAGTCGAGTTCGAAGTCGTATCAGGCGAAAAAGGACCGCAGGCCGAAAACGTAACCCTGGTTCCGTAACGGCCTAAACTACGAAACCCCGCCCCTAAAGGGCGGGGTTTTTTTTGCAATAAAATCGGCGCCCCCGCTCGGGGGGCGCCTTTTGTTGAGGGCCATACAGGAATCGAACCTGTAACCTACTGATTAAGAGTCAGTTGCTCTGCCAATTGAGCTAATGGCCCCGTAAATCGCCGGTTTTTACGCGCGGCTCGTTAACGCAGGATGTCCACGGCATAAGTGGTGCCGCGGATTTTGTTTAGCTCCGAAAGGATGTAGGCGTCGTCGGCCTTCCAGACCGTCTCGTCCGCGAAGCGTACCGCTTCCACGTAAAGCACTACGGCGTACGTCGAGAAGTCATCCTCGAAGTTAAACGACCAGGTTCCCTCTTTGCCCTTCCCGGGTTCGATCTCCTCGATGGCGTGGCAGCCGATGTTGTAGATGTGGTCGTCGAAATAGTTGAATACGATGCCTCCCAGGCACGCCGCGATAATTTCTTTCCCGGATGTGTTCTCGTACTTGGCTTTGGTGTAGAGTTCGAAAAGGCCGCTCTCCTTGCCGAACCCCGCGAGGCCGAACCCCTTCTCGTCGTACTTCAACTCCAGCTTCGTAACGTTGATGGGCGCGTCCGAGTTATCGATAATGGCGACTTTGTAATCGAGCGGGTTCGGGTTCCAGAAGCTACCGCCGAAACTCAAGGCCGGGGCCAAAACCGCGGCCAACGCTGCGATAACGATTAACTTCCTCACGTTACTACCTCCTCTGTAAAAGTACCTCCGTTAAGTGCCTCCGCGTCGTAGCTAAAAAGCTAAGACGATTTTTCCCTTAGCGTTATATTAAAAATTTTCGCCGCCGAAATCAAGGGGAAACATTTTCCGCGGGGCGCCACCCATATTTTTCCAAATCGATTACGCCCCGCTCGTCCACCGCGACGCCCTCCGCCTCGAGCAGGGCTTTCTGCTCGTCGAAGCCCGCGCCGGTGAGCGATATCGTGCCCCTGGCGTTGATGACGCGGTGCCAGGGGAGGTTCTCCTTTCGGGATTGTGATACCAAAGTTCGGACCACCTGGCGCGCGCCCCGCGGGTTGCCCGCCATCGCCGCGAGCTGGCCGTACGTCGCCACCTTGCCGCGCGGGATGCTCTTTATGACCTCAACGACGCGTTGCGTGTACGTCTTCTCGCTCATCGGCTCTTCGTCGGTTCCCTCTTGACGAGGAGGAGCGCCGTTACGTCGTCCAGGTCCTTGAGTGCTTTCACTGTGGGAAAGAGCCACCGGCCGTCGGGGTGCGGGTGAGCGTCGGCTATGGCCGCGTGCATACTCTCGCCCAGCGCCGCCTCGCGCGCCCGCTCGTAGTCGGCCTGGCCCAGCACGATCTGGACGGTGAAGTGGCCTTTGTAGGGGGAGAGCGTCGCGAGCGCCTTCCCGCCTTTACGGTACCGCAGCACCCAGCCGAACTCGCGGCCGTAATGCACCCAGTCGCCGTTCAGGTTGTAGTTCTCCGCTAAAAATTCCCGCAGCCGCTTCCACGCCGCGCGGCTCCGGCCGAGCGCCGCCGCGATTTCTTCGTCGCCGGGCGCTTTTTCCTTGTCCCCGAAAATTATTTCTCTCATATTTTATTTTTCCTCCGGAAACTCAGGGAGACGCCGGTCGCTACGCCTCCGTCGCCGCGAAGCCGCGGCCGTCGCCGTGGCATATGAGTTGGATTACCTGCCGTCCCGCCAGCAGCGCGGAGGGCAAGCCGCCGCCGGGGACTACCCATTGCCCCGCCATCCAGAAGTCGCTCAGGCCGGGCAGCGTCCTGTCCATCCGCAGCGTGAGCGTCGCCGGCGATATCCGCCAGCCCTCGTACGTCCCCTGCCAGTTGCCGGTATAGCGCTCGAACGTGGCCGGCGTCGCGACGTCGCGCACTTCCACTTTATCTTTGATGCCGGGGAAGCGGCGCTCGAGCTCGTCGAGGACGGCCGCGGCGACGTTATCCTTCTGCGCGCGGTAGCGGTCGCGGTCTTCGTCGCGCAGCTTCTTCCAGTAGTCGTAGTTCGATTCGAACATGACCGTTACGACGGCTTTGCCCGCCGGCGCGAGCGTGGGGTCGAAGTTGTACACGCGGAACGACGCCCGCCGGACCTCCTCGCCCGCCACTTGCAGCGGCGACGCGAAGTTGAAGGTGAGGTAGTGCGGCGCGTCCTCGAGCGCGTCGTCGACGCCGAACGAGAGGTATAGCAACGGCGTGAAGACGGGCAGCTCGCCGGCGTAGTA
>CBFCYS010000120.1:0-8083 GCA_965602215.1 uncultured bacterium
TGACGGCGACCGTTTGGCAATTACTTTTTAACGACCCGTAGAAAAAGCCCGCCCCTTAAGGGGCGGGCGATATTGCGGCGTCGTCGTTTACCTGGTTACTACCATTTTCCGGGCGGCGGTATTCGGTCCCGCGTTAATGCGGTAGACGTATACTCCGGGCGCGAGCTCGCTCGTGAAGGGGACGTCGTGTTGGCCGGGGCCGTAGTACCCGTCGGCCACGTCGGCTACCTTACGCCCCGCGGCGTCGTAGACGGCGAGCTTGACGCCTGACCCCTCGGCTAATTCGAACGAGAAAGTCGTGGCTCGGCTTACCGGGTTGGGTACGTTTTGGTGAAGCGCGAAGCAACCGGGCTTGGCCGCGGGCGGGACGGTCGCCGGGCCGAAGGTTTGACTCGCCCCGGTGGCGGCTATGGCCTCGAGCCAGTATTCAAGAGTGGTATCGCCCGCGGCGCCCGCATCGCGGAACCGGAACGGCGACAGGCCCACGATTAGCGAGGTGTTCAACTTTGCGCGCTCGCCGCCCTCGGCGGTCCGGTAGATGTTATAACCCGCGACGGCTCCGGCGCTTTCGACCGCCCAGCGGACGTCTACGCCTTCAGGCGCACGCCGGGCGGTAAAAGACGTAAGCTCGACGTCGGTAAAGACGTGGTGCGCCAGCTTTAAGTCTCCTCTGGTTGCATCGTAGTAGGCGATTAAGGGGTAACCGTCCGGGCCCGGCGCTATAGAGTGGTGACGGCCGACGTAACCGCCCGTGGCGACAACCTCGTCGCTCCACGAACCGCCTTTCTTCGTAACAACGTGGAGGTTCGATTTGCTGAAGTTGAAGTACGATATAAAAACGTTACCCGCGCCGTTAACGCAGATGTCGGTAAAGGCGGGTTCGCCCTTCGCCGCGTTTACGTTTTCGATTTTCCAGCTTCCGCCGGCGGTGGAGACGGCGTAGTTAAGGCCGGCATTATTGGCCTTGGCGAAGCTGACGTGGACCTTGTTATTGGGGCCGACAAACGCGCCGCAGTCGACGCCCTCGGCTATGTCGTCAATAGACCATTCGTTATTCTTGCGGACCGCGTGTTTGATGCTCAAGGTCGAGCTGTTGTAGTAAACGATGTTGGGGTTATCGTTTTCGTCGATGAAGACCGTATTATATTCGCCGCCGCCCTTGGATACCACCATTTCCGTTTCCCAGCCGCCGACGTCCCGGTAGGCGTATTCCAAGCCTATCTCCATGCCCGCAGGCTTCGTATAGGAGACGCGCCGGCCGAGGGGCCATGCGCTGATAGAAACGTACTGGCCGTAGCCCTTGCCACTGACGATATTCTCGGTCTTCCATTCAAGGTCGGGTAGGTAGCCATACGTCAACTCGTCCGTCTTATCGTTCTGGAAGATGACGAACGGCTTGTCAAACGCGTCGAGAGCGAGCGCGGTGTTGCCGGTTACCTGGACGTCCTCCGCGACGGTATAGAAGTCCCAGGACGATCCGTTAAAAGTGGCGTAATCAACGTGTCCGTTGGTTTTGTCTATGTACGTGATATGGGGTCGTCCCCAGCGGTCTACGGCGAGGGAACAGCCATCGCCGACGTCGCCTGCGGAGCGCACGGTCTCGGACTGCCACGCCGCCCAGGCCGATGCGGCTAACGCTAACAACGCTAACGCCGTTATAGCTCTACGTTTAACGCTCATTATCTTACGCTCCTATCCGTCGTTGGGAATCGTTTTTTAAAGATGCTACGATTCTAACGTTCGCGTATTTACGCTTTAGTGCGTTTCTTGCGGCGCCTCCGCTGCTCGGATAAGAGAACGGTACGCCCGTAGAGGAACGGTTAGGTAAACTTTATGGGCCACGGTGAAGCAGACAGCTAATCCCCGTGCGTCGGGCCCCGCGTTTTAAGGGCCTAATGCCCGCCCGATAGCGTATTACCTGATAACCACCATTTTACGCGCGGCCGTCCTCGAGCCGGCGTCGAGGCGGTAGACGTATACTCCGGGCGCGAGCTCACTCGCGAAGGGGACGTCGTGTTGGCCGGGGCCGTAGTAGCCGTCGGCCACGTCGGCTACCTTACGCCCCGCGGCGTCGTAGACGGCGAGCTTGACGCCTGACCCCTCGGCTAATTCGAACGAGAAAGTCGTGGCTCGGCTTACCGGGTTGGGTACGTTTTGGTGAAGCGCGAAGCAACCGGGCTTGGCCGCGGGCGGGACGGTCGCCGGGCCGAAGGTTTGACTCGCCCCGGTGGCGGCTATGGCCTCGAGCCAGTATTCAAGAGTGGTATCGCCCGCGGCGCCCGCATCGCGGAACCGGAACGGCGACAGGCCCACGATTAGCGAGGTGTTCAACTTTGCGCGCTCGCCGCCCTCGGCGGTCCGGTAGATGTTATAACCCGCGACGGCTCCGGCGCTTTCGACCGCCCAGCGGACGTCTACGGGGCCGTCGCTCGAGCGTCGGGCGGTGAACGACTTTAATTCAACGCCGGTAAACACGTGGCGCGCTATTTTAAGGTCCGCTCTGGTCGCGTCGTAGTAGGCGATTAAGGGGTAACCGTCCGGGCCGGGGGCAATCGAGTGGGGTTGGCCTATGTAGCCGCCCGTTGCGACGCGTTCGTGGGTCCAGGTAGTACCCTGCTTCATAACGACGTGGAGGTTATACTGGTTGAGGTTGAAATAGGATATGAAGACGTCGCCGTCGGCGTTAACGCATATTTCGCTGTAGGTAGGGGCACCGACGGCGGCAGGTATGTTTTCTATTTTCCAGCTCCCGCCGGTGGTGGATAAGGCGTAGTTGAGGCCGGTGGAGCCGACGTTCGGGAAGCTGACGTGGATTTTGCCGTCGGGTCCGACGAACGCGTCGCAGTCGATGCCTTCGGCGATGTCTTCTATCGACCATTCCGAACTACCGCGGACGGCGTGTTTGATACTTTGGCTGGAGTTGCCGTAGTAGAAGATATGGGGCTTGTCGTCGTTGTCGACGAATATGCAGTTGAAAAAGCCGCCCGAGCCGGTGTTTACGACATACTCGGTTTGCCAGCTGCCGCCTTCGCGGAAACCGTATTTTAAGTGCGTATTTAAGCCGGCCGGTACGGTATACGCGACGCGAGGGCCGACGGGCCACGCGGAAATAGAAACGTACAGGCCGTAGTCCGTGCCTTCGTCAATCGTTTCCATCCGCCAACTGGTGCCGGAAGTATAAGCGTACTTAACTTCATCCGTTTTACGGTCTTGAAAAATTACGTACGGTTTGTCGAAGGCATCCAATGCTATGGCGGTATCTCCTTGCACATCTACGTCCGACACGATAGTTTGGATTTCCCAGCTCGAGCCCGTGTGCCGGGCATACATAACCCGTCCCTGCGTAACGTCTACGTAGCTTATGTGAGGTCGCCCCCACCGGTCCGTAGCGAGGGAGCACCCGGCGCCTACGTTGCCCTCGGAGGCTATGGTCTCCGATTGCCACGCCGCCCAGGTCGTCGCGGCTAACGCTAACAACGCTACCGCCGTTATAGCTCTACGTTTAACGCTCATTATCTTACGCTCCTATCCGTCGCTTGGAATCGTTTTTATAAAGATGTTACGATTTTTACGCTTGCGGATTAACATTTTACGGCGTTTCCGACGGCGCCATCGACGCCCGGAACAACGCCTTGTGAACGCCGGCCTTCGCCTTCGGCCACTACGGTTTCCGATTCCCACCCGCCCCAGGTAGCTGCGGCAAACGCCAACAACGGCAATAAAATAATCGTCGTTTTCCTAATAGTATTTACTCCTTGGGTTTTCGGAGCTTTTTTACTTTCTGAATAAACACAAACTCCTTATTGTATTTATAACGCCAAATCCCTTTATTATCAAGGAAATAATTTTGTTTTGCCTTCTTCCGCGCTTTATTCGATCACGGGCCTCGTTTTTTAATCAACGTTACATCCCGGTTATCGGCGAATATACTGCGTAATATTATATATGTCTTGTTTGTAGGGTATAAAAACCCCCGTTATGGTTAACGGGGATATCAGCGTATTCGACCTCTGCCGGCGCCGGTAGGAATTCAAGTCGGGGGCGACGTCATCGGTCTTGCGTTTCCGGCGTTTGGGGAGAAATCGATTCGGCTTTCGCGGGCCTACGGAACCGAAATAGAAAGGCTCCCCGAAGGGAGCCCAAGGATTGGTTCGAATTTTCCCTAGATGGGATAGAACGTAACGCCGCCGCCTACGGTGACGTAGGCCGGGGGGTTCCATTTTTCGGTATGTGCCGGGAATAATTCGGTCGCTCCGAAATCGTACGTACCGGAGAATACCACGTTGTACTTGAAAGGCACCGTGATCGCGATTTTGCGCGTTACGAAGAAGTTCGCGCCGCCGCCGAAGTATAAGCCCATATTCGTAGCCCGGACATCCCTGTCATACGCGAGCCATCTGTCTCGCCACCGTCCGTCGGGGTTGAGGCTGTTCATCGAGATGAGGAGGCCGCCGCCGCCGAACGGTTCGAAGAGCGTGCCCGTCGGGATATTTGCCCTGGCGCCGAAGTAGAAGTTAGTCATAGACCATGTTATATTGTTCTCTGCTTCGCGCCAGTAAAACTCTCCCGGCGGGATGTCCCACGTTCCTTGAACGTAGGCTTCCTTGTTTTTATAACCGGTATGGACCTCGATTCCGCCCTCGACGCCGAGATAGCGTATTATGTTGAAGACTATACCGGCGCCGAAGTTCGCCGGGCCCGTTTTGAAGGGGATACCGTCTTCCATTTCTATATCTAACGTAATACCCGAAACCACCAGCTCCGATGCCGTTAACTCGCCCCGGGGCGTTCCTATTAAATAGTACCCGCCTATCCCGAGTCTCGGCCCGCGTCGTGCCGGCCGCTTTTTAGGTAACGCCGCGCCGCAATTGACGCAATACTTACCCGCGGGTGGGTTTTCGTAACCGCACGCCGGGCACGTTTGGCCGTCGGACGCGGCCACCGCCGTTGTCCCCTCGCTCCCGCCGTAGGAACTCGCCGCGATTATCAGTAACGCAGTAACGGTTAAGGTTACCTTTCGCATCCGTTACGCCTCCTCATGAGTTAAACTTTTCGACGATCGTATAATGAAGCCTTACCGGTTCGGAAAGGATGGTTCACCTCCTTCCTGTTAAACATACTATTTATGCCAAGCCGCTTTTCGGGCCGTCGGTAGCTGAGGCGCGTTATTTGAATATGGCTTTTACCTTGCCGAACGACGCGGGCGCGACGTTCGTGTAACCGACGTCGATCCGATACGCGTAGCGCGGCGTGCCGATATCCGTAACCCAGAGGTATTCGCCGTCGTACGCGCAGCCGTACGTCGAGCCGCCGGGCGCGCGGAAGGAGGCGACTATCGACCCGTCGGTCGTTAGGCGATATACGAAATCCCGGGTGCTGTCGGGGCACCACAAGTACCGGCCGTCCCATCCCAGGTCGCGGCCGTTGGTTATCGGCGACGCGGTGAACGTCCGGATAACGGAACCGGAGGAGTCTCATTGGCGGAAGACGTCGTCCGCGCCGAGCCACCATAAGTAAGTCCCGTCCCACGTGATGCCGTAGGGATTGGAGGCCGCGAACGACGATACCACGGACCCGGTGGTCTCGAACAGGTAGATCGTGTCGGTCGTCTGGCTGCCGCCCCAATAACGACTCCGCCCCACGTACGCGGCGCCGTATTGGGCCGACGTCACCGGCGCGGGGAACGACGAAACCCACGAGCCGCCGGTGGCGTAGACGCGCCAATTATAGCCGCCGGCGTAATGGTTGTTCGTCATGACGACGCGGGAGCCGTTCCAGGCCGCGCCCAGCTGCGTGATGTTACCTTCGCACGGGAAAGACGATACGACGTCGCCGAACCCGGCGAGTGCCGGGGCCGCGGCCCAAAATAAAAAAGCGCAGGCCAGCGCGGCCGCGCACATTACTCCTCTCTTCTTCATAATACCACACTCCTTTCTTGCGGTATTGTACGTCCTCTCGGGACGGGTCGCAATGAAAAAATCCCCCGGCAGTCAAGGAGGGAGGGGGATGTCATTATTTCTTATTTCAGGCCGCCGGGGTTTTTTTCGCTAGTTCTTATCAATCGGCCGCTTCCGCGGTTTTTCCAGTCGAACCGGTTTCGGCCTCCTTTTGCTGAATGGACGGCGTCGGCGTAGAGGTATAGGGGATACGAGAAGCGTGTACCGCCGGGGCGTTAGAATCCGAACCCCGGCCCTCGGCGTACAGCGTTTTGATTCGGCCGAGCGACGTAGGCGCTATATTCGGCTCGGTCGTGTAGTGGAGTATTTTACCGTAGCTGAGAACCCACGCCTCGTCCGGAGAGACGAACTCGACGTTAGTTAAAGCGTACCGTACCGGGCACGCGCATTCGTGCCAAGTCCCCTCGTGGCACCGCCATACGCAGCCCTCGTAATTTTCGCCTTTTCGATAGTACCCGACGGCCCACCCGTTGTCGTCGTCCCACATCGCGACGTCGTAGATAGCGTAATAGTACCCCGTCCTGAAAACTTCGCGCCACGACGTGCCGTCGAACTTAAGTACTCTGCTTCCCCGATAGTCGTTCGCCCGCGGGTATCCGACGCCCCATATTTCCGTCGGCGATTTGAAGTCGCAGGGTTTGAGGCGCGCTACGTCCGGTATTGAGGTCCAATAACGCCAGCCGTCCGGTGTAAGACGATACATGTCCGTGCCGTCGAAACCTAAACCCTCCCCCGGGGAAAAGAAATGCAACAAGTCCATTCCGTACTGGCCCGGGTCTTCGTACCAAATCCATTCGCCGCCCTGGTAGTTGAAAATGTAATACGAGTTGGGGTCGAAATCGGGCCGCCCCACGAACCATATATCGTTGGCCGAAGTCATCGCGAGGGCGCGCATTTCGCGCATGTACGGAGCTTCTATCTCCCGGCCGCCCGAACTTGTATTCGAGGCCGAATAGATCGTGACGTACGCGGGGTATCGCGGGCCGTCCAGGTATTCCGGATAGTAGTGGCCGAAGGCGGCGTCGCCGTTAGCGGTTACGTCGAACCCGCCGTAACCGGCGCCTCGATAACTTTTATAGATGCGGGACCAAGTCCCTTGACCCCTGTAAATATGGAACCAAGTCTCGGGTCAATCGGGACTGGTGCGGTCGCCGAGCCAGTTTTCGTAACCCACGCAATAGCCGGCCGGCCGGGCGTCCAGGTCTAGGTCGCTTAATGTCGTATATTCGGGTGCTTCGTACACTACTTCCCAGGCCGCGCCGGCGGCCGAAATAAAAAACGCGGCGCCGAACAATACGGCCCGCGTAACAAACGATTTCCTCATCGCACAACACCTCCTGTCGGCTATATTCTAATTCTTACAGGAAGTTTTGTCAAGCATAAAAAAAGCCCCCCGGCCGTCGAGGGGGAGGGGCGGACAAGGGGCTTAAGCCCCTTGTTGCTGTAACCCGATAAAAAAATCCCCCGGCAGTCAAGGAGGGAGGGGGATGTCATTATTTCTTATTTCGGACCGCCGGGGGAAACTTTATAAGAAGGCGTGCGTTACGCGGCTCGGTGTTAATCGACCTTGGAGTGGGGCGCGTATGATACCGACTTCCGCCAACGTGCCCAACGCTGGTTTAGGCCGGCGCGCCCGGTAACTCCCTAGAAAGGAGGTGATCCAGCCACACCTTCCGGTACGGCTACCTTGTTACGACTTCACCCTCCTTACCAGACACACCTTCGGCGCCTTCTTCCCCGAGGGGTTAGAGCAGCGACTTCGGGTGCACCCGACTCGGATGGTGTGACGGGCGGTGTGTACAAGGCCCGGGAACGTATTCACCGCGGCCTGCTGATCCGCGATTACTAACGATTCCGACTTCACGGAGTCGAGTTGCAGACTCCGATCCGAACTGGGGCCGGCTTTAAGGATTCGCTCCACCTCGCGGTATTGCTGCCCTCTGTACCGGCCATTGTAGCACGTGTGTAGCCCTGGACATAAAGGCCATGAGGACTTGACGTCATCCCCGCCTTCCTCCGGCTTAACGCCGGCAGTCTCGCTAGAGTTCCCGGCCGAACCGCTGGCAACTAGCGACGAGGGTTGCGCTCGTTGCGGGACTTAACCCAACATCTCACGACACGAGCTG
>CBFCYS010000121.1:0-8066 GCA_965602215.1 uncultured bacterium
CCGGCGCGCCGTTCGCGGCAGCGGCGGTTTTGTGTTTTTTCTACGGCGTCTGCGAATTCCGCGTGCCAAACACGACCCTTAGCGGCAAAGTGACCGCTACCAAACATAACTTCATTAGGGCCAAGCGCACTTTCGCGAAGCCGTAATGATTGGGGGTTTTTTATATGTTGAAGAAGGCTATTCATTTGACGGTGGCTTTGATTACCGTTATACCGCCGGCCGCGGCGGCTTGGGGTATATTATCTTCCTGCCCGGCGCCGTGCGACGAACCCCGGGACATTACGCCGATTGCGGAAGGTTACTTGGTAGGCGACGGCCCCACGCCCTACATTTACGAAATGAGCTTCAAAACCGGGTCCGTATATTCCAGCTTCCCGGCGCCCGGCGGGCCGGGCGCCTGGGGGATAACGGACGTCCCTTTAAAAGATGACTTTTACTTATCTAATTACCGGACGTCGTGGATATACAAAATAACGACGACCGGCTCCGTCCTGAGCTCTTACCGTTGCCCCCTACCCGGCCCCGCGGGTATAAGCTGGGGCGGGCCAAACCGACTTGAGGTAACTATACCGGACCTGAACGTCGTCGCCGCGTTGGACCTCAACGAAGGTTACCTGATAAGCGCTTTCCGCGGCCCCGGGTTACGGCCTACTTCCTGCATAGGGGTAAATTGGGAGTTTATTGGAGACGCGGGGACCCATACCGTGTACCAGAGTAGTGGTTCAAAGTGGTACGCCATAATAACGGGTATAGAGGAGCCCGTAGGTTTGTCCGCCTACAAATATATAAACGATACTCCTCCCGGTATGGGTTTATACGTAGTCGACGCCGCCACGAAGTACATCTACAATTGCGAAGACAACGCCCCCGTAACCCCCGCCTCCCTCGGCCGCGTGAAGGCGTTGTTCCAGTAGGGGCGCAAGGCCTTGCGCCCCGGCAAGGGGCTTAAGCCCCTTGTCTTACGAACCGCGTAACCCCCGGCGCTAAGCCGGTTTTTTTTGATGAATTTTCACGATTTACGCCCGAGCCTATTAGTTTTCTTTAAAACGCCGCCGATTACCGTTAATCGTTGCTCGCTTAGAGAAAAGCGGCCGGCTTCCGCCGGCCGCGGTATAAGGAGGGTATCCTCCCGTGCGCGTTTTTTATTTCAGGGCCGCCAGCGCCTCGTCGAAGTAGGCGGCGTAGCTCGAGGCCAGGCGGACGAGGGCGTCCGCCGCGGCGGCCTCCTCGTCCTCGCCGAAGCCCCGGAACTCGCCCGGGCGCGCTTGCCGTTCCGCCAGGATTTGCCCCGAGGAGGTATCGACCGCCCGGGCGTTGCCGGCGGCGCGCGCGACCCGCAGGCCGGCGAACGGGTTCTCGCCGACGTACGGCAGCTCGTCCCCGACGATGCCGGCGTCGGCCGTGGATATCTCGCCGTACAGTATCACCTGCGCCAGGTACTTGCGGCCCATCGTTTGCAGCTCGCCGCGCGGCAGCGTCTCGGCGTCGGCGAAATCCTTTTGGCCGTCGGCGCCGCCAAGGTAGGCCGCGTCCAGGCAGGCGTACCCGGCGGCTACCAGCCGCTCGCGGATTATCCCCTCGACCAGGCGGCTCTCCGCCGGCTCCGCGTCCTTTACGGTTATACTCAGGACGATGGCGTTCTTGAGGCGGTCCAGCTCGGCGGCCAGGCCCAGGTCCTCGACGTCGCAGCTCAGCGTTACCTCGTAGAAGCCGTCCGCCTCGCGCTCGCCGGTGACGACCTCGTTTGTGACGAGCCCTTTCGATTTCGTGTAAACCTCGTCCTCGATGAGCAGCTGGTTCTCCAGCCGGACCGTCGAGTCGACGATGACGCCCACCGCTTCCTCCACGGCGCGGCGCCGCGCGTTCGCCAGCGCGGCCTCGCGGTCCGCCGCCGCGTCGCCGGTGGCCGGCGCGCGCCCCACGACGACGACGCCGTACGCCGCCGCCGCGGCCAACAGCGTTCCCAGCAGCAAGCACGCCCGCGCGCGCATTACTCGAGCCCCCGCGTCATGATGACCAGCCGGCCGCCCTTGAGAACGTCCGCTTGCGCGTCGAGCTGGAACAGGATGTCGACGATTTGGGAGGGCAGGACCAGGTCGCAGGCGTATTCGCCCACGGCCTTGAGGGCCTTTATGACCAGCGGCTGGGCGCCGGCGCCCTTCTCCTTCGCCTGCTCCAGCGTCTTCACGTACGACGCGACGCCCAGCGCGGAGACGCGCTCCGCGCCGAGCGTCTCGGCGCCGTATACGACGAAGCCGTCCTCGGTGAGGAGGGTGGGGGCGAGCGCCGGGTCGGCCGGGAGGCCGGTGGCGTCTATGACGACGCCGGTGTAGTCGCCGACCGACGTGGGGACGGTTCCGGGTTTATAGGCCGGCGCGCCGGCGTTCGCCGCCGGGACCTCCGCCGCCAACGCGGCAAGGCCGCGCGCCGTCGTCATCGGCACCGAGAGCGTGACGGCGCACAGTATCGAGCCGTCGTCCAACATCTCGTGGGAAACTTTGACCTCGTGGGCGTCGCGGACCAGGCCCCGGGTCTGCGTCGTCAGCGCGTCGCTCGTCGCGACCGCGCCGGACACCGTCGTCTTGGAGTTGACCTGGACGCCGTATATCCGCTCGGCGAGTTTGCGGTAGGCGAGGGCGCGCGCCGTCTCCTCGGCCTGGCTCAGCGCGTGGGCCTTGCTCTGCGCCAGCGCGAGGTTGACCGCGCCGACGGCGGTAACCTCTATGTACCCGTCGGTCCAGTTGGTCACGGCGACGCCGCCCGCGTCTTCCTCGACGCCGGCGACCATTTCCTCGGCCGCGGCCGCGGCGGCCGCGGCGGCTTCTTCCAGGACGGCCGCCCGTCCCCAGCCGGCGAGCAGCAAGATAATAACGAATAATGTTGCCTTTAAACGCATATCGGCCTCCTGTACGGATGGAGTCGCCTTTACCTTTACGACCCTCCCGCGGGGCTAACGGTTTAACCCTCGCTTTTATTGCAGGTTAAACTATTCCCGCGCCGCCGCGGTCATATAGGCAAAGACGGCCTTATTAACCTCGGTAACTTTTTCGGAACGGATATCAACGCCATAATAAAGAGGAGCGGCATATGAAAAAGGTATTAATTTTCCTGGTAATCGCGGCTTGCGGCGCGGGCGCTCTCGAGCCGGCGAGCGTCGCGCTCCCGGCCGGGGGCGGCGAGGCCGACTACAAGGACGCCGCGATCGCGGTCCTCCCGTTCGTCAATACCTCGAGTTCGACGAAGCTCGACTACCTCGAGCTCGCGCTGGCCAAGATGCTGGTGACGGACCTCAAGCAGTCGCAGAGCCTCACCGTAGTGACGCGCGACAACCTGGACGACGTGTTGGCGGAGCTCAAGCTGGAGCGGTCCGCGCTGGTCGACCCGGCGAACGCGCAAAAGGTCGGTGAGCTCCTGGGGGCGGACCTCATCGTCGCGGGTTCCATCGCCGCGGTCGCAAACGCGCTCCGCCTCGACGCCCACGTCATCGACGTCGCGACGGCCGAGGTCGTCGCCGCCGCGAAGGTGGAGGGCGCCGGCGAGCACGAGGCGCTCCAGATGGTGGACACGCTCGCGATGGCCGTCATATCGGACCTGACGGGCGAGTCCATAGTCCTGAACTCGTACGACCCGCTGCACGGCTCCTTCGACCCGGCGCACTCCACCGACGCGCTCACCTTCTGGCCCATTCTGGGGAACGAGTACGGCCTGGTGGGCACTGCCGCCACGGCCTACCTCGAGCTTAAATTCCGCGCCGGCGAGGTCCCGGCCGCCGTCACCAAGGACCGGCCGCCGCTGAACCTCTGCCTGGTCATCGACCGCTCGGGTTCGATGAGGAGCGCGGGCAAGCTGGAGTACGTCAAGGAGGCGGCTCGCTACGTCGTCGACAACCTCGGCCCCCAGGACCGCATCAGCATCGTCGCCTTCGACTCCGACGTTAAAGTGGTCGAGAAGAATACCCGCGTCGAAAACAAGATGCTCCTGAAATCGAAAATAGACGAGCTCTTCGCGGGCACCAACACCAACCTCTCGGCCGGCCTGGAGGAGGGCTACGCCCAGGCCAAGAAGGGCAGGAAGAAGAACTACCTCAACCGCGTCATCCTGCTCTCCGACGGCCTGGCCAACGAGGGCATAACGGACCTCGAGAAGCTGGCCTCCATCGCCCGCGACTGGGAGGAGAAGGACGTGTACACCACCGCCATGGGCGTGGGCGCCGATTATGACGACCAATTGCTGACGCTCATCGCCACGGGCGGCGCCGGCAACTACTACTACATCGACAAGCCGAGCGCGGTGCCGACTATCTTCGCCCGCGAGCTCTCGGGCATCGTCAACGTCGCGGCCAGCGGCATCGCCGTTGACCTGGCGTTGGAGCCCGGCGTCCGCGTGACCAAAGTCCACGGCTACCAGTACCGCGACCTGGGCAACGGCCGCTACGAGATCCCCGTGGGCGACATCGCCTCGAGCCAGGAGTACACCGTCTTCGTGGAGCTGGCGCTGCCGGCGGTAAACGAGGAGAAGACCGTGTCCCTCGGCACCGTGGCCGTCCGCTACGACGACCAATTCGTTAAGAAGGCCGTAACGTCGCCGCCCACCCGCCTCGCGATGCACTTCGTGCCGGAGGTCGAGGTGGTGGCCGCCAACGAGGTACCGGAAGTCGTCAACACGGCGTACCTGATGGAGAACGCCGAGGCGATGGACGATGCCAAACGGCTGGTCGCCGAAGGCCGGCGGGGCGAGGCCGAGGAACTTTTAAAGAAACAGAAGGATCTGAGCCGCGACCGCGCGGCCTCGGGCCAGAGCCAGGCGCTCCTCGACAGCGCCAACGAGTTGGAGTCGTTGGAGGAGCAGACGGACGATGAGGACAGCCCCGACGCCGCGGTGATGAAGGCCGCGGGCGCCGCAGCTACCGAAACGAGATACCATTAGGTTACCCCTTCGCCCGCTCGTAAAACCAGCCCCGCGGCCTCAAGCCGCGGGGTTGATTTATAGCCGGCGGTGTGGTATCGTTCCCGCCGCACGAGAGGTATTTTACCCGCCTGCCGTCGCGTCGCTTTTTTAAGCGGTACACTGTTTTTTTCGCGCGGAAATGGACCAACCCGCCATAGGCATACGCCGGGAAGACGTCAACCCGTGGGAGCGGCGCGCGCCGCTGACGCCGCGGGAAGTGGCGCGCCTCGTCGCGGACGAGGGCTTCTCGGTAATAGTCCAACCCTCCGACGTACGCGTGTTCGACGACGACGCCTACGCCCGCGCCGGCGCGACCGTCGCCGACGACCTGGGCCCGTGCGGCGTTATATTCGGCGTGAAGGAGATCCCGGCCGACCTCATACTCCCCGATAAAACGTACATCTTTTTCTCACACGTTATTAAGGGACAACCCGCCAACATGCCCACGCTGCGGCGGCTCGTCGAGCGCCGGTGCTCGCTGGTGGATTACGAGCGCGTCGTCGACGACGAGGGACGACGGCTGGTCTTCTTCGGCCGGTACGCGGGCCTGGCCGGCATGATCGATACGCTGTGGGCGCTGGGCCGCCGGCTCGCCTGGGAGGGGCGGGAGACGCCGTTCGCGGCGCTCAAGGCCGCGTGGGAATACGAGGACCTGGCGGCCGCGCGGGCGGCGGTGGCGGGAGTGGGCGAGCGCGTCGCGGCCGGGGGCGTCGGCGCGGGCCTGGCGCCGTTGGTCGTGGCCTTCGCCGGTTACGGCAACGTCTCGCTCGGCGCCCGGGAGATATTGGACCTCCTCCCGCACGAGGAAATCGCGCCGGGCGACCTGGCGGCGATAGCGTCGCGAGCCGAGCCGTCGGATAAGTTAGTTTATAAAGTAGTTTTCAAAGAGGAAGACATGGTCGAAGCCACAGCGCCGGGCGCCGCGTTCGACCTCCGGGATTATTACGACCACCCCGAAAAGTACCGGCCGGTTCTGGCGGCTTACCTGCCGTACCTCACCGTCCTCGTCAACTGCATCTATTGGGAGGCGCGGTACCCCCGTTTCGTAACGAAGGCCGACCTGGCGTCGCTCTATGGCGGCGAGGTTCCGCCGCGGCTGCGCGTCATCGGCGACATAAGTTGCGACGTGGAGGGCGGCGTGGAGGCGACCGTCAAGCAGGCGGACGCCGGGTCGCCGGTTTACGTCTACGACGTCGAGCGGGGCGAAGCGGTGGACGGCGTCGCCGGGAACGGTCCGGTCATACTCGCGGTGGCCAACCTGCCGGCGGAGTTGCCGCGGGACTCGTCGGCGCATTTCGGCGAGCGGCTCGAGCCGTACGTGGCGGCCATCGCGCGGGCGGCCTGGCGGGGCTCCTTCGACGCCGTCGAGCTGCCGGGGCCGATAAGGGCCGCCACCATTCTTTACCGCGGCGAGTTCACGCCGCAATACCAATATCTGAAAAGATATATAGCGTAAGGTCGGGATTATGGCTAAAGAAATACTCGTACTCGGGGCCGGCATGGTCGCCAAGCCCCTCGTGGATTACGTATTGACGCACACCGATTTTGAATTGAAGGTCGCGAGCCGCACCGTGGCCAAGGCCGAGGCCCTCGTCGACGGCCGGTCGCGCGGCGCCTGTCGGCCGTTGGACGTCGAAGACCGGGAACAGCTGGTGGACGACGTCAACGAGGCCGACCTCGTAATAAGCCTCGTCCCCTATACCCATCATGTGAACATCGCCGAGCTGTGCCTGACCCTGGGGAAGCCGCTCGTTACGACGTCGTACGTGGGCGACGGGATGCGCGCCCTGGACGGCCGCGCGCGCCAGGCCTGCGTCTTGCTGCTGAACGAAATAGGCCTCGACCCGGGCATCGACCATATGTCGGCGATGAAGATAATACACGCCGCGCAGCGGGAGGGGGGCCGCGTCGTATCGTTCAAGTCTTATTGCGGCGGCCTTCCGGCGCCCGAGGCCAACACCAACCCCTGGGGGTACAAGTTCTCCTGGAGCCCGCGGGCGGTCATTCTGGCGTCGCGCAACGCCGCGCGATACCTCGAGAGCGGCCGCGAGGTGAACGTCCCGGGCGAGGAACTGTTCGCCGATTGCCGGGACCTGGAAGTACCCGGCGCCGGGGGGTTCGAGCGTTACCCCAACCGCGACTCGCTGCCTTACGTCGAAACGTACGGTTTGAAGTACGCCGAGACGATGTTCCGGGGGACGCTGCGAAACGCCGGGTGGTGCAAGACGTGGCTCGCTCTTTCGCGGCTCGGCTTCCTTGACGACGCGCCGCAGCGCTGCGAGGGGTTGACGTACCGCGAGTTCTCGGCGCGGGTGTTGGGCGTCGACGCCGCGGACGTCGAGAGCGCGTTCGCGGCCCGGGCCGGCGTGCCCGAAGATTCGCCGGTCGTGGGCCGGCTGGAGTGGCTGGGTTTCTTTTCGGACGAGCCGGTCCCGCAGGCCGAGGCCTCGCCGATGGACGTCCTCGCCGAGCGGCTGGCCGAAAAGTGTCCCTACGCCGAGGGCGAGCGTGACATGATCGTGCTGCACCACGAGTTCGACGTCGACTACGACGGCCGCGGCGAGCGCGTCACGTCGACGCTGGTCGACTTCGGCGTACCGGGCGGCGACTCGGCGATGGCGCGTACCGTGAGCCTCCCCGCGGCGATAGCGACGCGGTTAATCCTCGAGGGGAAAATAACGCTGACGGGCGTTCAAATACCGGTGGTGCCCGAAATCTACGAACCGGTCCTGGCCGAGCTCGAGCGCTTCGGCATCACGTGCGTTGAACGTTCGGGCCCGCTCGAGTAGTACCCGCTTCCGATATTACAAGTAGGTCGCGGGCGAGTTTTATTCGTTACAAGAAAAAGCCGGCCTTGAATCAAGGCCGGCCTTATTTCGCCGAGAGTGACCCCTAGCCGCCGCAGCAGCCGCAGTCCTTCTTCTCTTCGCCGCCGAGGTATTTGCCCGGGTCGGCCTCGAAGGCCACCTTGCAGCCCGGGGCGCAGAAGTAGTACGTCGTTCCCTGATAATCCGTCGTCGCCTGCGGGTTCGCCTCGTCGACTTCCATGCCACAAACCGGGTCTTTCGCCATTATGGGATTCCTCCTAAATCGTGGCTATTCCGGTCGAGATTTACCTA